>JBGTGB010000082.1:0-26624 GCA_041746975.1 Haliea sp. | reverse complement strand
GGAGGGTATGCGGCTCGCGCAGCTCGATTTGCCGGCTCGACAGCGGGACCTGATCAAACTGGCCAACACCATGAACGTCTCGTTTTTTGCGGTCAATCCGATTGGGCTGGCGGCGTCTGATTCCAATCCGGCGGAAAGGTCGAGTTGGGGCGCCAGTGACGACTTTGCCCGCCTCAACGCCCTCGGCGCCGACGCCTGGCTGCTGCAGGCGCGCTTCGCGCAGCTGCAGGGCGGCGCTGATACCCTGATCCGCGGCAATACCGGCCTGCTGCGGCTGGATCCAGGCCTGCGTATCCTGCGAGAGCCTGAGCTGGCCACATTTGATGGCAGCGAACTGACCCGCCCCTGACATAGACTACAGCTTTCCCAGGGAAGGCTAATGATGCTGGCACATGGATACAGCTTCGAGGAACAGGCGGCACAGTGGGTCAAGGCGCAAGGCTGGCAGATCCTGCAGCGCAACTACCGCTGCAAGGTGGGAGAAATCGATATCATCGCCGAGGATGGCGGCCAGGTGGTCTTTATTGAGGTGCGGGCGCGCAGCAATCGCCGCTTCGCCTCAGCCGCGGCTTCCGTGGACCGGCGCAAGCAACAGAAGCTGCTGCGCGCCGCCAGCCTGTACCTGCGCAGCGCCGGTAGCCGGCAGAATTTTCCCTGCCGATTTGACGTCATTGCCTTCGACCCGCGACAATCCGGGCAGGACTCAGAGCTCAAGTGGATTCGCAGTGCCTTCACCGCCTGATACGCCCACCCCGGACCCGGACGATGGATGACGACTACCAGCTTATTGCCGCGAACTTCCAACAGGTCATCAGCACAGTCGCGATGGCCGTGGACGATCTTGCCGGCCCCATCCAGCAGGCAGCGGGACTGATGACAGCGACCCTGCTGGCAGAGGGCAAGATCATGGCCTGTGGCAACGGCGCCGACGCCAGCCTCAGCCAGCTGCTGACTGGCACCCTGCTGGGCTGCCTTGAACAGGACCGGCCGGCGCTGGGGGCAATGGCTTTGGCCGGCGACAGCAGCAGCATCACCGGCATCGCCAGCCAGCAGGGCTTCAATGATATCTACGCCCGCCAGGTACGGGCGCTGGGTCAGCCCGGTGACACCCTCGTGTGTATCAGCAGCGGCACGGTTCCCGGCAGCGTGCTGCGCGCTGCCCAGGCTGCCCATGACCGGAACATGGTGGTTGTGGCATTGTCCAACACCGCGGATCTCGCGCTGGCAGAGCTCCTGCGGGGCGATGATGTCGCCATCAATTGCAGCGCTGACCGGCGCCCCAGGGTCACAGAACTACATACCATGGTCATTCACCTGCTTTGCGAGTTGATTGACCACCGCCTGTTTGGAAACCACAACGGAAGCTCATCATGAAACTGATCGCACCCCTTATCATCCTCCTCGGCAGCCTGTTCACCACTGGCTGTGGCACCATGCTCGCCTCGGTCGAGGCGAATCCGATTGAAGACGACCCCAGCAGACGCACCATGGGCCAGCGCCTTGAAGATGAAAGCATTGAGATCAAGGCGATCGTCAACATCCACGCCGCGGACAGTGGCTTCGATGAGGCGCATGCGATCGCAGTAAGCTACAACGGCTTTGTTTTGCTGGCGGGGCAGGTCGACACCGAGCAACTCAAGACCCTGGCGGCGGACGAAGTCCGCAAGATCCACGGTGTACGCCGGATCTACAACGAGCTGGAGGTTGGCCCGGCCACGCGGGCCCTGACCCGCACCAACGACGCCTGGATCACCACCAAGATCAAGTCCTGGCTGATCGCCAACTTTGACACCCCCGGCGTGCGGACCAAGGTTGTGACCGAGAACGGCGTCGTCTACCTGATGGGGCTGGTGACTGCAGCGGAAGCGCGACGGATTGCCGATGTGGCGGCGTCGGTTTCAGGTGTAAGCCGGGTGGTGCAGCTTTTTGAAACGCTGCCTTGATGAACGGACAGCTTAAGTAGCTGCGCTACTTCACTATCTTCAGGGCCGGCCTGGACTCGGGCTTGCCCGGCGTCGCACCGTTATCGCCCCCCGGGGGATCGTCAGGGCTTTCCGGCGGCTCCTCGGGCTCGAACACCATACCCTGCCCGTTCTCACGTGCGTAGATACCGATAATTGCTTTTACAGGGACCAGAATGTCCGTCGGCGTGCCGCCAAAGCGGCCGTTGAAACTCACCCATTCATTGCCAATCAGCAGATCGATCACCGCGCTGGGGCTCACATTCAGCACGATCTGGCCATCCTTGACATACTGGCTGGGAACTTCCACACCCGGCCGGGTGGCGTCCACCAGCAGGTAGGGCGTGCAGTCGTTGTCGACGATCCATTCGTACAGCGCCCGCATGATATACGGGCGGCTGGCGGACATGCTGGAAGTGGTACTCACGGGGCAGGCAGCGCGCTACAAGCGCATCTCGCGCTCTTGCTCCGACAGGCTTTCCTGGAAGGACTCCCGATTGAACAGTGCGTCCATATAGGACAGCAGCGGCTTGGACTGTTTGCCCGGCCGAATATCGATGCCCAGTGAAGGCAGGCGCCAGAGGATGGGGCCGAGGCAACAGTCCACCAAAGTGAATTCATCACTCATAAAGAACGGCTTTTCGGCAAAGATCGGCGCGATGCCGACTATACCCTCCCGCAGCTCCTTGGTTGCCTTGCTGACGACGTTGTCACTGCGAGAGTGAAGAATGGAGTCCACCAGGGAACACCAGTCTTTCTCGATGCGGTGAATGTAAAGGCGGCTCTCGGCCCGTGCCACCGGGTACACCGGCAGCAGGGGCGGATGCGGAAAGCGTTCGTCCAGGTACTCCATCATCACCTTGGATTCATAGAGCACCAGGTCCCTGTCCACCAGAGTGGGCAGAGAGTTGTATGGATTCAGGTCCGCCAGTTCCGCTGGTGGGTGTGCGCTGTCGCTTTCAATCATATCCACTGTCACCCCTTTCTCCGCAAGTACGATGCGTACCCGGTGACTGTACTGGCTGGTGCTGTCGGAAAAGAAAGTCATGGAAGACCGCTTGGCGACGGCACCCATTGCGTTTTCATCAACTCGTTTCATAGTGCGGTCCAGAACAGTGAAGGGCCATGGCCGCAAGGCCATGGTCCGGGGCAATCAGTGTATATCTTTCCAGTATTCGCGGTTCAACAGCCAGGCAAAGATAAAGAACAGGGCGATGAACAACAGTGCGTAGACGCCGATACGCTTGCGCTCGGCTGCCATCGGCTCAGCCGTGTAAGCCATGAAGTTGACCAGGTCGTACATCGCGTCGTCAAACTCCTCCGGCGCCATAGCGCCTTCCTCGGCCAGGGTAAACTGTCCGCAGGGTTCTTCCAGCATGGCTTCTCCCGTCAGCGGATCGCGCTTGACCCCACCGTTGCCTGCTTTGACCGGACCCATCGAGCACTCCTGCAGGCCCTGCAATTCCGCCAGAACATGGGGCATGCCCACGTCCTTGAATACTTTGTTGTTGACGCCGTAGGGGCGAGTGTCATCGCGGTAGAAGGTTCGCAGATAGGTGTACAACCAGTCGGGATTCCGGGCGCGCGCTGCCAGGGTCAGATCCGGTGGGGTGACGCCGAACCAGACCTTGGCCAGTGCATCATCCATGGCATTGTTCATCAGGGAGCCTATACGCACCGCCGGATCAAAGATCAGGTTTTCCGCGAACAGGTCTTCCGGAATGCCAAGGTCTGCCGCCACCCGATTGTAGCGCGAGAACTTCATCGAGTGGCAGGCCATGCAGTAGTTCATATAAAGCTTGGCGCCGTTCTGCAGGGAAGGCTTGTCCGCCGGGTCGACGCTGATCTCGTCGCAGGGGATGGTACCGCAATTGTAATCACCGGCGGCGCCCACCGCTTTCAGCGGCAGAATGGTCAGGGCGAGAATCAACGCCAGGCCAGCAAGACTGCCCCAGATACCCACACCGCCATCCATGGTGACGCGCTCGGGCACCGGCTTGGTCTTGTCCAGCGTCGACCAGATCGGCATCAATAGGAAGAAGGCAAAGTAGAACACCGAGCAGACCTGGGCCAGGAAGGTGCGCTCCGGCGTCGGCGCCTTGACGCCCAGCACGCCGAGGATCAGGAAGGAGGCAACGAACAGCACCAGCATGATCTTGTTCAGATTGCCGCGATAGCGCCAGGATTTGACCGGGTTGCGGTCCAGCCAGGGCAACAGGAACGGGATCGCTACCGAGGCGGCAAAGGCCACGAAACCCCAGAATTTGTCCGGCACGGCGCGCAGGACGGAGTAGTAGGGGGTGAAGTACCAGACCGGGGCGATGTGATCCGGGGTCTTCAGGGGGTTGGCTTCTTCGAAGTTGGCGTACTCCAGGAAGAATCCGCCCATTTCCGGCATAAAGAACATGACCACGCAGAAAATGAACAGGAAGACGCCGATCGCCTGCAGATCGTGCACAGTGTAGTAAGGGTGGAAAGCCACGCCGTCAAGCGGAATGCCGTCCGGGCCTTTCTTCTTCTTGATCTCTACCCCGTCCGGGTTGTTGGAGCCCACTTCGTGCAGCGCCAGCAGGTGCAGCACGACCAGTGCCAGCAGCACGATAGGCAGGGCCACAACGTGCAGGGCAAAGAAGCGATTCAGCGTGACCCCGGAAATAAGGTAGTCACCGCGGATCCAGGTCACCAGGTCTTCACCCACTACCGGAATGGCACCGAACAGGGAGATGATCACCTGCGCACCCCAATAGGACATCTGGCCCCAGGGCAAGACGTAACCGACAAAGGCTTCCGCCATCAGCACCACGAAAATCAGCATGCCGAAAATCCAGATCAGCTCGCGCGGCTTCTTGTAAGAACCGTAGATCAGGGCGCGGAACATGTGCAGATAGACAACCACGAAAAAAGCCGAAGCGCCGGTGGAGTGCATGTAGCGCAGCATCCAGCCGTAGTCGACGTCCCGCATGATGTATTCGACGGAGGCGAAGGCCTCCTCCGCGGTGGGAGTATAGTTCATGGTCAGCCAGATGCCGGTCAGCAGCTGGTTGACAAGGATCAGCAGGGACAGCACACCGAAGTAGTACCAGAGATTGAAGTTCTTGGGCGCATAATACTGGCCCATATGGGTGTTCCAGGCGCGCACGATCGGCAGGCGCTCATCCACCCAATCCCGCAATCCAACAAGCATATTGATCATCAGGCTGCCTCCGCGTCCATGCCGATTACCATAACGGTGTCGCTCTCATAGAAATAGGGCGGAATCACCAGGTTGGTTGATGCCGGGGCACCGTTGTAGACGCGTCCGGAGAGATCAAACTTGGAGCCGTGGCAGGGACAGAAGAAACCGCCCAGCCACTCGTCACCGCCGAGGTCCGCGGCCCCGACCTCAGGGCGATACTTGGGAGCGCAGCCCAGGTGCGTGCACAGACCTTCAGCGACAAAGATTTCACGGCGGATGGCCCGGGCGGCGCCGTCAATATAGTCGGGCTGGATGGAACCGGACGAATCCGGATCCTTCAGTTCAGGAGTCAGCTTGTCGAGATCGGCGAGTTGCTCTTCAGTCCGGTAGACGACATAGACCGGCTTTCCGCGCCACTCAATCACGACCATCTGGCCGGGCTCCAGTTTGCTGATGTCCGCCCTCACAGGCGCGCCAGCGGCCTTGGCTTTGGCCGACGGGTTCCAGGACCCGACGAACGGCACAGCAATACCTACAGCGCCAGCGACGCCAACTACACTCGTCGCGGCCGTCAGGAAGCGTCTCCTGCCGGTGTTAACGCCATCGCTACTCATGCTTTTTTCTCCTGATTGCCGGCCTGTGGCACGGAGCTTCCAGACCTTGGGGACCACTTCGCAAAAAATGCTGCAAATAGTAATGACTTTGCCGGTTCATGACAAGGCAAGGCCCCGCCGCCAAACCAGACAGAGTGCGCAAGCGCCTGTTTCCCAACACAAAAAAACGCCCGGCCTGGGATCCAAACCGGACGTTTTCGAGACGCGGCAGTCGGCCCGGAGGGCCAACCGAACAATCAGCGCTTGGAGTACTGTGGACGCTTGCGCGCCTTGCGCAGACCCACTTTCTTCCGCTCGACTTCCCGGGCATCGCGAGTCACATAGCCCGCGCGGCGGAGGGTGGCGCGGAGCGACTCGTCGTAGTCCATCAGCGCGCGGGTAATGCCGTGCCGAATAGCGCCGGCCTGACCAAAACTGCCACCGCCTTCAACCGTCACATTAATGTCGAATTTACCGGCCAGTTCTACCAGCTCCAGGGGCTGACGCACGATCATGCGCGCCACTTCACGACCAAAATACTGGTCCAGCGAACGCTTGTTGACCGTGATGTTGCCACCACCATTCTGGATGAACACGCGCGCGGTAGAGGTTTTGCGGCGGCCGGTGCCGTAATATTGAGTAGCTGACATAGAGAGTTTCCGTTAGATGTTCAGTGCTTGCGGCTGCTGCGCAGTATGCGGATGCTCAGCGCCCGCATACACCTTCAACTTCTTGAACATGGCACGACCCAACGGGTTGCGGGGCAGCATGCCCTTGACCGCGGTCTGGATCACCCGCTCCGGCGCCTTGTCGATCAACTTCTCGAAGGAAATTGACTTGATGCCACCGATGAAGCCGGTGTGGTGGTAGTACATCTTGTCCTTGGCCTTGGCGCCGGTAACCCGAACCTTCTCTGCATTGACCACCACGATGTAGTCACCGGTGTCGACATGGGGCGTGTATTCCGCCTTGTGCTTGCCGCGCAGGCGGTGAGCAATTTCGCTGGCCAGACGCCCCAGGGTCTTGTCAGAAGCGTCTACCACGAACCAGTCGTGGGTCACTTCTTCGGCTTTGGCACTATAAGTTTTCATGAATAAACGCCTCTTGGAGGGCTCCAATTTCGAGAGCGCGAATACTACTGCTTCGCACCCGGCTTTTCAAGCTCAAAAATTACGACTGCCACAACCCCCGGCAATGGGGCCACAACGGCACCCCGATACCGCTCCGCGGCGCTCAGGGGCGGTGTTCCCTCGCCAGGTATTCGTGGGACTGCATTTCCTGCAAGCGGGATACAGTGCGCTGGAACTCGAACTGCAGGCGGGCGCCATCATACAGGCCGGACAGGGGTCTGTCAGCAGCCATCACCAGTTTTACGTTACGATCGTAGAACTCGTCGACCAGGTTGACGAAGCGGCGGGCGGCGTCTTCATTGCCGGCCCCCAGGGCAGGCACCCCCGACAGCACCACCGCGTGGAAGATCCGGGCCAGCTCTATATAGTCATTCTGGGACCGTGGCCCCTCGCAAAGCTCGGCGAAATCGAACCACACCACATCGTCCGCCAGGCTGCGGCAGCGAATCTGGCGGCCATTGATCAACAGCTTCTCCCCGGGCCGCCCCGGGTGCGGCGCCAGCCGCTCAAAGCTTTGCTGCAGGCTGCGGTCCGCGCCCTCATCGAGGGGATAATGGTAGAGCTCGGCCTGCTCCAGGGTGCGCAAGCGGTAGTCGATACCGGCATCCACGTTGACCACCCTCGTGTGGCGCTCCAGCAGCGCGATAGCGGGCAGGAAGCGCTGCCGCTGAAGGCCGTTCTCATACAGGAGGGCGGGTTCGATATTGGACGTTGCCACCAGGGTCACGCCGCGCGCAAACAGGGCCTCAAACAGACCGCCGAGGATCATCGCGTCGGCGATGTCAGTAACGAAGAACTCGTCAAAGCAAATCACCCGGGCTTCAGAGGCAAGCCGGTCCGCGACCAGCAAGAGAGGGTTTTTCTCGCCCGGCAACTGTTTGAGCTCGGCGTGCACCCGCTGCATGAAGCGGTGGAAATGCACCCGCAGCTTGGCCTCAATGGGCAGGCATTCGAAGAACGTATCGACCAGGTAGGTCTTGCCGCGACCGACACCGCCCCACAGGTAGAGCCCCTGCTCCGGCTCTGACGGCTGCCGTCGCCACAGTCGCCACCAGGACGAGCGGCGGGTCTCCCGCGCCAAAAGACGCTCATACAGGTCCTGCAGCAGGCGCACGGCCGCCTCCTGGGCAGGGTCGTAAGAGAATCCCTCCCGCTGCAGGTCGGCCTGGTAGCGTTGCCAGGGGCTGGGTGATGACTGGCTCAAGCGAATATCCGGTGCAGGTAGGTTGAAGGCGACGGCGACTCACTCTAACGGCGCCCCGGGGCCTTGGCAACAGAGCGGCGACTGCAGGGCCACACAGACAAAGTCCCGGAAAACGAGACTGCCCCGCTTCGCCTCGGTATACTTGGAGGGCTCGTAACCATGGTAAGAGGAATTTCCGTGTATAGTCTGACGATCCTGATCGCCACCGGCGTCATTTCCCTCCTGGGCGGCCTCGGCATTGGCCTGTTTCTGGGCCGGAGCACTTCCACTGACAGCCAGCGTCTGCGCGAAACCGAGCGCAAGCTGGACCAACTGGCCCAGGACAAGCGGGTCTATGAGGAAGAAGTTGTCGAGCACTTCACCCAGACAGCTGCGCTACTCAATAGCCTGACCGACAGCTACCGCAACGTGCACAATCATCTGGCCAGCGGCGCCGAAGCGCTGTGCCAGGAGCACGGCCCGGTAGCCCTGGGGCGGCTGCAGCAAGAGGGGCGCGCCGACGACGCCGAGATTCCCGCCCACCTGGCCCGCATTCAGCCGCCGCTGGACTATGCCCCGAAATCCTCTCCGGAAGAAAAGGGCATGCTCAACGAAGAGTTTGGCATTGACCGCACCCGCAGGCGTGAGACCCATGACACTGACGACTGAGACAGCCCCAACAGGCGCCAAGCTCAGACCGGATTGTCTATATCCACAAACCGGTGTTCCAGCCCGAAATGCGCCGCCAGGTGCTCTCCCAGCGCCTGCACCCCGTAGCGCTCCGTGGCGTGATGGCCGGCAGCAATGAACTGCAGCCCCTCCTCCCTGGCTATATGCACCGTCTGCTCCGAAGCTTCGCCAGTGAGGAACAGGTCTGCACCGGCGGCCACCGCCGCGCCGATATAGGACTGGGCAGCGCCGGTGCACCAGGCAATGCGCTGCACCGGCAGGGCAGCGTCGCCAATGTGCAGCGGCGCCCGCCCGGTGAGGGTCTCAAGCCGCGCCAGCAGGGCGGAGGCCTGCAGGGGCGCCGGCAGGGTACCGATGTTACCCACGCCCTCGGGGTTGCCCGCATCGAGGGGTTGCTGGTTGCAAATCCCGAGCAACTCCCCCAGACGCGCGTTGTTGCCCAGCTCCGGGTGGGCGTCCAGCGGCAGGTGGTAGGCCAGCAGGCTGATATCGTGCTGTAACAGCGTGCCCAGCCGACGCCGCTTCATGCCCACTACCGGCTGGGCCTCGCCACGCCAGAAGAAACCATGATGCACCAGCACCAGATCCGCACCCAGCTCGGCGGCAGCATCCAGCAGTGGCTGACAGGCCGTTACCCCGCTGACAATACGTTGCACCTGGCCACGGCCCTGCACCTGCAGGCCATTGGGACAGTAATCGGCGAAGCGCTCCGTTTGTAGCAGATCGTCGGTGTAGGTGACCAGGCGCTGAAGATCTACAGGCATATTGGGGTCCAGGTGCAGATGATGGCAGGTTCACGGCTGCCGTAGCGCCCGCCATCATATACAATGCAGTCGCGAACCGACACATGGCCCCTGCTCTATGACCGACAGCCTGCGATTCATGATCTGGCCAGCCATTGCCGGCTTGCTGGCGGCGCTGCTGATCCTGGACCGCTGGGTACTGGTGCCGAAGCCCGAGCCTGTCAGCGATGACGGCGCCACAGCGAGCTACGCCACGGCGGTGCGCAGTGCGACGCCGGCCGTCGTGAACATTTATACAGCGAAACTTATACCAACCCGCAGTAACCCCCTGCGGGATGAGATGCTCTACCGCCGCTTTGACCCACCCCCCGGCCAGCGGCAGCGAATCGAGCGCTCCCTGGGTTCTGGCGTGATCATGACCGCAGAGGGCCACATTCTCACCAACAATCATGTCATCCACGAAGCCGATGCTATCCAGGTACTGCTGCACGACGGGCGCTCAGCCAACGCCGTCGTCATTGGCACCGACCCGGCCACCGACCTGGCTGTGCTGCACGTGGAGCTGGCTGATCTACAGCCGGTCGCCATCGCTGACTCGGACAGCGCCCGCGCTGGCGACGTGGTGCTGGCGATCGGCAACCCGCTGGGCTTCGGCCACTCGGTCACCCAGGGCATTGTTTCGGCTCTGGGCCGCTATGGTCTGCAGCTTTCGGTCTACGAAGATTACATCCAGACTGACGCCATCATTCATTTGGGGAACTCCGGCGGCGCGTTGATCAACGCCAGGGGTGAACTGCTGGGTATCAACACTCTGATTTATACCGGAGGTGACCAATCGCGTGGCGCTTCCACCGGCATTGGTATCAGCCTGGCGATTCCGGCCAACCTGGCACAGTTTGTAATGGCGGACCTCATCCGCTACGGCGAGGTCATCCGCGGCTGGCTGGGGGTGAGCGTGGCGCCGGTGCGGGGCCTGAACGGGCAGCGCCCGGGTATGCAGCTGCTGGAGGTTACCGCCGTCGCCGCCGGTAGTCCCGCCCAACGTGCCGACGTCAGAGTCAGGGACATCATCACCCACATCGACAACGAACCGGTGCAGGACGGACGCCTGACCATGCACCGCATCGCCCAGCTGCGGCCTGGCGACAAGGTCGATATCACGGTGGTGCGCAACAGTCAGTCACTGGACCTGCAGGCCATCGTCGGCACCTTGCGGCAGTCACCGATGCTGTAAGAAACAGCACCGGCGCCTGGGTTGCCTCCAGAGTTACTTCAGGCGGTACTCCGCGCTGCGGGCGTGGGCGGTCAGCTGTTCGCCCCGCGCCAGCACGGAGGCAATCCGGCCGAGCGACTGCACCCCCTGCTCACTGCACATGATCAGCGAGCTGCGCTTCTGGAAGTCATAGACCCCCAGGGGCGAGAAGAAGCGCGCCGTTCGCGAGGTAGGCAGCACGTGATTGGGGCCGGCACAGTAATCGCCCAGGCTCTCCGAAGTGTAGCGGCCCATGAAGATGGCGCCGGCGTGACGCACGGCGGGCAGCAGCGCCTCCGGGTCCGCTACCGACAGCTCCAGGTGTTCCGGAGCCAGCTGATTGCTGACCGCCACCGCTTCGGCCAGATCCCGGGTCAGCACCATGGCGCCGCGACCCATCAGGGAGGCGCGAATGATCTCCGCCCGCTCCATGGTCGGCAACAGGCGCTCAATGCTCGCCGCCACCTGGTCCAGGTAGGCGGCATCCGGACTCAACAGAATTGCCTGCGCGTTCTCATCGTGCTCAGCCTGGGAGAACAGGTCCATCGCTACCCAGTCGGGGTCAGTGGAGCCATCGCAGATCACCAGAATCTCGGAGGGACCCGCGACCATATCGATTCCCACCCGGCCAAACACCTGGCGCTTGGCGGTAGCGACATACATGTTGCCGGGGCCGACTATCTTGTCTACCGCAGGCACAGTGCCGGTGCCGAAGGTCAAGGCCGCCACTGCCTGGGCACCGCCCAGGGTGAAGACACGATCGACCCCGGCAATGGCCGCAGCCGCCAGTACCAGATCGTTGAGCTCGCCGTCCGGAGCCGGCACCACCATGATAATTTCCGCGACGCCAGCGACCTGGGCGGGCAACGCATTCATCAGCACGGATGACGGATAGCTGGCCTTGCCGCCAGGCACATAGATGCCGACCCGGTCCAGCGGGGTAATCTGCTGACCCAGCAGGTTGCCCTCGGCGTCGTGATACTGCCAGCTGTTCTGGCGCTGGTGCTCATGATAGCTGCGCACCCGGGTGGCCGCCTGCTCCAGCGCCGCGCGCTGCGCATCCGGGATCGCCGCCAAGGCCGCGGCAATCCGCTCGCGGGAAATCTCCAGCTCGGCGGCAGCGGCCAGCTGCAAGCGATCAAACCGGGCCGTGTACTCGAGCAGGGCCGTATCACCCCGGGCGCGGACATCCGCCAGGATTCCGGCAACAGTCTGCTCCACGGCAGCGTCCAGCCCTGCCTCCCACTCGGTCAACGCAGCCAGACGCGCCGCAAAGTCCCCATCTGTTGTTGCCAGCCGCTGCATCAGTCTGCTCCAGTCGTAGCCGCCAGCTGATCCACCAGCCCCTGAATAGCGCGGTAGTGGGAACGCATGGCTGCCTTGTTGACGATCAGTCGGGAACTGATTCGGGCAATTTCGTCCAGCGGCTCCATGCCGTTGGCGCGCAGGGTATTGCCGGTGTCAACGATATCCACGATCAGATCGGCCAGATTCATTATCGGTGCCAGCTCCATGGCCCCGTAGAGCTTGATAACGTCGACGTGTACGCCCTGGGCAGCAAAGTGGCGCCGGGCAATGTTGGCAAACTTGGTGGCGACGCGCACCCGGGCACCGGTGCCCTGCCAGCCCACTGGGCCGGCAGTCATCAGGCGGCAGCGGGCAATACCCAGATCGAGAGGCTCATATAAACCTTCGGCGCCGTGTTCCAGCAGGATGTCCTTACCCACCACACCCAGGTCTGCCGCGCCATGGCGCACATAGGTTGGCACATCGGTACCGCGAATCACCACCAGCTGCAGGTCTGCGCGGGTGGTGGCAAAGATCAGTTTACGGCTGCTGTCGATGTCTTCGAGCGGCTCTATACCGGCCCGAGCCAGCAGCGGCAGGGTCTCCTTGAGGATGCGACCCTTGGTGAGGGCCATGGTCAGCGGCTTGCTCATGACAGTCTCAGCTCGACAGGCGGCGGATATCCGCACCCAGGGTCTGCAGTTTCTCCTCTATCCGTTCGTAGCCGCGATCAATATGGTAAATACGGTCGATGACAGTTTCCCCTTGGGCGACCAGGCCGGCGATCACCAGACTGGCGGATGCGCGCAGGTCGCTGGCCATAACCGGAGCCCCCTGCAGGCCGGGCTGGCCGGTAATGATCGCCGTGTGCCCCTCAATGACAATGTGGGCCCCCATGCGGTTCATTTCGTGGGTCTGGATCAGGCGGTTCTCGAAAACGGTCTCGGTGACAGTCGCGGTCCCTTCGGCTACCGCATTCATGGCGGTAAACTGAGCCTGCATGTCCGTCGGAAAACCGGGATAAGGAGCGGTTTTGACGCTCACGGCCCTCGGCCGCTTGCCCGCCATGTCCAGGGACACCCAGTCCTCGCCCTGCTCTATCCTGGCACCGGCTTCCTCCAGCTTGGCCAGGACAACTTCCAGTGCGTGCGGGCAGGTCCCCTTCAGCAGCACCCGGCCACCCGTAGCTGCAGCGGCTACCAGGTAGGTACCGGTCTCGATACGGTCTGGCATCACCGTGTAGTCACATCCGTGCAGGCGTTCGACACCCTCGATCACGATGGTGTCCGTGCCGTGACCGCGGATCCTGGCTCCCATTGCGATCAGGCATTCCGCGAGGTCAACCACCTCGGGCTCGCGGGCAGCATTCTCCAGTACCGTGCGGCCATTGGCGAGCGTGGCCGCCATCATCAGATTCTCGGTGCCACCCACCGTCACTGTCTCCATGACAATGCGGGCACCCTGCAGGCGCCCCTGGACCTCGGCATTGATGTAACCATTGTCCACGGAAATACTCGCACCCATGGCCTCCAGGCCCTTGAGATGGAGGTCGACGGGGCGGCTGCCTATCGCGCAACCACCGGGAAAGGAGACATGGGCTTTGCCGAAACGCGCCACCATGGGCCCCAGCACCAGGATCGAGGCGCGCATGGTTTTTACCAGCTCATAGGGTGCAGAGAACCCGGTGAGCTGGCTGGCGTTGACTGCGACGCTGAGCTTTTCGTCCAGGGTGAGATCGACCCCAAGGCAGCCCAGCAACTCGATCATGGTGGTGATGTCATTGAGATGCGGCAGGTTGCGAATGGTGACGAGCTCTTCGGTCAACAACGTGGCCGCGAGGATGGGCAGCGCAGCATTCTTGGCCCCCGAAATCCGCAGTTCCCCGTCCAGGCGCCGCCCGCCGCGAATAGCCAGCTTGTCCACTAGATGCTCCTGCTGTGATCCGGGTTCACGCGCCGGCCTGCCACTGGTCCGGGGTGAAGGTGCGGATATTCACCGCGTGGATACTGCCGTTGGCGATCTGCTCATTGAGTGCCGCGTAGACCAGCTGCTGGCGCTGCACCGGACGCTTGCCCTCGAAAACTTCGCCGATCACCGTAATGTCATAGCGGTTGCCCTCCCCCTCGACCTGGATCTGGCAACCTTCGAGATGTGCTTCGAGCAATGCTGAGACCGTTGCCGAATCCATCATGTCCGTTCCTCTGCGAGTTCGCCCTTGTCGGGCAAAAGAGGCGCATTCTAGGAGAATTCGGGCGTCATGGCGAGTGTAGGTCGGTCGGGCCGCGCAGGTCGGCCGGGCTGCGCAGGCCGCGCGGCCGGGCTCTACCAGTTTGTGCTCAGGTTTTGATCTCGACCGACGTCCATTCCGAAATGACCTTATCCAGATCGCCATTGTGCCTGCGCGCGGCGGACTCGAACTGGCTGCGGTAGATTTCCCCGAGATTGACATTCTCGATGACCATGTTGCGCAGCTTCCAGGAGCCATCCTTGTTGCGGCCCATCTGGTACACCAGCACATAGGGCTCGCTGCCATTGCTGAAAATCAACTGGCGCACGGCCACACGGGATCCAGCGGCTTCCTCCTCGCTGAGCTCGGGCACCTCTATGCGGGAGCCGCCGAAGGCCAACAGTCCCTTGCCGTAGGTACGCACCAGGCCGAGACGCATAACCTCGGTGAATTGCTCCAGCTGTTCCCGCAGCTGCTCACGGCCCTCGGCGTCAAGGGAGCGATAGCGGTCGTTGCTGGCGTAGGGGCCCATCACGCTGCGGGCGAAGCCGCGGAAGTCGACGACCGTGTCCAGAATGTCCCGCAGCTGGCCGTAGAATCGCTCCGGCTCGTCATCAATGTAGGCCTGGGCCTCGTCCACCGTCGACATCACCGCTTCCGTCGCCTGGCGCACCACTTCATGGGCGCCCTCGGGTGGAGCGGTGTCCACGCTGGTGTCCGCGGCAAGGGCCATGGTAGCGGTACCGGCCAGTACCAGGGATGCGGCAAACTGCAGCAATCGCTTCATAACGTGATCCTTGAATTAACACAAATTTGCTGGCGCTCTGTATACTGCCTGCCCCGCGCCAGTACCCGGCGGGTCGACTTGACCTGCATTTTGACATCCCCTCAGGGGTACAGTTCAATAGTTCGGCAGCTGACCATTTTAACAGGATCCTGAGACTTATGCTGGGTGACATGACACTTGCCACGGCCGCCATCCTTGTCGGCTTCGTGATCCTGATCTGGAGCGCTGACCTCTTTATCACCGGAGCCGCGGCGATTGCCTCCAACATGGGGCTGTCACCCATCATCATCGGACTCACCATCGTCTCCATAGGTACCTCGGCACCTGAGATCCTGGTCTCGGTTACCGCATCGCTGACAGATGCCGGGGAACTCGCCATCGGCAACGCAATTGGCTCCAATATTGCCAATATCGGCCTGGTACTGGGTGCGACCCTGATCATTGCGCCCATGACCGTCCAGCCGAGTTGTATGCGGCGAGAGCTGCCGGCACTGCTGATGGTAACCCTGGGGGCTGCCCTGCTGATCCTCGACGGTGTCCTGTCGCGCGTCGATGGCCTGATCATGCTGGCGACACTCGCCATCATCATGACCCAGATGGTACGTAGCGCAGAAGCCGATCCCGAATTGCTGCACGAGGTTTCCAGCATTGCGGCGGCCCCGCGCGGCCTCGGCAAGTCCTGGCTGATTTTCTTCATCGGACTGCTGCTGCTGGTAGCCAGCTCACGGCTCCTGGTCTGGGGCGCCACTGACATTGCCCAACAGCTCGGCGTGTCGCAACTGGTGATCGGGCTGACCGTGGTGGCCATTGGCACCAGCCTGCCGGAACTGGCTGCCACCGTCGCCGGCGCCCTGCGTGGGCACACGGACATCGCCGTTGGCAACATCATCGGCTCGAATCTGTTCAATCTGTTGGCGGTAATGGCGATCCCCGGCCTGGTCACGCCCGAGGTTCTCGCGCCCATGGTGCTGTATCGGGACTACCTGACCATGACCGCTCTCACGGTGCTGCTTGCCGCCGCGATCTTTCTCAGCCGCCACCGGCGCAGATCGGGCGAAGGCGGGCAAGCCTACATAGGCCGTTCGGTGGGCGTGCTGTTACTCTCGGTGTACGCGCTGTACTATTACTGGCTGTACAGGACGCGCTGAGCCGCCAGGCCCCCAATGCACGCACACGACAATGAAGCCTATGTTGCCTCCGCGCGGCGCACTATTCGCATGGAATGCGACGCCGTGGCTGCGCTGGAGCAGCGCATAGACGGCGACTTCGTCAAAGCCTGTGAACTGTTGCTGGACATTCGCGGCCGGGTGATCGTGACCGGCATGGGCAAGTCCGGACATATTGCCACCAAGATTGCGGCGACCCTGGCCAGCACCGGTACGCCGTCTTTTTACGTGCACCCCGCCGAAGCCAGTCACGGCGATATTGGCATGATTACTGCCGATGATGCCGTCGTCGCCCTGTCCAATAGCGGCCGCTCTCCGGAAGTTGTCACCCTGTTACCCTTGCTGAAGCGTCTTGGAATTCCCCTGGTCAGCATGACCGGTGATCCCCGCTCGCCGCTGGCAGAGGCTGCCGATGCACACCTTAACACCGGCGTGGCAACCGAGGCTTGCCCGCTCAATCTTGCGCCCACGTCCAGTACCACCACGGCGCTGGTCATGGGGGACGCGCTGGCCATAGCGCTGCTGGAAGCTCGCGGTTTCACTGCGGAGGACTTTGCGTTTTCCCATCCCGGCGGCACCCTCGGCAAAAAGCTGCTGCTCAAGGTCGAGGATGTCATGCATACCGGCACCGCAATCCCGCGGGTCCAGGTCAACACAGTACTGGCCGCGGCCCTGCTCGAGATCAGCCGCAAGGGCCTGGGCATGACCACCGTTACCGGTGCCGATGATGAGCTGCTGGGTATCTTTACCGACGGTGACCTGCGCCGCGCGCTGGATGAGGATGTCGCTGTCCGCAGCACCTTGATCAGCGCCCTGATGACCACCAGCCCCAAGACCATCGCCCCCAACATGCTCGCCGCGGAGGCCCTGCGCATCATGGAGGAGAACAAGATCACCTCGCTGGTGGTCAAAGATGGTGAGAAGATGGTCGGAGTACTCCATCTGATGAGTCTGCTGCAAGCAGGTATTGCCTGATATGGCTGCCACAGGTGGCGCAGATATCGGAACTCTGGCCCAGGGCATAAGGCTCCTGGCCCTCGATGTGGACGGGGTACTGAGCGACGGCCGGGTAATCTACGCCAGTGACGGCAGCGAACTCAAGGCCTTCAACATCAGGGACGGCCTGGGCATCAAACTGCTGCAACGCGCCGGGGTCACGGTGGCCATCATCACCGGGCGCAGATCCGCAATTGTCGGGCGCCGCGCTGCGGAGCTGGGCATCACGGACCTCATGGAGGGCCGGGAAGACAAGCTGACCGCCCTCCGGGAACTGAGCGAGCGCCTGAATCTGAGTCTGGCGGAGTGCGCCTACATGGGTGATGACCTGCCCGACCTCAGCGCAATCAGGGCCGCCGGACTGGGGCTCACGGTAGCCGACGCCGCGGCCGAGGTGCAGGCTGCCGCTGACTGGAGCAGTGCCGCCGTCGGTGGCGCCGGTGCTGTCCGGGAGGCCTGCGAATGGCTGCTGCGACACCGAGGTCAGTGGTCGGCTGTCATCACGGAGTTCGACTGATGGGGGCCCGCAAGAGAACCCTGTTATTGGCTGCGGCACTGGCCGTACTGTCCCTGTGGTACTGGTCGCTGGTGGAGGAAGTCAGCAGCGTCCGCTCCCCGCAACCGGGGGCGGAAGAGGTGGTGCAAACCTATCTGGTCAACACCCGCAGCCTCACCTTTGCCGAGGATGGGGCTCTGGCGGAAGTAATGGAAGCGGCCAGGATTGAACACTTCCGCCTGGAGGATGTCTCTGAATTGCGGCAGCCACGTTTCTATTCGCACGACGGCAATGATCGCACCTGGTCTGCCAGGGCCGACCAGGGTACGCTCACGCACCGCGACGGCAGGTTGGTCCTGCGTCGAAATGTCGTCCTCAGCAACGACCAGTCAGGGGCTACCCTGCAAACACAGGCAATGGCATTGAATCTCAGGCTGCGAATCGCCAGGTCGCAAGTTGCCGTGACTGCAATCCTGGATGGCAATACTCTGCGTGCGGACGGCATGTTCGCCGACCTGGCCAATGAAACCATACTGCTTGAGCCCAATGTGGAGGGCACCTATGTTCCGACAGGCTCATGATCCCCAGCGGTCTTGTAAGGCGCCATTGCGGGCGGCGATTGTCGCCGTGGCCTGGTTGCTGCTGGCCCCCGGCGCGAGTGCCCTGCCCGAAGATCGGCAGCAACCCATCCGCATCAGCGCCGACAAGGCGCTGCGCGATGAGCGGCAGGGATTTACTGTCTACACCGGTAACGTGCGCATGCAGCAGGGTAGCCTGCAAATCGAGGCAGAGAAAATCACTGTTTTTCACCAGCAGGCGGCTGCGGACCGTATCCTCGCCGAAGGCAGCCCCGCGCGGATGCAGCAGCAGCCGGAGGCCAACAAGGGCAACATCCATGCCGCAGCTCTGCACATTGAGTATTTCAAGGCGGAGGAGCGGGTGCTTCTGCGACGGCAGGCGCGAATAGAACAGGAAGGGTCTATTGTCACCGGAGACACCATCGATTACTACATGGCCGAGCAGCGCGTGCGCGCCGACGCCGGCCGGCGCGAAGACGGTGGCAGGGTCGAAGTTGTAATTCCCGCACAGGTCCTGAACGACGAAGACGGAGCGAGCAGTGGCGCAACTGAAGGCGAGTAACCTGGCCAAGGCCTATCGTGGGCGCAAGGTCGTGGTGGATGTCTCGCTGGAACTTGCCAGCGGTGAAGTGGTGGGACTCCTGGGGCCCAACGGCGCCGGGAAGACCACCTGTTTCTACATGATTGTGGGTATCATTGCCGCCGATGCAGGCCGGATCGAGCTCAATGGCGAGGACATTACTCCCCTGGCCATGCACGAGAGAGCACGCCGGGGGCTGGGCTACCTGCCCCAGGAGGCGTCGATTTTCCGCAAGCTGTCGGTAGAGAACAACCTGCTGGCGATTCTGGAAACGCGCCCGGACCTGAACAAGCAGGAGCGCCTCAGCCATTGTGACCGCCTGCTGGAGGAGTTTCACCTTACGCACCTGCGCACCAATCTCGGGCAGTCCCTGTCCGGGGGCGAGCGCCGCCGGGTGGAGATCGCCAGAGCGCTGGCCACCGAGCCGGACTTCATCCTGCTGGATGAACCCTTTGCCGGCGTCGACCCGATCTCGGTCAGCGACATCAAGGATATTATTACCCACCTGCGCAAACGCGGTATCGGGGTCTTGATCACCGATCACAACGTGCGCGACACCCTGGACATCTGCGAGCGGGCGTTCATCGTTGGCGAAGGCCACATTATCGCCGAAGGCACGGCCCAGGAAATCCTGGAGAGCCCGCGAGTGCGCAAGGTGTACCTGGGCGAGCACTTCCGGCTCTGAGCCCGGAATAGGTCCTGCACGGGTCCTGTAACAAGCCTAGCAAAATCCACGCCATTCTGTTGCATGGCGCCATCTGCCGGCGCTACACTCCTCGGACAGCCACATCCAAGATGGTACCCGGGATGACACCTGCTCGCCGATGAAACAGTCGCTACAGCTCAAGCTTGGCCAACAGCTGACCATGACGCCGCAGCTGCAGCAGGCTATCCGGCTGCTGCAGCTGAGCACTCTGGACCTGCAGCAGGAGATCCAGCAGGCCCTGGACAGTAATCCGCTGCTGGAACTGGCGGAAGACGATTTCGATAGCGACCCCGAAGTGGACAACGTCACCCGCCTGGAGCGTATCAGCGAACAGATTGGCGCCAGCTTGCTGGAGAGCCTTGAGGGCAAAAACACGCAGAGCGAGAACCTCGCCGAGGACTGGCAGCCGGGCAGCCTGCCCGAGGAGCTGCCGGTAGACACCCAGTGGGAGGACCTGATGCCCTCGTCCTCTGGCCCTGCCAGCAGCGGCGAGGACAGTTTCGACGGTGACTATGACAGCCGCAACAACGCCACCGAGAGCCTGCAGGATCTGTTGCGCTGGCAGCTCAACCTGACCCGTCTCTCGGACACCGACCGGGTGATTGCCCTGGCTCTGATCGACGCCACCGACAGCAACGGCAGGCTGCAGACCAGCGTCGAGGATATTCATCAGGCGCTGACACCGGACCTGGATATAGACCTCGATGAGGTGGTCGCGGTACTGCACTGCCTGCAGCAGTTCGAGCCCGCCGGGGTCTGCACCCGCGACCTGCAGGAGTGCCTGCTGGTGCAGCTGCAGCAGAAGCCGGCCAGCACCCCCTGGCTTGAGCAGGCCCGGCTGATGGTCAGCCGCCACATGGCACAGCTTGGCAGCGGCGACTACCAGCAGATCATGCGGCGCATGCGCCTGGATGAAGACCAGCTCAAGGCCGTACTCGAACTTATTCGCTCACTCGATCCCAATCCGGGCGAAAATATTGGCGATGACACCACCGAGTACGTGGTTCCGGACGTGTTTGTCAGTAAGCGCAACGGGCGCTGGGTAGTGGAACTGAACCCGGATATTGCTCCGCGCTTGCGCATCAACGACAGCTATGCCAGCCTGATCAAGCGGGCGGACAGCAGCGCCGACAACACCTTCCTCAAGGACAACCTGCAGGAGGCACGCTGGTTCCTGAAGAGCCTTTACAGCCGCAACGAGACCCTGATGAAGGTCGCCAGCAAAATTGTCGAGCACCAGCGCAACTTTCTGGAGTTCGGTGAAGAAGCGATGAAACCGCTGGTGTTGCACGATATCGCCGACGCCGTCGAAATGCATGAGTCGACCATATCGCGGGTAACCACCCGCAAGTACATGCACACGCCGCGCGGCATTTTCGAGCTCAAATATTTCTTTTCCAGCCATGTAGGCACCACCTCGGGCGGCGAGGCGTCCTCCACCGCGATCAAGGCCCTGATCCGCAAGCTGGTCGCGGCGGAGAATCCGCGCAAACCCTTGAGCGACAGCAGGATAGCTACCCTGCTGGAAGAGCAGGGCATGCAGGTAGCGCGCAGAACGGTGGCCAAGTATCGGGAAATGTTGTTGATCCCGCCTTCCAACGAGCGCAAGAGATTGGTCTAGAATGCCAAAGTACTGCCCCGCAGTACGTTTCCGATGAAGAAGGAGTCAGGTATGCAATTGAATGTCAGTGGTCACCATGTAGATGTCACCAATCCGCTGCGTGAATATGTAGCGAGCAAATTCGAGCGGCTGCAGCGACACTTTGACCAAATCACCAATACGGAGGTGACCCTGATTGTGGAGAAAATGGTGCAAAAAGCAGAAGCAACGATCCACATCTCCGGCGCGGATATTTTTGCCGCTGCCGAATCAGAAGACATGTATGCCGCCATCGACGCCCTCGCCGACAAACTGGACCGCCAGCTGATCAAGCACAAGGAAAAGTCCCGAGGCCACTAGGATCACATCATGCAAGTTCTCTCCGAACTGCTGTCTCCCTTGCGCACGGTCTGCCGTGCGCAGGGAAGCAGCAAGAAAAGGCTTTTCGAGACCCTGGCGCGGATCATCAGCGAGGAAAATCCGGGTCTCGCGGACACCGATATATTTGCCCAGCTGATTGCGCGGGAGCGCCTGGGCAGTACTGGTCTCGGCGCCGGGATTGCCATTCCCCACTGCAGGATCGCCAACTGCAGTGAGCCGGTTGGCTGCCTGGCGACCCTGGAAGAACCCATCGATTTCGATGCCCCGGATGACATACCCGTGGACATTCTTTTCGTACTCCTGGTTCCGGAGCAGGCCCACCAGGCCCACCTGGACATTCTCGCGCGCATCGCCCGGCTGTTCAGTCAGTCCGATTTCTGCGCCCAGCTGCGCAGCGCCCCAGACTCGCAAGCCCTGTTCCAGCGGGCCACCGGGTGGACAGGATGAACTCTCGCCCATGCAGCTGGTAATCATATCCGGACGCTCCGGCTCAGGAAAAAGTACCGCCCTCCACCAGCTCGAGGACGAGGGCTATTACTGTATCGACAACCTGCCCATAGCGTTGCTGCCTGCGCTGGTCGAGGAGGCCAGCCGCCCCGAGTTCGAGCACTTCCGCGGGGCGGCGGTCTGCATTGATGCCCGCAATGCCTGGCGTAACCTGGAAGACTTCAGCACCATAGTGGAATCGCTGCCAGAAACCGTAAACAGTGAAATTCTGTTTCTGGACGCCCAGGACAGCGTTCTCATAGAACGTTTCAGTGAGACCCGGCGCAAGCACCCCCTGAGCGACGAGCGGATGCCGCTGGCGGAGGCGATCGAGCGCGAGCGGCAATTGCTCGAGCCTATCGCCAGCGCCGCCGCCCTTGTGCTGGACACCAGCCAGATGACCATTTATGAACTGCGGGATGCGATTCGCCAGCGCCTCGTAGGCGACCAGTCCGGCAGCATGTCGATTCTGATTCAGTCCTTTGGCTTTAAGCGCGGGGTGCCCACCGACGCCGACCTGGTTTTCGACGTGCGCATGCTGCCCAACCCGCACTGGGTCAAGGAGCTGCGGCTGAAGAACGGTCTTGATGATGATGTACGTGACTTTCTCGAAGCGCAGCCGCTGACCGGCGAACTGTTGGACAGTATCTGCCAGTACCTCGACCGCTGGCTGCCTCATTATCGGGACAGCAACCGCAGCTACATGACCGTGGCCATTGGTTGTACCGGTGGCCAACATCGTTCAGTATATCTTGCGGCCAGGCTGTTCCGGCACTACCAGCAGCAGTTTCCGCAAGTCCACATTCGACACCGGGAGCTGCAGTAGCAGCGGGCACTTTGATCCAGACACAAGTCACAATTATCAACAAACTGGGGCTGCATGCCCGCGCCGCCGCCAAATTTGTCGGCTGCACCACGGCCTATGACTGCGCAGTCAGGGCCGGCCGCGACGGCCAGATGGTGGATGGCAAGAGCATCATGGCGGTCATGATGCTGGCCGCTGGCCAGGGCACGGTACTCGACCTCGAAATCGATGGTGAAGACGAAGAGGCTGCGCTGACAGCGCTGCAGACCCTGATCGGCAACCGCTTCGACGAGGGCGAATAACCTACCGGATCCTTTTCCTATGGCCCAGCGCTCCACGACATCACAGGCTCGCCTCGACCGCCTCGCAGAAGCCCTGGGTAGCGGCACCTTTGCCGACGTCAAGCGCATGCTCAACGGGCTGCCGGCCGCCGATGTAGCCCATCTGCTCGAGTCCTCGCCACCCAAGTTCCGCCACATCCTCTGGCAGATGGTGGAATTGGAGGACGAAGGCGACGTCATCAACGAATTGGGCGAAGAGCTGCGGGGCCACTTCCTCAGCGACATGGACGCCGCGGAAGTCGCCCAGATCACCGAGCACCTGCAGGACGATGACCTCGCCGACATCCTGCAGCAGCTGCCCGACCGGGTAACCCGGGAAGTCCTCGACTCCATGGACTATCGGGACCGGGCTCGCCTGGAACGGGTGATGACCTACCCGGACGATACTGCCGGCGGCCTTATGAGCTCGGACACCATTACCATCCGCCCGCCGCTGACCTTCGACGTGGTGCTGCGCTACCTGCGCCGGCACTCCGAGATACCGGCGATGACCGACAACCTGTTCGTGGTCAACCGCAACGACCAGTTCATTGGCGTGCTGCCGCTGAACACGCTGCTGGTATCAGACCCCTCCGCGACCGTACGCGAGATGATGATCACCGACATCGCCCCGATCCCGGCCTGGATGCCGGACGATGAGGTGGCGCGGCAGTTCGAGCGCAATGACTGGGTGTCAGCGCCGGTGGTGGATGACAGCGGGCGGCTTGTGGGCCGTATCACCATTGACGACGTGGTGGACGTGATCCGCGAGGATGCCGACCACTCCCTAACCTCCATGGCTGGCCTCTCTGATGATACTGACACCTTTGCGCCGGTCATGCACACCGCGAGCCGCAGGGCGATATGGTTGGGGGTCAACCTGGCCACCGCCTTCCTCGCGTCTTCGGTAATCAACCTGTTCCAGGACACTATTGAGAAAGTCGTGGCCCTGGCGGTATTGATGCCCATCGTCGCATCCATGGGCGGTATAGCCGGCACCCAGACCCTGACCGTCATGGTGCGCGGTATCGCCCTGGGCCAGGTCAGCAAGAACAATGAGGCCTGGCTGATCAGACGGGAGGTTGCCGCGGGGGCACTCAATGGCATGCTGTGGGCGTCGGTAGTGGCGGTCGCCGCTTCGCTCTGGTTTGGCGACTGGAGCCTGGGCCTGATCATCGCGCTGGCCATGATTATCAACCTGTTCACCGCCGCCTTTACCGGCGCTGCCCTGCCATTGCTGTTGAAGCGGATGAAAATTGATCCGGCCCTGGCCGGTGGCGTGGTGCTGACCACGGTTACGGATGTGGTTGGATTCTTCTCTTTCCTCGGCCTGGCGACCTGGTTCTATGCCTGACTACGAATCCACTGATGACTACGACGACCTGCCCGAAGGGCCCAGCAAAAGTGAGCTGAAGCGCCGGATGACCGCCCTGCAGACGCTGGGTGAAACCCTGGTCGGACTCAGCGACAAGCAGCTGCGCAAGATTCCGATCGAGGACCAGCGACTGACCGACGCCATTCAGGAAACTCGCCGCATCACCTCCAACAGCGCCCGGCGGCGCCACCTGCAGTTTATCGGCAAGTTGATGCGCGACATTGACGCCGAACCGATTGCCGAGGCCCTGGACGCCCTGGACCGGGAGCGCAACCAGGCTGCGGCGCAGTTCCAGGGCCTTGAGCAGGTGCGTGACCGCTTGCTGGCCGCGGGGCTGCCGGGCATAGAGGATATCCTCGATCGCTGGCCGGAGGCCGACCGCCAACAGCTACGCCAGCTGCTGCTGCAGGACCAGCGCGAGCAGCAGCGCAACCAGGCGCCCGCAGCGAGGCGCAAGCTGTTCCGTTACTTGCGGGAGCTGGATGACTCTGCCGCGGAATCGGCCGCGGATTCGCTCCCCGAAGGCTGAGCCTCAGCCTCACCTCCATTGGACTCGCTGCGCCCGCTGCGGCCATTGCCGGTGTCAAAAATGCGGTCGAGACGGATCTGCGGTTCATCCCAGGTGCCGCCGATGCTGTAGACGGCACTGGATAACTGCGATACCTGCTTCGCAAACAGCTTGCTGACCACAAAGACACCCGCCGCTATCGGCAGGCCGGCCGTCAATGCCGCCACCCAGGGCAGGTTGTTGGCCACCGGCAGGGTGGCCACCATCTCACCACTGAGACTGCGGGAGGCGACATCCGAACTGCCGCTGAAGCGAAAGCCGGTGGCGGCTCCGGCGACGTCCAGCTGCGGCACCTCGATAACGCCCGTAGCGAAGTTGACCCTCCCGACCATGCTGTCAAAGGGGATTCCCGACTCAAACAGCTGGGTCAGGCTCAGGCGCTGGATAATATCGGCAAGGTTGAGGATGCTGACCACCCGCAGGGTGCCCGAGGCCCCCGCCGAGGCGGTCAAGAACCGACCCTCGTCCACCGCCACCGCCAGCCCACCGCTGCTGCTCGCCAGGGAAAACTTTTGCGGCGGGCCAGGCCAGCGCAGATCCAGGCCAAAGCGTCCGCCGCTGGTCTCCACGATCCGTTCATAGCCCAGTGCCGCCAGGCTGTCGCCGAGGTCAGCGGCCACCAGTTCTGCCTGCAGGTGGGAGCCGTCGGCATTCCACAGGAGATTGCCCGGGGCCTCTGCAGGCAGGTTAAAACCCAGCAGTTCACCGCGAATACGCCAAACCTGCAGATGCTCCTCTCCCGGCTCCAGGCCGAAGGCCAGATGCCCGAGCGGTCGCCCGCCGCGCTGCAGTTCTGCAATGTCGACCTCGAGTGCCGGCCAGTCCCTGAATTGCGCGGGGTCCGACTCGCCGCCGCCAGGACCGAAACCGGTCAAATCAAGGTACGCCAGATCGATGCGGCCAGTGGCGAGGTCGTCAGCGACTGTGACGCCCCCCTGGGCCCAGTCTGTCTCCAGCCCGATCCGCCACCGGTCCGCCGTCTGCTCCAGATCCAGGAGCACCCGCCGCCAGTCCTGCCCCTGGAACTGCAGGCTGTCGATCAGCAGTTGCTCCACCGACAGCTGCAGGCCCTCGGGCATTTGATCATCCAATGGCCACCCGGGTAGCCCCGCGAGCAGCTCCTGCCAGGCACCGACGTCGATCAGGGCAGCGTGGCCGGAAATCCGCAGCCGACCCGGCACCAGCGGCAGCGAGCGGTCCTGCAAGCCCAGCGCAGCCCCTTCGAGGCCCTCCTCGCCGATGCTGAGCAAGGCATGCCAGCGCCGCCCACCACTCAGTTCCAATTGTAGCGGCCGCGCCCCCAGCTCGGCCTGCAGTGCGAAGGGCAGGCTAACCTCCCCGGGCTTGGCCCAGGTGGCCGGCAATTCCAGCATCAGACCCTGCAGGTCTGATGTGATCTGCACCCGCGGCAGACTCTGCGGAGCGAAATCCAGTGTGCCGTTGATGACAGCGGCTCCGCTGACCAGGGGCGGCAGCGCCGGCCCAAGCCATTCCCGCAGCGCATCCACCCGGACATTCGTCGCGAAGGCCAGCTGCACC
>JBGTGB010000081.1:0-9689 GCA_041746975.1 Haliea sp. | reverse complement strand
CGCAAGCTGCTGGGGCTGGAGTCGGTTGGAGGCGCCTCGGCCGCGGGCGCTGCTGCAGCGGCCGGCGGCACGGAGCGAGTGGCGGAAGCGAACGCGGAAGAGCCGGCGAGGGATGTTTCCAGCCCCTCACCCGGGCAACGCATACTGCAATGAAGTCCTCGCTGCTGACCAAACTCGACGCTCTCGCGGATCGTCACGAGGAAGTGTCCGCCCTGCTTGGTGACGCTGAAACCATCGCCGATCAGGACCGCTTCCGCGCCCTCTCGCGGGAGTATTCCGAGCTGGAGGCCCTGGTGCGGTGTTATGCCGAATACCACCGGGTCCGCGAAGACCTGGAGGAGGCCCGGCAAATGCTGGCGGAGTCAGACCAGGAAATCGTGGCCATGGCCGAGGAGGAGATCGACAGCACCAGTGAGCGGCTGGCGGAGCTCGAACTGGAACTGCAGACCCTGCTTCTGCCCCGGGATCCGCAGGACTCCGCCAATGTGTTCCTCGAGGTTCGCGCCGGCACTGGCGGCGACGAAGCCGCTATTTTCGCTGGCGATCTGTTTCGCATGTACAGTCGCTATGCCGAGCAAATGGGCTGGCGCATTGAAGTGTGGTCCGAACGGGAAGGCGAGCACGGCGGCTACAAGGAGATCATCAGCCTGGTGGAGGGGCGGGACGTCTACGCCCACCTCAAGTTCGAGTCTGGCGCGCACCGCGTGCAGCGTGTGCCGGCGACAGAGTCCCAGGGCCGTATCCACACCTCTGCCTGCACCGTGGCGATAATGCCGGAGCCGGATGAGGTGGAGGTCGGCGAGATCAACAAGGCCGATATCCGCGTGGATACCTTTCGCGCCTCGGGCGCCGGTGGCCAGCACGTCAACAAGACCGATTCCGCGGTGCGTATTACCCACCTGCCCAGCGGCATCGTGGTGGAATGCCAGGACGAACGCTCCCAGCACAAGAACCGGGCCCGGGCCCTGTCCCTGCTGCAGGCCAGGCTGATGACCTCGGCGGTGGACAAGCAGGCAGCAGAGCAGGCCGAGCAGCGTCGCAACCTGGTGGGTAGCGGCGACCGCTCCGAGCGCATTCGCACCTACAACTTTCCCCAGGGCCGGGTCACCGACCACCGCATCAATCTCACCCTGTACAGTCTTGACGAGATCATGCAGGGCAACCTCGATGCCATTGTCGGCCCCCTGCGGCAGGAGTATCAGGCCGACCTGCTGGCGGCGCTGGCCGGACACTGATGATCACGGTCGCAGCCTGTCTGCGCGCCGGTGACGATCTGCCGGGCGACAGTGGGCGCCGCGACGCCGAAGTGCTGCTGGGCCACTTGCTCGGCAAATCCCGCAGCTGGCTGTATGCCTGGCCTGAGCACCCTCTTACCGGTACCGAGGCAGGGAACTATGCCGCGTTGTTGGAGCGTCGCCGCAGCGGTGTCCCGGTTGCATACCTGACAGGCGAACGGGAGTTCTGGTCCCTGCCCTTGCGGGTAACCGACGCCACCCTGATACCCCGTCCCGAGACCGAGACGCTGGTCGAGTGGGCTCTGGAGCTGGCACTGCCGGCAACGGCCGCAGTGCTTGACCTCGGTACCGGCAGCGGCGCCATTGCCCTGGCTCTCGCCTCAGAGCGGCCGGGATGGCAGCTGACTGCTGTCGATGCCTCCACTGAAGCGCTGGCGGTAGCCGAGGACAACGCCCAGCGCTTGTGCCCGGGTCGGGTTCGCTGCCTGCACTCGGACTGGTTCGCCGCGCTACCAGGAGAGCACTACGACCTCATCGTCAGCAACCCCCCGTACGTCGAGAGCGACAGCCGCTGGTTGGACAGCGGAGATGTGCGCTTTGAACCGCGCAGTGCGCTGGTTGCCGGCAGCGCCGGTCTCGATGACCTGCGGCAGCTGACCGCAGCCGCTCCGGTGCACCTGCGAGCGGGGGGCTGGCTCCTGCTCGAACATGGTTTCCAGCAGGGCGAAGCGGTTCGCAAGCTGCTGCTGGCGGCCGGGTTCACCGCGGTGTCGACGCGCAGTGACCTGACTGGCCTGGAGCGCATTACGGGGGGCTGTAGCCGTGCTGGGTGACGTGGACCTGGAACGCTACAGCCGCCAGCTGCTGGTGCCGGATATCGATGTTGCCGGGCAGGAGGCGCTGGCGGCGGCCACGGTGCTGTTGGTGGGGCTGGGCGGTCTCGGCTGTCCCGCCGCGCTCTATCTGGCCGCCGCCGGTGTCGGCACCGTGCGCCTGGCCGACGGGGATCGAGTGGAGCTCAGCAACCTGCAGCGGCAGATAGCACATACCGAGGCCGGGCTGGGCGACAACAAGGCTTCATCCGCGGCCCGTGCCATGAGTGCGATCAATCACAGTGTTCGAGTCGAGGTGATCGACCGCCATCTCGACGCCGACGGTATGGCGGCGGCGGTTAACGGCGTCGACCTGGTGCTGGACGCCAGTGACCGCTTTGCGACCCGCTATGCCCTCAACCGCGCCTGCGTGGCGGCAGGTGTGCCGCTGCTGTCGGCCGCCGCGATTCGCCTGGAAGGGCAGTTGGCCTTGTTCGACAGCTCCCGTGGCGGGCCCTGCTATCGCTGTCTTTATCCGGATGCGGAGGCCGATGACAGCAGCCGGGCCTGCGCCGAAAACGGCGTCCTCGGCCCGGTTGTCGGGGTGCTCGGTTCCCTGCAGGCACTGGAGGCGATCAAGTACCTGGTCGGCATGCAGCAATCCCTGAGCGACTCGGTTTTGATGTTGGATCTACGCAGCCTGTCGATGCAGCGTCTGGCGCTCGCTCCGCGCCGCGATTGCCCGGACTGCCCGCGCTAGGCAAACTTTTTCTCCCCACCACTGTCACATCCTGTGAATTTCATGAGGCTTGGACATGAATCGCCTGGTCGCTCTGTATTACGCACTGCACGATGGACTGTTCGGTACCCTGCGACACCTGGACTGGCTGGCGCCGCTGGCCCTGCGGCTGTACCTGGTGCCGGTTTTCTGGTTGGCAGGGATTCAGAAGATCCGCGGCATGGACAATACCATCGAGTGGTTTGGCAATCCCGATTGGGGCTTGGGATTGCCGTTTCCGGCCCTGTTGGCGTACCTTGCAGCCTATACCGAGGCAATCGGCGCACTGCTGCTGTTGCTGGGCCTGGCCACCCGCTGGGTCGCTCTGCCGCTGCTGGTGACCATGGCGGTTGCGGCTATCACTGTGCACTGGCAGAACGGCTGGGCGGCGATTGCCGACTCCGGCGCCCAGGAGATCGCGGTGCGCCTGGGCGCGGCGCGGGAACTGTTGCGTGAGCACGGCAATTACGCCTGGCTCACAGAGCACGGTAATCTGGTAGTTCTCAACAACGGCATCGAATTTGCGGGCACCTACTTCGTCATGCTCCTGGCCCTGCTGTACCTGGGCGGAGGGCGCTTTGTCAGCGCCGACTACTACCTCTCACGCCTGCATCCCCGACACTCCTTTTCGCGGGCAAAAATGCTAGACTAGCGCGCCATAACTCAGCGATAAGTTTTGAACCCGGACAGGAAACCATCTTGATCAAGAGTCTACTCGGTCGCGACAGCAACAGCGCCAGCAACGCAGCTTCTCCCGCACCCACCCCGGAATCTCCCAGCAGCGACTCCACTCACGGCAAACCAGTGCGCAGCCCCGGTCACAGTGACCGCGGCCAGGGCAAGCCGGGCCGCTCCCGCCCAAGACGAGCCGCGCAGGCTCAGGATGCCTGGTCCCTCGACGATTTTCAGGTACCCCCCCAGGAAGGCCAGACCCGCTTCCACGACCTGGGATTGCGGGATGAGCTGATGCGCGGCATCGCCGACCTTGGCTTCCAGTATTGCTCGCCGATCCAGGCGGCGATTCTTCCCCAGACCCTGCAGGGTCACGACGCCATCGGCAAGGCCCAGACCGGGACCGGCAAGACGGCCGCCTTCCTCATTACCGTATTCAACGACCTGCTCTGTAATCCGGATGAAGGTGAGCGCTTCCTGGGTGAGCCGCGGGCGCTGGTGATCGCGCCGACCCGGGAGCTGGTGATGCAGATTGCCGCCGATGCCGAGGATCTGGCGAAGTACTCCGGACTCAAGGTGGCAACCCTGATCGGCGGCATGGACTACCAGAAGCAGCTCAACCGGCTTGGGTCGGTGGTGGTTGACCTGGTGGTTGCGACCCCCGGACGTCTGATCGACTTCATGCAGCGCAGGGATGTGTTTCTGGACCGGGTGGAAATCCTGGTGCTGGACGAGGCCGACCGCATGCTGGACATGGGGTTTATTCCCCAGGTCAAGCGCATCGTCCGGGCCACACCGCGCAAGGAGGACCGCCAGACCCTGCTGTTCTCGGCCACGTTTACCCAGGACATCATCAATCTGTCCGAGCAGTGGACCTACGAGCCGATCACGGTGGAGATCGAGCCCGACCACGTGGCCACCGATTCGGTAGACCAGAAGGTCTACCTCGTGAGCAGCGAGCAGCGCTATAAGCTGCTGGTCAACCTGGTGCGCAGCCCCGAGGCCAGCAGCGTGATCGTGTTTGCCAATCGTCGCGACCAGGTCCGGCGCCTGCATGAGCGCCTGCGCAAGGCGGGTGTCTCCTGCGGTATCCTCTCCGGGGAGATTCCCCAGGCCAAGCGCAGCAGCACCCTGGCCCAGTTCAAGAACGGAGAGATCAAGGTGCTGGTAGCGACCGATGTCGCCGGCCGCGGCATCCACGTCGAGGGTGTCAGTCACGTGGTGAACTACAACCTGCCGGAAGATCCCGACGACTATGTCCACCGCATCGGCCGCACCGGCCGCGCTGGCGCCACTGGAATTTCCATCAGTTTCGCCAGTGAAGATGACGCTTTCCTGTTGCCTGATATCGAGGCCCTGCTGGGTGCGCCGCTGGAATGCACCCATCCCCCGGCGGAACTGCTGAAGTGAGGCTCCGCTAGCGGAGCTCCTCGCACCAGAGCAGTGTGGCGCCCACTACTGCGGCGGGTACCACGAAGAAATTGAGCACGGGAATTCCTGCGCACAAGGCGACGAGGCCGCCAAAGCCCAAGCTGCTGAGCCGGCGCCGGCCAACCGCCACCTTCACCTCCGCGAAACCCAATTGGTGGTTGTCCACCGGGTAGTCGACGAACTGGATGCTCATCATCCAGGCCCCCAGCAGGAACCAGAGCAGCGGCGCCATCAGGTTCACGCCCGGGACGAAGCTCAGGATCAGCACCAGCAGGGCCATCGGCACGTAATACAGCAGCTTGGCAAGCTCCCGCAGGACTGCCCGGGGCACGGACAGGAGCGCCGCCAGCGGCCCCTCGAGGGCGTCAACGGGCTTACCGGTGACCAGTTCCTCGGTTTTCTCCGCCAGCAGGTTGTTGAACGGCGAGGCGATCAGCAGGGCCACGGCGGTGAAGACGTAGCCGCTGAGCAGACCGAACACGATCACCAGCAGGGGCCAGATGATCCACGCCAGGAACCCCAGCCATTCCGGCAGACTGTCCATCCAACTGCTTATGCTGCGGTCGAGGAAGTTAAAGGTCAGGACCAGCAGTGACCCGAAGATCAGGATATTGACCAGCAGCGGCACGATCACAAACAGGCGCAGCGCCGGATGCGTCAGCAGGCGCGCTCCGCGCAGCAGATACTCCGCGCCGCGAACAATGTTGCCTTCCATAAACAGAACCTGCTTTCGGGAGTGTCGGTTATAATGATGCATCGCATGGGAGCGGGAAGCCATGGCTGACGACGACAGAACGCTTTTTGATCGGGAAATGGGCGATGTAGTGCCCCTGAAGCGGGAGCGTCGGGTGGCGCTGGGAAGCGGTTCCTCTTCTGATCGCGACAGTTCCCTGGCCGAGCGTCGACAGGCGGCAGTGGCTGCGCCTGAGGCGGATCGCAACTTCCTGAACGACCGCGAAGCGGAGCCGCTGGACCCCTGGTATGTCCTCGATTTCAAGCGGCCGGGCGTGCAGAACGGTGTCTATCGCAAGCTGCGCCAGGGCCGCTATGAGCAGGAGGCCAGGCTGGACCTGCACCGAATGACTGTACGCGAGGCGCGCACGGAGCTGTTCGACTTTATCGAGCAGTGCTTCGAGCTGGGTTTGCGCAGCGTCATGCTGATCCACGGCAAGGGCGAGCGCAAGGCTGAACGTGAGCGCAGCGCGGTGCTCAAGGGCCATGTTGACGTCTGGCTGCGGGAAATGCCGGTGGTGCAGGCCTTCCACAGCGCCCAGGCGCGTCACGGCGGCACCGGAGCGCTCTACGTGCTGCTGCGCAAGAGCGAAGAACAGAAACGCAGGAATCGCGAGCGCTTCACCAAGGGCAGGGTACCCATCGATAGATAGCGCTGCTCAGGCGCTGGCACCGGCACTGCGGAGAATCTCCGCGTATTCAGCCCCGTGGCGATGTTCATTGACGATCTCCAGTACGCTGCGGCCGTCCCTGCCGGTGGCGTTGAGGTTGCGTCCGTCGTCGAGAAAAAATTGCACGAACAGCTCGAAATCCGAGGCGCGCATGCTCTGGTAAGCTTTCAGCAGCATGTGGAAGTCGGTGTCGCTGCCGTCGTGGGCGCGAAACTGCAGGAAACTGCGCACATGGTCTTCGGTCCAGACCTCGTCGATGACCTTTTCCTTGTCTTTCTTCATGATTCCCCGTCGCTGCCGGCCGCAGCCAGCTTTTCATTAAGCAGTTCGTTGACCATCTGCGGGTTGGCTTGACCCTTGGACAACTTCATGATCTGACCGACAAAAAAGCCGGCCAGTTTCTTGCGTTTGCCCTCGTCCGCGGCCAGGTACTGGGCGACCTGAGCCGGATTGCCGCTGACGACCTCATCCACCAGGGCCGCGAGTGCACCGCTGTCGCTGACCTGCTTGAGCCCGCGCGCGGCGATTACCGTGTCGGCGTCACCTTCTCCCGCCCACATGGCCTCGAATACCTGTTTGGCTATCTTGCCGGAAATACTGCGGTCGAGAATACGCTGGATCAGGCCAGCCAGAGCGTTGGCGCTGACCGGACTCTGGGCCAGCTCCAGTTCGCCGCGATTGAGCTGGCCCAGCAGTTCCACCTGCACCCAGTTGGCGGCGATCTTGGCGTCGCCGCAGCCTGCGACCACGGCCTCGTAATAGTCGGCCAGCGGGCGATTCGAGGCCAGGACGCCGGCATCGTAGGTGGACAGACCGTAGTCGTTGACGAAGCGCTGCCGCTTCGCCGGCGGCAGTTCCGGGAGGGAGGCGCGGATGCTTTCGACCCAGGCTTGCTCTATGACCACCGGCAGCAGGTCCGGCTCCGGGAAGTAGCGGTAGTCATTGGCGACTTCCTTGCTGCGCATGGAGCGGGTTTCGTCCCGGTCGGCATCGTAGAGCCGGGTTTCCTGCACGATTTGGCCGCCGCTCTCGAGGAGGTCGGTCTGGCGCTCGATTTCGTGATGAATCGCTTTCTCCACGAAGCGGAACGAGTTGACGTTCTTGATCTCGGCGCGGGTGCCAAGGGTGGCGCTGCCGGGGCGGCGCAGGGACAGGTTGATATCGCAGCGCATGGAGCCCTCGGCCATATTGCCGTCGGAGATCCCGAGGTAGGTCACCAGGCTGTGCAGGGTCTTGAGGTAGGCCACGGCCTCCCCGGCGCTCCGCAGATCCGGCTCGCTGACGATTTCCAACAGGGGAGTGCCGGCGCGGTTGAGGTCGATGCCGGTCATGCCGTGGAAGTCCTCGTGCAGGGACTTGCCGGCGTCCTCCTCCAGGTGGGCGCGGGTTATGCCGATACTGCGCATGCTGCCGTCCTCGAGCTGGATCTCGAAGGTTCCACGGCCGACTATGGGCTCCTGGAACTGACTGATCTGATAGCCTTTGGGCAGATCCGGGTAGAAATAGTTCTTGCGGTCGAACACCGAGCGCAAGCCAATCTCGGCGCCTATGCCGAGGCCGAACATGACTGCATAGCGCACGGCCTGTTCATTGAGCACCGGCAGCATACCCGGCATGGCGAGGTCCACCGCGCAGGCCTGGGTATTGGGCTCGGCGCCAAAATCGGTAGCGGCGCCGGAAAATATCTTCGATCGGGTGGCCAGTTGCAGGTGCACCTCCAGCCCGATCACCACTTCCCAGCTCATTGCACACCTCCTACCGGCGGTGCCTGCAGATGCCAGTCCGAGGCCTGCTGCAGCTGGTGGCCGACGTTGAGCAGACGCGCTTCCTGAAAGTGCTGGCCGATCAGCTGCAGACCCACGGGCAGGCCGTTGACCAGCCCGGCGGGCAGCGACATGCCGGGCAGCCCGGCGAGATTGACCGCCAGGGTGTAGACATCTTCCAGGTACATGGCCAGCGGGTCACTGCCCTTGGCACCCAGGGCAAAGGCGGGGCCGGGGGTGGTGGGCCCGGCGATCACGTCGACCTGCTCGAAAGCAGTCAGGAAATCCTGCTGGATCAGGCGCCGGACCTGCTGTGCCTTCCTGTAGTAGGCTTCGTAGTAACCGGCTGAGAGGGCGTAGGTCCCCACCAGGATGCGTCGCTTGACCTCTTCGCCAAAGCCCTCCTGCCGGCTGCGGGTGTAGAGGTCGTGCAGATCCTTTGGCTGCTGGCAGCGATACCCGTAGCGGACGCCGTCGAAGCGGGAAAGGTTGGTGGAGGCCTCCGCCGGTGCGATGATGTAGTAGGTGGGGATGCTGAGCCCGGTGTGGGGCAGGGAAATGTCCACCAGCCTGGCGCCCTGTTCCTCCAGCAGGGCCAGGGCGGCGTGGATCAGCTCGCCGGTGGCTGTGTCCAGGCCCGCACCGAAGTACTCTCGCGGCAGGCCGATGCGCAGGCCCGTAAGCGGCCGCTGCAGGCCGTTGCTGTAATCCTCTACCGGCAGTTCCGAGGAGGTTGAATCCAGCGGGTCAAAGCCGGCCATGGCGTTCAGCAGCAGGGCGCAGTCTTCGGCGCTGCGGGCCATGGGGCCGCCCTGGTCCAGGCTGGAGGCAAAGGCTATCATTCCCAGCCGGGAGACCCGCCCATAGGTGGGTTTGAGGCCGGTGATGCCGCAGAAAGCCGCTGGCTGGCGAATAGAGCCGCCGGTGTCGGTGCCCGTTGCGAGGGGTGCCAGGCGGGCGGCGACCGCCGCCGCCGAGCCGCCTGAGGAGCCGCCGGGCACATAGTCGCTGTTCCAGGGGTTGCGCACCGGCCCGTAAAAACTCGACTCGCTGGAAGAGCCCATGGCAAACTCGTCCATATTGGTCTTGCCCAGCATCACGGTACCGGCGTCCCGCAGCCGAGAGCTTACCGTGGCGTCATAGGGCGGCACGAAGTTGTCCAGCATCCTTGAACCGCAGCTGGTGCGGACGCCGCGGGTGCAGAAAATATCCTTGTGGGCCAGGGGGATGCCCAGTAGAGGGCCGGTTTCCCCCGCCGCCAGGCGCAGGTCCGCTGCCGTGGCGGCTGCCAGGGCACCGTCTTCGTCGACCGTGATGTAGCTGTTGTAGCGTTCGTCAAGGGAGCGAATACGCTGGAGGTATGCGCGCGTTAGCTCGACGCTGGAAAACTGCTTCTCGCGCAGCCCCAGACTCAGCTGGGCGACTGAAAGTTCATGCATGTGACGTCCTGGGTCGGTGGAACCGCTACTCGATGACTTTGGGGACCAGATACAGGCCCTGTTCCACCGCCGGGGCGATCGCCTGGAAGGTTGCGCGCTGGTCGGCCTCGGTGACGGCGTCCACGCGCAGGCGCTGCACGGCGTCCAACGGATTCG
>JBGTGB010000080.1:0-8466 GCA_041746975.1 Haliea sp. | reverse complement strand
CCGACCCGCGCCTGGTGGAAGACCGGCCGCTTGATGTCACAGATCCCGCTCTGGCGTCCAAGCTGGGTAACATCCGCTTCTTCTCGGCCACCTATCGGCTGTTCAAGCTGGAAGGGCTGGAAAGCGACTGCGAGGACTACGGCCAGGCGGTGGTCTACCGAGGCACCGTGCCGAACTGCCCCCACTGCTTCGCCCTCGACAGCCACCACTTCATCGAGACCGGGCGTGTGTTCCCCGTATGCGGCAACACCTGGCGCATGCTGCAGGACTCCCGCTTCGCACCACACTTTGATTTCATTGGCGATTTCAGCCGCCACTACGGCATTTTTAACGGCTGCGGCGTCGCCCTGCCCTTCAGCCAGGGCGGGGGCAGCAGCGGGGACCCGGCGCCATGCTGCTAGCAGGCAAGGAAGACCGCGATACCGTCTCAAACCTTCAACCGCTGAGGATCCTCATACTCTGCACCGGCAATTCCGCCCGCAGTATCCTGGCCGAGGCGCTGTTCAATCACTACGGTGGCGGCCGCATTGTGGCCCATAGTGCCGGCAGCCGGCCCACTGGTGCTGTCAACCCGTTTGCGCTGGAGCAGATTGCGCGGCTGCCAGAGGCGCTGAAGGCAACGCGGAGCAAGAGCTGGGACGAGTTCGCCTGGCATGGCGCCGCGCCTCTGGATATTGTAGTGACGGTCTGCGGCAACGCCGCCGGCGAAAGTTGCCCGGACTTCCCCGGCGCGCCCTGCCGGGTGCACTGGGGTTTGCCGGACCCGGCCGCAGTCGCCGGCAGGGACGAGGACAAGCGGAGGGCCTTCAGCGCCTGTTTTGATGCTCTGGAGGCTAGGGCTCAACAACTGGCGTTCGAGCTGGACGCGGGGCAGGGGCGGGCGGCGCTATTCCTGTGGATGACGCGGCACCCGCCCAGTTGTATGGAAGCGTAGACTGATGGTGCCGCAGAAAGGCGTCTGGATACCTTGTGGACCAATCATGATCCGCAAATGAAACCGCAGGCGGCTCTCAAGCAGGATTCCTTCCTGCTGGGGGTGGAGCAACCCTTCGTTTTCCATTCCCTGCCTCTTGAGGGAGGGGGTGGTCTGGTCTTTCGGATCGTAACAGCGAAACGTATAAAGTTACGTAGCTGTTACGCGATACTTAACGGCAACGAGGCCTCGAGTTAATGATTTCACAGTTGACTGGGCAGGGGTTGGCTCTCGTCGGCCTGGCAATATTGGGGTTGATTCTCTCCAGATTGATTCGTATAGAAAAAACTCTGTGCTGTCTGGGCGTTGGGTTCGTGGCAGGCCTGTTAGTGGGTCCGCTTGGGCTTGATACCGGAATTCGGGCTGGCTCTGTTCAGGACCTGGTTTTTTATCTTTTGTTGCCACCGCTACTTTTTCAGGCTGCTTGGCACATCGCGCCAAGCATGCTCCGGCGCTGGCTGATACCCATAGTGACGTTTGCAACCCTGGGCGTTGCTATCAGCGTAGCTGTCGTTGCGGGGTTGATCTTTCTCGCCATCGATCACTCAGGATTTCCCTGGTATGCGGCACTGCTGACGGGAGCTATTCTCTCAGCCACTGACCCTGTATCAGTCGTCAATCTGCTTCGTGCTGAAAACGCTCCGGAGGATATCGCCACCCTGGTAGAGGGAGAGAGCATCTTTAACGATGCCACAGCGGCGGTATTGTTCACCGTTTTTCTGGGCTTCGCTATCAACGGTGCCAATGAATTTTCTTCAGCCGAGATTGCTGGAAATATTCTCACGCACATTCTTGGCGGCATGATGGTCGGCCTGATGTTAGGCCTGGTAACAGCCGTTCTGATACTGTTCCTGAAGTCGTCGGTGATTGCAAACCTCATCCTTGTCGCATCAGCGTTTGGCAGTTTTTACATTTCCGCGGAGTTGCTGGGACTTTCCGGGATTGTTAGCGTTGTCTCTACAGCTCTGGTAGCCCGTTCCGTGCTGCGAGAACTCGAGCAGCAGTTCCTTCACGAAGCCGAGGTCACCTGGAGTTGGCTGGGTGAGACCTTCATAGCGCTGATCTTTACTCTGATGGGCCTGGTAATAGTACCCTCCATGTTTCTGGACCAGTGGCTGGCAATCGCCATAGCCATTGTCGCTGCTCTCCTGGCGCGAGCCGCAACTGTGTATAGCTGTTCGTCACTGTCCTCGCTGCTCATGCGCCACCATACGATTCCAGGTAGCTGGAACCCGGTGCTGGTGTGGGGCGGACTCAGGGGAGCAATAGCGGTTGCTCTCGTGCTGACGCTCCCGGTGCAGCTTGGCTACTGGTATACCATTCAATCCATGGTATTTGGTGTGGTGCTGTTCAATTTGTTGGCACAGGGTACGACCTGCCGATCTCTCGTTCGGAAATTGAATAAGGACTCAAGCTGACTGCCCTGGAGCTTTATCTGTTATTACCTCCCGATCTGTAACACTCGCCGCCGTATTGTATCCAATAGGCAGCGATACAACTTACATTCGCGAGGTGGCACCCCGTGCACCCGTGCGCCACAGGAGTACGTATCATGAGCCACGGAATTAACGAACCGATCAGTTTCATCACTGGCGTGCTGTTCTCCATGCTTGTTATGGTCGTTTTCGGTAGTCTTGTACAGGCTGGCAATCAATTTGGGCTGCAGGGCTACAGCCCCGTCTCCTACTTCACCAAGAATATTGCCGAGCGTGGTAGCCCTGACTTTCCGGTTCATCACGAGGGAAAAACATATTTCCTCACATCTCAAGAGCAGGTGGCGCTGTTCAAGGCAGATCCTGAACAATACATACCGGCACTGGGAGGACATTGCCCGTACAGCCTGGCCATGGGGCGAACGGTCGCCATTGACCCGACGCGGTTCAAAATTGTTGACGGGAAACTGTACCTGTTTCACAACAGTAGCGAGATGGATGCCCTCAAGAGATGGAACAGTGAGCCCGAGCCTGAGCGAATTTTAGAGAAGGCCAATGCCCGCTTCATTCTGATGGAGTTTTGAAGAGATTTTTTTACCATGTGCATAGGTATGCCAAACTTCGATTTTCCGGATTGATTCCGCAGCATCGATTCTTTTGGCGCGACCTTCATTGTGCAGGTGACACTGGCTTTCACTGGGCCGGGACGACTCGTCAGTGTGACATCTCTTACACCAGCGCAGCGGTAATGGGAAGATTGTATCGTCATGGCGTGGAGAATATGAACTCAAGGTCCACTACACTACGGTGAAAGCGCACCCATGACCAGTACGATGATTAGTGCGACGGGCGCGACTATTTTTAAGACCAGCCGCAATGCGATGAAAAGATAACCGTCTGCGAGACCCGTCTCTTTCAATAGAACCTGCCGGGTCATCACCCAACCGGCCAGGAGTGACATGGCGATGCCGCTCAGAACGATCAGTATATTGGTCGAGATATAGACTTGAGCATCAAAGATCGTCAGGTTGGCCAGGTTCTTGAGGAAGCCAATGGGGTGAAAATCCTTGAGCAGGTTGAACGACAGTATGGGGCCAATACCCAGTAACCAGACGATCAGGCCGGTGATGATCGCAGCGCGCGTACGTCTGATCTCCCATTTTTCTTCTGCCCAACGCAGTATGGGTTCAAAGCTGCCGATGCAGGACGTCAACGCGCCCAGCACCAGTAGCAGGAAAAATACTGCCCCGATCAGTGCACCGAAATGCATTTGTCCGAACGCCAGCGGCAGTGTCGTAAACACCAGCCCCGGTCCGCCGGAGGGTTCCAGGCCATAAGCGAAGACGATTGGGAATATGGCAAAGCCCGCTAGAAGAGCTACCGCAGTGTCTCCCGCCACCAGCAGGGCAGCAGATTTGGGAATCGAGACCTCGGGGGCGAGATAGGATCCGAAAGTCATCATCGCGGCGAATGCGAGACCGATAGAGAAGAACGCTTGGCCAACAGCCGCCAAAGCAACCGGCAGCGTGACCTTGCTGAAGTCCGGTTGAATCATGAAGCTGTACGTTGCAGCCAGATCGCCCATGACACCAGCGTAAATGACCAGCAACAGGAGGCAGATGAACAGGAGAGGCATGAATACTCTAGCGGATCGCTCAACTCCGGAGCGAAGGCCGCGGGAGACAATGAAAACAACCAGACCAATCACCAGAATTTGCCAGAGCGCCATCCTGAATGGACTGGACATCAGTCCATCAAACAGCGCGGCGGACTCGGCACTCGACAGTCCGGCGAATGTACCTGTTGCCGCTTTAACAAAGTAATCGAACGTCCAGCCGGCAACGACAGCATAGAAGCCGAGAACCATGAATACGGCCACGATTGCGAAGCCGCCGACCGCACCCCAGTGTTTCGAGTGCCCCGCCTCCAGCGCCACGGCCCGAGTGCTGGCGATCGGGTTGAGTCGCCCGCGTCGGCCAATGCTCAGCTCCGCGATCAACAGAGGCAGGCCGATACCAAAGGCGCAGACAAGATAAATCAGAATGAAGGCTCCACCGCCATTCTCGCCGGCTGCATAAGGAAATCGCCAAATATTGCCGAGACCGACGGAAACCCCGAGTGCGGTGAGGAAAAATGCCATGCGGGAGGACCACATTTCCTGTCCTGCCGGGGTTGGTAGCGTGCTCATGGATTTCTACCCTTCTTTGAGCGGGGGCAATCTACCCTCCGAGTGTGAATATTGTAGATGTATAGACAGGTATATATTAACCGTCTACACTCCACCAAGGCAATATGCGATAGAACTGAAATTTAACCGCCCGATCCCTCTATCGCCACAATGGGATTCAGCGTCACAGCTCTTGGGAGGGAGGAATAATGACTTGGATCGATACAGTACCCTACGACGAGGCCGAGGGTCGACTCAAAACCATCTATGATCGAATCAAGGGCCCCGATAACCATATTGACAACATTCTGCTCGCACACAGCCTGCGCCCTCATACTCTCGAGGGACATATGGCGCTGTACCGGAATGTCCTGCATCACCCCCGCAACGAACTGCCAAAATGGCTTCTCGAATCGGTCGGAGTTTACGTCAGCCTTGTAAACGGCTGCGATTATTGCGTAAGCCATCATTACGAGGGATTGCGCAAGCTGCTGAATGACGACGAACGCTGTGCGGGAATGCGAACGGCTCTTGAGGCCCGCGAGCCGGACACAGCCTATGATAAAAGGGATGCGGCGCTGTTAGCGTACGCGGCAACGCTGGCGGAGGACCCTTCCAGTGTTTCCTTGAACGCCATTGAGCGTCTGCGCAACGCAGGTGCAACTGACGGTGAAATCCTTGAGGCCAATCAGGTGGCAAGCTACTTCTGCTACGCCAACAGGGTTGTCCTTGGATTGGGCATCAATAAGGAAGCTGAAAATATTGGCCTGTCACCCAGTGGGTCCGCCGGAGACGACTGGCGCCACGTGTAATAGAAGGATGATCGAGAAGACTTGTAACAAAATGCAGAGACAGGCATCCGTGTTAAAGCGGCTTCTGATAATGGCTACCAGCGTACGTTCGTCGACACGGTGGCCCAGAATTGCTACTTGACTACAACAACCAACGTTGATGGGAAAATGTCATGAAAAAAAGAACCGATAGCCGGCGCATTAAGATCGAGGGTACAGGGCTGAAAAGATCAACTTCGGCGGCAGCGATGTTGGGTATAGCCGTTCAACTAGGTGCGCTGCCAACAATGGCACAGCAAACAGGTGGCGACGTTCGTACCCTTGAGGAAGTAGTGACCATTGGTAGCCGCGTTGAGGGCCGTAGTGTGACCGAATCCACGGTTCCCATTGATATAATCGGAGTTGAGGCCATCCGTCGCAATACCGGCCTTTTTGAAACAGGCGAGCTGCTCCAGCGACTCGCGCCGTCGTTCAATTTTTCCCGCACCGCGATTTCAGACGGGTCCGATATTTTCCGGCCGGCTACTTTGCGTGGGCTGGGCCCCGATCAGGTTTTGGTTCTGGTTAATGGTAAGCGCCGGCACGGTCGGTCGCTTCTCGGCCTGTCCGGTACGGTGGGGCAGGGGTCTGCCGGTGTCGATTTCAATGCTATTCCGAGCCTGGCCTTGAGGCAGGTCGAAATCCTCCGAGATGGGGCCGCAGCCCAGTACGGTTCTGACGCCATTGCAGGTGTGATTAACCTCGAACTCAAGAATTCAGTAGACGAGTACACCGTCACGGCCATGGCTGGCCAGCATAGCGCGGGCGATGGCGAACGCTATCAGTTGCAGGTCAATGGCGGCGTGGCCCTGGGAGATGATGGTTTTCTCAACCTGACCGCAGAATACCGCAGCGCGACGCCTACAAACCGCGCAGCCAGAAGTCCACAGTTCCCCGGTGAGCGTGTATTCCGACATGGTGACGCCGATACCGACTTCCAGGGAATCTTTGCCAATGCCGGCTTGCCACTGTCCGAGTCCCTTGAGCTTTATGCCTTCGGCGGCTACTCCGAGGCGGAGGCGACGGGTGCAGGCTTCTATCGTTTTGTGGATCAGGCTGACCGATCGGTGCCGCAGGTTTTTCCCGAAGGGTTCCTGCCGCGCGATACCAATAAATCAGAGGATATCTCATTTGCCTTCGGTGTCCGTGGCGAACTGGGTAATGGCTGGGATTACGACCTGAGCGCAGTCTACGGTGAGAACGAGTACAGTTTTGGTGCTGAGAACACACTCAATACGTCCATTGCAGCAAGTTTCTTCAATGCCAACCCTGGTGCTACAGATGCAGAGGTCGCGGCCAATGCCGGCCCAATGGGCGGGTTCTCGGGTCGTCAAACGTTTGAGCAGCTAACCCTGAATGCGGATCTCAACGGTGAGTTCGATGTCGGCCTTGCAAGCCCGCTTTACGTGGCGATCGGTGCCGAATACCGGGATGAGGACTTCAGCCTGGTTCCCGGGCAACTGGAGTCATTCAGCTGCGGGTTGAGCCCCGAGATTGTCAATGTCCCCTCGATAGTCAATCCGGGTACGCTGGCAACCTGTGGCTTCCAGGCATTTCCGGGCTTCCGGCCGGAGAACGCGACCGATGCCAGTCGCGACAATTACGCGCTCTACATAGATGTTGAAACCAATCCGACAGATCGCTTTCTGGTCGGGTTTGCGGGTCGTTTTGAAGACTACGGTTCGGTTGGTGACGAGTTTACCGGCAAGATCAGCGCACGTTATCAAGTGGCTGAGGGTTTTGCAATTCGCGGAGCGGTGCAGAATGGCTTCCGTGCACCGTCGCTGCAACAGCTTTCGGTCCAGAATGTGACAACGACGGCAGGCCCGAACGGTTTGGTCGAGATCCTGCAGGCGCGGACAGGGTCGGAGTTCCCGAGTATTCTCGGCGTCAACAACCTTGATATTGAGACGTCCGAAAGCCTGTCATTGGGGCTGGTATGGGAGCCGCGCGACAACCTGACCATCACTCTCGACGCCTACGTCATTGAAATAGACGACCGCATCGTACTTGGCGCACCGTTGCGCGATCCGGATCTGGTTGCCTTTCCAGCTGCTCAGCAGTTCCTGATCGACAATCAAGTGGCGCAGGTTTCGTTCTTCTCCAATGGTATTGATACGCGGACAGAGGGCATTGACTTTGTCGTGAACCACAACACTGAAGTCGGCGGCGGAACTCTGAATACAACACTTGCGGTGAGTTTGAATGATACTGAAGTAAGGAATATCAACGCGCCATCAGGAGTTGCCGAGAGATTGATTTTCAACGAGCCATCGCGTCGGTTTATTGAAACAGGTCAACCGCAGGAGCGGGTCAACCTCTCCTTCGATTGGCAAAAGAATGCACTGGGCGCTTTGTTACGGGTGAACTACATGGATTCCACCAGAACCTCGTTCTTCACCAAGGGTGGCCTTGGGTTGCCTGGCTTCCTTCCGGTGAACGAAGACAAATTCCTGGAGCCCGGTTCGGCCTTTCTTGTGGATGCGGAGGTTTCCTATAGGTTCACAGACAACATCGAGCTTGCCATTGGCGGGAACAATATCCTGAACGAAAAGCCGGACAAGCTTGCTGAGGATTCAGCGATCAGTTTCATTAGTCGCGGTAATCTGCAGTTTCCCATGCGTGGGCTCGCTTACGGTCTGAACGGTGCGTTTTACTATGGACGCATCGCGCTGAACTTCTGAGTTGGCTCCAAACCGGCGCTGCCAGTGACAATGTTGCACTCAAAGCAGTAGAGCGAGAAGCGCCCAAGCAGGACGCTTCTCCACTCCTAATCCCAAACTTGCCGCAGGTATTACAGGCACGGAGAACAAGATGTCGTTTTTTCCATCGATTCCCAATCTCGAACTCTTGGGGCTGTTCAAAAAATACCCACAGAAGGGTGTTTTGCCGCTTCTTGAGTACCACGATGCTGTTTTACGGTCCGAATCTGAACTGTCTGAAGGAGAGAGAGAGTTGATTGCGGCCTATGTCTCGTCATTGAATGAGTGCCACTATTGCTTCCACGCACATCTTGCGCACGCGACGGCATGGGGAGTCGACCCGGGGATTTTTGGTGACATG
>JBGTGB010000079.1:0-15171 GCA_041746975.1 Haliea sp. | reverse complement strand
GTGTGGCGAGATGTCCACCACGTTACCGCTCGCCACATCTTTAATCGGCGAGAGCAAGTGCGGTGAGATGTTCCAGCGTTGCCCGTTATCCGTCACCACGGTCACCGTCTTGCGGTTGAACTTCATGAGGGTGCCGGTCAGTCCGCCTTGTGGGGACTCGAAGCTCACCCGAGCGCCCGGGTGGAACTGCATCATGGATTGGTGTGCCTGCAGTGATTCCAGCATCTTCAGGCGTTCAACAATCCGGTGGTTCAGTGCCACCAACTCATCGGCACTCAGGTGGTCAATCTCGATACTCATGCGATTCTCCCATGCCACGGTAGCAGCGCTTCAATGGCCTCCACGGTCTCGGCCCGAGGCAGCTGTTCGTAAACCTGGCGCAGATAGGCGTAAGGCTCCAGCCCGTTGGCTTTCGCCGTCTCGATCAGTGAATACAGATTGGCGCTGGCGTTCACCCCTGCCACCGAGTCACTGAACATCCAGTTTTTGCGACCTGTGACGAACGGCCGGATCGCGTTCTCGGCCAGGTTGTTGTCGATCTCCAGCCGACCGTCTTCCAGGTAGACGACCAGCTTGTCCCACTCGTTGTGCAGATACTGCAAGGCCTTTCCCGTGGCACTCCCCGGCGGGACCTGTGGCAGGCTCTGGTCCAGCCATTGCCGCAGCTGTTGCAGGACAGGGGTAGCCCTCTCCTGGCGCAGCTCACGACGCTGTTCCGGCGGCAGGTGTCGGGCCTCGGTCTCCACCCGATACAGCTTCTGGATATAGGCCAAGCCCTGGTGGGCCTTGCCGGTTTTCCCGTTTTTTGCCCTGGGCTTTCACTGCTGACCGCAGTCGCAGGCGTATTGCCGGCGGACGTGGCGGATTACCCGGATGGTTGCGGGCACGATGTCCAGCTGCTCCGACGCGACCTCGCCAATGACCTTCAGCATCTGGCCGTCATGGGGGCAGCTCAGGTCGTCCCCGGTCAGCTCATGGATCACTTCGGTCCGGGGCAGTGCGTCGGGCAAGGGCTTGCGGCCACGCTTTTTGCGGGTGTGCGCCGGTACGTCGATGGCGTCCTCGGTATCGTCCTCAACAGGCGCCGTCTGTGCATCGATCTCGGCTTCGTTGAACAGCCTGATCTGGTCGGGGGAGAGTTTTTCGCTACTGGCGGCATAGCGACGCGCCAGGGCAAGATTGAGTTGTTCCTGGAGGGTAAAAATTCTGGCCGACTGGCGTTTATTCTCGTGTTCCAGCTCAGCCAACCGTGCCTGCTGCTCGGCCTTTTCTACCAGCTGCTGCGCCACCATGGCCTGCAGTGCAGCGACCGTCGAGGGCAGTTGTATCGGGGATTCCGGCATGCGCGCATTATACCGCTAATGCACAGAATACCCTATAAAAACAGCTATAAAACCGTACTGAAGGTGCGCTTGGCGTGCGGCTTCAGCTGGGTGATATCGTAGCCGTCCAGCAACCAGTTCAGCTGCTGGATGCTCAGCATGATCACATTATCCTGGCGCGTGCGCGGCCAATGGAAACGGTCCTGTTCCAGGCGCTTCTGCCACAGGCAGAAGCCGTTGGTCTCCCAGTAGAGTATCTTGATGCGGTCACGGCGGCGATTGCAGAACACGAACAGCTGCTCCGAGAACGGGTTCAGTTCCAGCGCCTGCTCGACCAGTACCGCGAGTCCGTTAATGCCCTTGCGGAAGTCAATCGGGTTACGGTGCAAGTAGACCTCGAGATTGTCGTTGCTGGGACGCATCATGACAGCGATGCCGCAGCCTGGAGAATCGTGTGCAGCGCCTTGCCATCAACGGCGCCGCTGAAGTTGATGGTCGTGCCGTTGGGCAGCTGCACGCTCCATTGCGTTGTTGGCGGCGATAGCTCCACCTGCACCCGGGCAAATGGTGCGGTGATCGGGGTTTTTGGGGTACCCCGCTGCGCGAGATCTTTGCGGGCACTGTACATGGCTTTGACACTGAGGCCATGCGCTTGAGCATAGTCCTTGGTGGTTTGATTGGCTTTGGCGCAGGCGCGCAGGTGCTCGAGCCAGAACTGCTGGCGTTCGGTGAGTTCGGTCGGGGTGCCGTGTGCAGCGGGGTCGCTGCTGACGGATGGCGGAGAAACCTCTGACATGGGATATGCCCTCCGGGGCTGACGATTCGGAGGGTGCAGCTTGCACAGCTCAGGGCGGCGTTGGCAGGGTGTGGTTTACTGGGCGCTTACGAATTAACCGCACCGAGCTGTATAGCGCTATGCCGGCTAATTAACCAGAAGCAAACGTTTGTTGACGCCTTTCTTTTGCTGCTAAAGGTTCCCAAGGGGCTCTCTTAATGGGTGCACACCTTGCATAATCGTTCCAGTGATAAACGAATCGTCTGGTCGACCCGTCTGGGAGATCAACTTCACCACGCGCCAAGACACCCCAAACTCTAAGTCCAACTGAAGCATACTCAACCTGATCAATTACAATCCTTGTTCCGGAAGGCAACCACCCAGATTTGCGCCAACTGTTAGAAGATTCGTCCCGGTCATACAGTTGGTATGGTGCGCCATGAAACTCGTGTTCAGCACCCTCATCCATATCTTCCCAAACGGTTTGCCCGGACATTAGCAGTGCTGGCCGAAGCAATTCCTGAGGCTCGCCAATCAGTTCGGCAAACGGTTCCTTGTCGGAAAGCGGGATTCCCGCACAGCCGACCTGAGACAATGCAGTAGCTAACAACAACGAAAGCCAGAGTATTTTATGCATAACGCGAAGCTTCAGCCGCGCAGCTTGGCTGTGTCGGCTGCAAGCTTTGGTTAGAACCCTGTTTCCATTCCTGGCTGAGGCAGATCTGCTTCGAAGAACGTCCAGCTCGGCTGCGGATCATTCACGCGCCCGCGTTCGGAATTTTACCCAAAGCCAGTACAGGCCCGCGAAGCCGGGCAATACCAACGTACCGGGCAACCAAAGACGCACGAAGAATTCAACACCATCATAAGTGTATCCGAGCCCAAGGATCCCAGGGGACAACAATTCGACCGCCCAAAGCACCGCCCAGGGAAAAGCCAGCAGCCAGAGCAGGACCAGCGCAAAAAACGGACCACGTCGCGCCCCTGCGGCTGACCAAAGTACGGGCAACGCCACGAAAATTCCGGGCAGACTCAACAGCAATGCCCCGCTGTATGCCTGTTGCAGAATATACTCGATCAATCAGTGCGCCTCACTGCTCTCGCTGCTGGGCGGTCTTTTGGAAATGAAGACCACTTGCCATTACTCAATGAGCTAGCCCCCCACCAAAAGCCATGCATTTCTGACCAAGCGCTGCTGTCTACAACATCCATGGCCGAGTTCCGACTTTCCCGAGTTCTAACGCCTTGCTCACCGGAAAATTGGTAGCGCAGCGAGCAGTTTTTCCGAGTGCAGCAACTTGCTATCTGTGTCGGCGATTATTGACTGCACAAATCATTATATTAAGCTCGCCAACTATTGCATGTGACGTTCTAGCATCCACATCGTTAAATAGGATTTTATCCATTTCGGATAGCAACTGTCTGGCATCTGACATTAGGTACTCACCAGTCTCTGTAAAGTGAATCTCCTTCTGCTTTCCAGCGCCATCTATTTGCTCAAGATACCCCAACTGGCAGAGCTGTTTGACAGTTTTCGCGACCATCTGTCTTGTCACGTCTAAACTTCTTGCTATTTCTGAGGCATAGTTCACTCCGCACTCGAGAATACTGAGAAAAGAAAGAAGGGACGGTGTGAGCGACGCATAACCCTTTTCTACTAGGCGCTGAGAAAGATATTTTGTAATTACATCGTTTAGCCTTTGTGCGCTTTGAATGAGCTGCAATGACTGAGATTCCACCAGCGGAACCCCTCTACGTGTAAACCTGGTTGACATGAAATTCCTCAGCAATTACACTTTATGTCAACCAAGTGTACATATGAGAAGCGATTATGTTAAGTCTAAAAAGTGTTATGCGTGCAAACGCTATTAGCTGTTTAGTTTTCGGAGGACTATTTGCTCTTCAACCTAGCCTGGTGGCAAATTTTTTAGGTGGTGCGTCACCAGCCCCTCAATTATACATTCTGATTCTAGGCATACTATTGATACTTAATGGTCTCCATCTGCTTTGGGCGTCAAGGGATCCTCTGCCAAAAAAGAGACTGATATTGTATTTTTCAACAGGAGATTATATTTGGGTAATCGGATCGGTATGGCTAATTGTCTCAGGAGTATGGATTACGACCACAGGTGGTGTATTGTTAGCGAGCGCTGTTGCAGTCATGGTTGGTCTCTTCGGGATCCTTCAAATGACGAGCAGAAAAGCGATGGGGCACTGCTAGACATCATTGAGCAAGAATGAACACATAACACCTTAGCGTTCATTCGACATGCAAGCATGGCGTATAAACGTCTGTTGGAGCTGGATACACCTGTTTGGACTGTGAGTGGACGATGATAGGTGTTTTCTCCATGATGACTATCGTGCTCAGGAGAGAAGCATAGGGGCGGGAAAGACGTAGCAAAGCCGGTGTGAAACAGAAACGCGTCTTGTTCGTGCCCCGACGATAGCGTGTTTACTACCGCACAGACGGAAGTCGGCTATCACTGATAAACAAGATAACTAGCGGACAATCTTGAAGAACTCCGAGTAGGATTCTGTTCCGCTTGAACGGACGGTTTTATTGATGATCGCGCTAGAGCTCTTACCGCAGGAGAATCAGGAGACGGCCTTTCGGAGACGACTCGATGACCTCTTGAAGAGCCCTCAATCTCGGTTGGTTCACTTCCGCGTCGCAGAAGGTATGTATGTCCTTGGGATAAATTGCTACCGATACAAAGGTATGGTGATCCGGCTGAACGATGCCAAAGATCCTCGTGTAATTGTTTCGATCAATTAGATGTATCACAAACCGAAGTGGTCACTAAACTGGCTGGAAATATACTGCGTTTCCGTTGGTGCCAGTGTGACGCCGGCAGATAGAGCAATAACAAACAAAGACTCCGCAGGTTTGGTGTTGGCTTCGAATTGGATCGCGCCGCAGTTGCACTCGCCCTTGATCATTGTCCGACCCTCAGTTGGACTTGCCAATGGAAAGGGTAGCTCATTCATCGGACTTAAGGCAGCGGCGGTCGCATACCGGCCAGGAGCCTACATTACCGCCTCTGGTGGCTCGCCTGCTCACCGCTACACTCTTTCAAGCGGCTCATGTGGTATTGCTGGATATTTAATTGCAATTGGATCGTTGATTCTAATTAATCCACCTTCTTCTACCACAGCCATAACCCCCGCTTTCCGAATAATTCCTCCCGATTCGTCAAAATCAAGACAAGCTTTTGTAAGCCCCTCCTGGTAATTATCAAGTTGTGCACACGGATTTCTTAGGCCTGTAACTCGTAGCACTGTGCTTTCGCCAATTGTGAGCAACGTATTTTTGGGTAGCGAAAGTAAATCGATGTCTTGAGTGAGTATATTTTCACCGATTGTGCCGGCCTTTACATCAAACCCTTTACTTTGGAGTTCAATCAGAAGCTCTGATTGAACAAGATGTACTTGCCGTAAATTTGGCTGATCTGGGTTAACCTTCACTCTAGATCGGTGTTTGACGGTATCACCACAATGCGCATCATCCCGAACACCAAGGCCCTTGAGCAATGTCAACGAGTCGCAAATTTTCTTTGAAAAGCGGTGTTTATCATCCTTACTCAAAGACACGACTGTAGGCACCGGAATCTCCTGTAGTTCAACGCTGCTACTCACATAATGACTCTGCGACAACCATTCGATAGCCAAGGTCAAGTTGCTCTAAATCGGCTAGCCCAGAATACCGCTCATACCATGTCCCGTCATCAATGTCGGATGCCAACCGCCGCATGGCCGATTGCACCACGCCCTGGTCAAGTAGCGCTAGTCCGGAGATTGAGTTACGAACCCGTTCATCCAAATACGCACTTGGACGTCTCCAGTATGCAGCGAAGAATCCATCAGTGCAGTCGAAGGGGACAGGCATAGGAGTGGAAACTGCGTTCCGAAGGGAGTGCTGAACTGTTGATATCGTTGCGAGCCATTGGTCCCGATATCCCGCCTCGGGCAGGTAGTCACGAACCAGCCAGAATTCGGATGCAAATATGCTCGGGTCCCATGTCAAGACAACCTGCTTCGCAGCCACGCGGCACAACTCGGCCAACCCTGCTTCAGGGTCGTACCAGTGATGGACGGTAAGTACAGCCAATGCTACATCAAAGCACCGATCCGCAAATGGGAGTTGCTCCGCCCGTCCCCGCACCACTGGAGCAGCACCGGGCGGGCGTTGCGCAATCATCATCTCGGAAGGTTCCAACGCGACGACCATTCTGTCCGTTGGCTCGTAAGATCCAGACCCTGCGCCGACATTCAGAAGAGAGCTATCGCTGGCCAGCGCACTATGGATCTGCATAAGCCAGTTAGGGTCAGCACGCCGTCTTTCGGCATACCCCTCCCCAATCCGCTCATAAATTGGTATCGCTTCTCGCTCTATCGCCATGCAACCAGCTTACCCTCGCTGCGGAAGATCGCCTAACACCCACTCTGCCAGCAGAGTTGTCGTGGCCATCCGACTACCTGGGCGCCAGTTCCGGTAGAGTCGAAGACTGGCGCGCCGAATTCAGGCAGTGGCATCCTATTCCTGCTCTTTCGATACATGCAGGCGTCACTCCTACTGCCATGTTCACGTTTCCAGTCCCCGCTCATCGAACCGGACGTGCAGATTTCCCGCATCCGGCTCTCGGACAAAAACATCACACCTTCACCCACGACTCACCACGACCGCGTTGAGTGAGACGTACGAGCCCGAAGTGCCCGTAGAGGTGGGACGGGGGATAAGCCCCACCGCGACGTCGCCTCACTTTATGCTTCTGCCGTAGCCACCGGCGTAACCGCATAGCGGTATAGCTATCGACCGCACGATAGGCCTTCAGGTACGTACCTACACTAAAGTAGTTCGCCCAACGCTTACCAAGCAACCCCAGCAGCACTATCACTCCCCATAGAGTTACTAAACCGACTGCTATAATGGTGAAAGTCATGACTACTCTCAGCGAGTAAGTATCCCCCGGCAAAGCCGGGGGCTTTAGTTTTGTGAGCCGCTCAAAGCGGCAGTTACGGAGCCTTCGGCTCCTTGTTCCCCCTGATGGGGGCCAGCACTGTCATACCAACTGCAACTGGTCTATCCGTTTGTCTTCTTGTTACTGGTGCCGGATGTACTCGCGAATGACTTTTTCATCCCGGCCAACTGTCGACGCGAAGTAGCCTCGCGCCGAGATATGCTGACCTACAAAGTTCTTCTTCCTGCCCGCAATGCTGACATCCTGTTGTTGGGGCATGGCGTATTATCGCAAAAATCCAGACTTATTCAGAGTATCCATAAGCGTTTTTAGTGGCTCGTCCCGCGGTATGACCTCAGACTTGGCACTGCGGATGCACCGCAAACACATTCCCGGATTAGTCGTAGCTTCCTTCAAACTTTAGGACGCGGCCGGATTCCGCGGAATAAACGCATCAGATCTTATGCCCATTGCTGTCATTCTTCGATTTTGCCTTCTTCTGATCCGAGATATGGGCCCCAGTCGAGTCGCAATATCTGCGCCATACTCTCGAAACGCTTCGTGCCCACCACTGTCTGCAGATGCGCTTCAACCTCTTCCATTGCTGCACGTGCGTCTAGCGCCACCCTCTCACCGAGCTCGGTCATGCATATGGTTTTCTGCCGCTTGTCGTCGGGGTCTTCCTTTAATTCGAGCGCGCCCAGGCGCTGCAGTTCCTGAGTGACTTTGTAGACGGCCTGACGGCTAATTCCCATGCGCCGGGCAACCTCAGAGGCGTGGGTAACACCACAATTTAGATGGCAGAAAAAGGTCAGATGAGTACCTGTGAGATCCTCGTGCCCCATTGCTTTCATCAAATGCAGAAGACTTGCTGACATCCATTGATTCGCGCTAATCAGCGCTTGTCCGAGCGGCTGCTCGAGCGTGGCAGCTGCCTTCGCATTTATAAACTTTGTTGACATGTGTCTGTCCATGTGATTCATTGTAAACTAGGTTTACAAGATAGTCTAGAATGAATCGTGTTCGCTCGACGCTTCACATCAATGTCATCACATGCGCCGTATTCGGCCCCTTAGTCTTGGTCCTCACGCCGCTGGCAGGGAACTGTCTAGGCGCCTTCCCCCTATTGCCGCTGAAGATTATCAGCGCGGCCTGCTTTTTTGGTCGAGAACAGAATTGAATCTCCTCCATCAAATAGGCTTGTTGATAGACACGCTCAAAATCAGCAAGCATGGGTTTACGATATCTCAGGATACAGGGCCCGGATCACGACCGGACATTCGCAAGATCGACCTGGGCTCCGCTGTGACGCTGGAGTACATCCATCGCGACTGCGGCTAGCCGACCCGCCCCGTGCTGGCCTGCAGGGAGTGCGGTGAGCCCCTGCGTCCGGAGGGTGTCACCCCGCAGGCCGGGGGCTGCCGCTCGCGGCGCCCGCGCAGGAGCTGGGGTTCCAGGGGAAGAAGGGCCTCTCAATCCCAGCCCTTATCGGCCGCTTCCGGCCCCGGGAATAGTCTGTCTGGTACAGGCAAGTTCTATAGAAAAGTTACATCGGGAGCGACAATCCCATGTTGTAAGCGTACTACGGCGTGCTTCGGCCGGAATCCGGGTCAGGACAAATTGATCCGTGTGTGTGCGAGGCGGCAATTCGAGTGTGGCGCGGGCTCTGACCCCCTGGCCTGGTTTGGTACTGGCGAAGGCTTCGCACAGCCGCTGGTCTGGGATCGTACGTGTCAAAGTGGCGCTGTCGGAACCGAGCGGCTGCCTGTAGTCTGCGATGACCACCGGCTCGCCCGTGTCGTTTGGCCAGATTTCGATCCGCACCTGGTAGGAACCGGGGTGGCTGCCCCGGGTTTTCAGCTGTTGCCGGACATTGTCGCCAACGTAATGCGGTTGGTCGAAGTGAACCGCTTCCAGTTTGTGAAAGCTGTCGGGATCAAGCGCCGCGGCAGCCACCCGGTCCCGCTCGACCTTTTCCGCGACACCGTTCCGGCAGGCGACCTTCGAAATGGCCGCGCCGTCAAAAAACAGAGAGCGGCGTTCCCGGACTGCATGGCAAAGCCTCGGTTTGCGCCACTCGATGGCCAGTTCTTGCAAACATCGGGAGCGTTCGTAATAAGTGCGGTGGCCCGGCGGATTGAATAGCAGGCCAGTGGTGTAGTCGTTGGCCGGGATTGCCTGGCACTCGCCCAGCGCTTGCTCGAATCGTTGTTGCCAGTTCGTCGCCCAGGCGTCACCGGCTATCAGGCTGCCCAGCACGAAGACAATGGGACGGGACAGGCGTGATGATTTCATGCGCGATTCTTGTGGCTGCTGGCCGGATACCGGCGGCGCAGGTGATCCACCAATCCGACGAGCAGATGGCCCAGCCAGTAGTAGAACACACTGTTGGACAGCACGGTGGGGCCGATGAAATACGACTCTTGCAGGTGAGAGGTCCAGCCCGTCAGCCAGGCGATGGGAAAGCCGAGCGGAAAAACGCCCGGAAGCGCCGCCAGATCGCAGACCCAGCCGGAGCAGGTAAAAGCCTCGTACCAGACCACCGCTGCCAGTAGTATATAGGTCGCGACCAGGTTCCAGCCGGTTCTGGATCTCCACCTTGCGGTCATAACTCGTGCTCCCGTTGTTCGGTTCCCGCGATGACTACACGCCGTGTTCCGAACCATGACACTCGCCTCGGTGCGTTATGAATTGCGGACCCGAGCAGTTTGGCGGCGAGACGAATAATACCGGCGGGCCGCGGCGTCGGCCGGAGTTAGGAGATAAACGGAGACACCTATATCGTAAGCGCCGGTAAATCCGTACCTCCGAGCCTCCGGTGGCGTCGTTATGACTGGTCTGCACGCCGATGATATCGAGTTGATGGGCACGGTCCTGAGGGTTGTGATGCGTAACCGGTATCTGCGTCCATCTTGGGACTTGCTGGAAAGCGGAACGCACTGCTGTGACTTGTTCTGCGACATTAACCATGCTTTCAGGAAGGCATGCCAATTAGTGCACCAATCCCTTCATCTCTGATTGTGGATTTTGCCTCCTCCAATGCCTCAGTATCCGTGGGGAATTGATCATCCCAAACTGTGGAGTTGCCGAATTCATCCAGAACTTCGAGGTGCCAATTGCTTCCTCCACCGCGATAGATCTGTACGCTCACGGTTTTCCCGTTGTCCGTCAGATCCTGGCAAAGCGAGCTCATCTCTAGTTCGAACTCTTCTTCCATATTCAAAACTGGCTCGATGGTGGGTTAGTTGGATAACGTTATGCTGAGCGGGCGGAGGCCAGCCAGGGCTGGAGCGAACTTGCGACTTGTTAAGTGCCTTACAGCACTTTGCGAGTATTTCGCGGATCATAAGTTTCTGACTCCCACGGGGCGTCGTGAATCTTCGGCCCCAAACCCCATACATACCTGAACTGCCATACTTGCCCGCTGCAGTAAATCCTGCCGAGCGCTTCAATCACCTCCGGATTGTCGAATTTTCGAGTAAAGCGCACTTCGTCCAGCCAAACTATGCTTCCGGGTGGACACTCAGCTTTCGGTTCAGATTCATGCATAGTCATCTCACCATTCTCCCCCGCTATACCGTACTTGTAAGTATGGTTCCACAAAGATTGTGCAGAATACGGGAAGTCATAGATGTAGGTCAGTCGTTCTGTCCGAAGCTCTACGCCGACTTGGCGCTGGAACGCGTCAAGATGAGTCAGATCCCGGTGTGACGTACATGACACGAGAGCTATGGCTATCACGAGAACGAGGATTCGCGTGACACTTAGCAGCGAATTGACCAGATCGAGCCGCAAAATACCATTCCTATCAATTCTAAAATCGAAGGCAACAGCAATTTCATTTCCAGCCCTCAATAAGCATTCTATTGATTCCTACCCCAAAATCCAACAAGGATAACCGGAAGCTCTACCCTTATGCCAACCGGCAGCTTTGGATCGAAAGCTGCACTTCGTGTAGCTTGATTGGTCTTACTGCTAGGACCATATCAGACATGGCAACCCCAGAAGCAGTCAATCGTGAAAACGATAGAAGTGCAATGGGCGTCAGGGCAACCTTCATGATTTGCTTCCTTCCCTCGTAGCCAGACGCACAACATATATCCTGCGCGATGGTGCTTTTCTGTCACGAAATCGTTGACCCCTGCGTCCTTATGTAAATGACCATCACGGGATCAAGCCTTGAAATCTTTGCCACAGGCCGCGCGGGATCCAGTTCCGCGCACTACGGATGTCGTTGTCATCGGCGGCGGGTTGGCCGGACTCACCGCAGCTTCCCTGCTGGGGCGGGCTGGGCGTCGCGTCGTGCTCCTGGAAAGGAATGCGCAACTCGGTGGCCGCGCGCGGGCGCAGGAGCGCGCAGGCTTCCATCTCAACCTGGGCCCGCATGCCCTTTACCTGGGCGGCGCGGGCGCGGAGGTATTGCGCGACCTGGATGTTGCATATACCGGCGCCAGGCCGCCAGACGGTGGCCTAATAACCCGGCAAGGTCGACGGCCAGAACCCATCCCCGCGACGCTGCTTGCGTTGCTCACTTACCGGGGACTCTCCCTGCCGGAGCGGTTGCAGGCTGTGCGACTTTTCGCCAGCATCGCGCGCGGGCCACTGCCGCCGACCGGGCTGTCCTTCGATGGCTGGCTCGAGCAGCGCCGCGCATCGCCGGATTTTGTTGCTCTATTTCGGGCTTTCCTGCGGCTATCGACGTATGTCGCTGCCAGCGACCGTCTGTCCGCTGCAGCCGGCGTCATGCAACTGCGCCAGGCGCTTTCGGGGGTTGTCTATCTCGGCGGCGGCTGGGAAGCGCTCGTCAATGGTATCAGCCAGCGCGCCCGAGAGGCCGGAGTGACATTCCATACTGCATGCTCAGTGCAATTGGTGCACGATGAAGGCGCCGGCGTCGTAGTTGTCCTGCGCAACGGCGACGTCATTACGGCCGATACGGTGATTCTGTCTGTGCCACCACGGGAGGTCCTCGAGCTTCTCGGTCCTCTAGCATCAACGCAAATGCAACAGTTCGCGCAGCAATCGCAGCCCGTTCTCGCCGCCTGTCTCGACGTCGGCCTACGCCGCCTGCCGCGTCCCAAGGTCGCATATGCGCTCGACCTGGAGTTACCCCGATACATGTCCTGTCACTCGGTGGCCGCGGGTATCGCGCCACCGAATTGCACCCTGCTGCAACTGGCGTATTATGGCGAGGCGGGAGCGGCCGGCCGTGGCAGCCTTGAAAACTGGCTTGATACGCTGCAACCCGGTTGGCGCGAGGAGGTGTTGATGCAGCGCTGGCTACCCGCAGCGAGGGTCTGTGAAGCCCTCCCCTCCGCGGAGCAAGGGGGGCTCCCCGGCAGGCCGCCGGTCGACGCCGCGGGACCAGACCGGGTGTTCCTGTGCGGTGACTGGGTAGGCCCGGTTGGACTGCTGTCGGACGCGAGTTTTGCCAGCGCCCGAGAAGCCGCCACAAGGATTCTGCGCAACTAACTATGGGAGGAGGAGTGAGCGGGAGTACTGCCCCAGACCCGGATACTGCCGTCGCGGAATTCCTGGCCTGCCGGCCCCGGATGCTCGGCATCGCCTATCGGATGCTGGGAACGCTGGCCGACGCGGAAGACATCATCCAGGAGGCCTATGAGCGCTGGCACGTCGTTGCAGCGAAGCAGCGAGTCGAGGATTCGACGGCGTTGCTGGCGACCCTGACAACACGTTTGTGCATTGATCGATACCGGCGTGAACGGACACGCCGGGAAGCCTACCCCGGCCCCTGGCTGCCGGAGCCAGTCCCAACTGCGGTGGATGCACCCCTTGCGGCTCTCGAGACAGAGCGCATGCTTTCCCTCGGTCTGCTCAGGGTCATGGAACATCTTACGCCGCTGGAGCGTGCCGCCTTCGTACTAGCTGACGCCTTCGATTATCGCGCCCGGGAAATTGCCAGTGTGCTCGGACGTAGCGAAGCGCATTGCCGTCAGCTGCTGCATCGCGCCCGCAAGTCCCTGGCGTCATTACCCCCCGAGCACGAGGACGTCTGTGGGAGTGTAGGCGGTTACCAGGAGGGGCTGCGCCTGCTCACGGCACTGCTCGATGCGGTCCGGGACGGCAACGTCGAAGAGACGGAAAGATTGCTTGCAGCAGATGTTGTGCTGTACAGCGACGGTGGGGGCAGCGTGGCAGCCGTGACGCGTCCGGTCCAGGGCCCTCGTGCGGTAGCGCGCCTGTGCATTGGTCTCGCGCGGCAATTGGCGGGTCCTCCCGCGCTCCACTACGCATGCCTGGCGGTCAATGGCAGCGCCTCGCTAGTCGTGCACGACAACCAGTCCATAGAATCCGTCATCGTCGTGGAGCACGCCGGCGGACGGGTACGCGGCGCTTTCGTGCAGCGAAACCCGGATAAACTCTCCCGGCTGATGGAATCAGTGCCCGGTCGGCCAACAAACAGATCACCAAACCATTTTCAGTACCACCCGGACCCCTGACTTTCGCCACTCATCCGGCAGAGAGAAAATGGAATACATGAGATTCACAAGGACCGGAAAGATCGGTCTCGCGATCGCGATCATATCTGCCATAGCGCTGATCTGGCTGAGGCATATCGTTACCGGTTTCCCCAAGGCGCTGGAACCGAACCCGCATAAACCCGCTGGCGTGCTGATCGACAATGTGCGGCTGATATCGATGGTTCCCGGCGCGCCGGATGCGGAACTTGCGCGCTCTGTGCTGGTGATCGGCGATCGCATCGCCCAGATCGGCACCGCCGGGGAATTATTGGCGCCGGAAGGCGTTCACACCGTTGATGCCCGCGGGCACAATCTGATCCCGGGGCTGATCGATGCGCACATTCACCTTAGCGACGAGGCGGAGCTGGCGGGCTATCTCGCTCATGGGGTTACCGGGCTGCGTAACGCATCGGGCTACCCATTTCATCTGTCGCTTTCCAAGCGGATCAAAGAGGGCCTGATTCTCGGCCCGGACTTTGTCACCACAGGCCCGATACTCAACAGCCGCGGCCCGAACGAAAACCTGCTTCAGAAGACCGTCACGACAGGTGCTGAAGCACGTACCGCGGTGCGCGCTCAATACAATGCCGGATATCGCACGCTAAAGTTGTACTCGAACCTGAGCCGTGATGCTTTCGATGCCATTCTCGACGAGGCAGGCGTACTTGGCATGCAGGTTATGGGCCATTCACCAGAGGGAGCGCGTACCGCCGGCGTGCCTCGCGAGAAACCCTTCGAAATCCCGTGGGAGGCTTCGCTGGGCCAAGGTTTCACAACGCTCGAGCATGTCGAAACGCTCGTCTGGCATAGTCTTCGCGGTGAGCTGGATGAGCACCAGATGCGTGAGGTGGCTGCAAAATTGGCCGCTTCCGGCGAAGCCGTGACCCCCACGCTACTTGCCCACAAACGATTGGTGCTGATCGCAGAGACCAAAGGCGCGTACCTGGATCGCCCTGGCTCTGACACCGTCAACCCACTGATACGCCTTGCGCAGCGTAGCGACGCAAAGTTCTGGAGCGAGGCCGACCCATCGTCCTACGAGGGACCACGCGCCGAATTCTATCTTATGGCAACTCGATTACTGCATGAGGCAGGCGTCCCTTTGATCGCGGGGACCGACGCGGGGGTCTTCGCTGTGATACCGGGGTCGTCCATGACCCGGGAGCTGGAACTCATGGTTGAGGCAGGGCTTCCGCCGTATCAGGCACTGGCATCAGCCACGCGGACAAGCGCGCAGACTTTGGGATTTGAGCAAACCGGAATGATTGCACCGGGCTATCGCGCCAATCTCGTACTACTGCCCGAAGACCCGTTAACTCATATCAGCGCGGTTGAATTCCCGACCGCTGTCATGCTCGGCGGGTACTGGATGGATGACGTGAAACTTGGAGAATTAAGACAAGCAGCACGCGACACTTCGCTCATCCGCTCAGCGTGGCGGGCATTGCAGATGAAGCTCTGAACTACTCTCAACATGTTTTGGCGTCCGATGACGACGCGTTGTTCTGATCGCGCTCGGAGCCAATACGCCAGCGCTCGCCGCGCACCCAACGCAGCAGGTCGTACACGTCGAACGCCAGACAGACATAAGTGAACGCCAGAAGGATCAGCACCCAGGCGAACAGGGCCGG
>JBGTGB010000078.1:0-1737 GCA_041746975.1 Haliea sp. | reverse complement strand
CAGGGTTACCAGGGCGATGGCGGCCGCGCTCATCCAGCAAAACAGCAGACTGCCAGCCCCGGCCACGGCCACTACCAGCGCCTGCAGGCGGCCGCGCATGACAAACTTGGCCAGTCCTTTCAACGCGAGACCCCCAGGGTCAGGCCACAACCGGCAGTTGTGGCCCGGAACCGGGAATACTTACTGATGCGAATCCGAGTACGGCAGCAGGGCCAGGAAACGCGCGCGCTTTACTGCGGTGCCCAGCTGGCGCTGGTATCTAGCCTTGGTACCGGTGATCCGGCTGGGTACGATCTTGCCGGTTTCTGAAATATACGCCTTCAGCGTTTCCAGATCCTTGTAGTCAATTTCCTTCGTGCCTTCGGCAGTGAAGCGACAGAACTTGCGGCGACGGAAAAAACGTGCCATGTGCTACTCCTTATAAACCTTGATAATCGTTACGGGCGGCGAGCGGCTTATTCGCCGGTCTCGTCATCGCCCTCGTCGTCGTTGCTGCTGCTTTCGCGGGGCGCGCGCTCGGCTTCTGCCGACTGACGCTCCTCGTAGCGGGTCTTGCGCTCGCGGCTTTCCTTCTCGGCCTTCATGATGAATGACTCATCAGTGACGGCTTCATCGCGGCGAATGACCAGGTTGCGCAGCACCGCGTCGTTGTAACGGAACGTGGTGGTCAGTTCTTCCATCGCTTCGTTGGAAGCTTCAACATTCATCAGGATATAGTGCGCCTTGTGAATCTTGTTGATGGGGTAGGCCAGCTGGCGGCGACCCCAGTCTTCTAGACGGTGCACGGAGCCGCCGTCTTTCTGGATGGTATTGGAGTAGCGCTCGATCATGCCGGGCACTTGTTCGGACTGGTCCGGGTGGACCATAAATACAACTTCGTAATGACGCATCGTGGCTCCTTACGGGTTAATGCTACCCATCAATGTGGTGTAGCAAGGAGGATCGGCCACCGAAACGGCCGGGCAAAATTCAGGCCGCGGATTCTATAGAGTTTGCGGGTTCACCGCAAGCGGCATGACGCGCCAGCCACAATCATGCCTGCCGGCGCTGGCGCACCGCTTCGAACAGGCAGATGCCGGTCGCCACCGAGACGTTCAGGCTGCTGACTGAACCCGCCATGGGCAGTTTGACCAGGTGATCGCAGAGCTCCCGGGTCAGGCGCCGCAGGCCAGCACCTTCGGCGCCCATCACCAGGGCCACCGAGCCCCGGAGGTCACTCTCGTAAACCGTGGCATCAGCCTCGCCGGCAGTGCCGTAGATCCACACCCCGCGGGCCTTCAGGGCCTCCAGGGTGCGGGCGATATTGGTGACCCGGGCAAAGGGGACGACTTCAGCGGCACCGCAGGCCACCTTGCTGACCGTGGGCCCGAGGTCCGCGGATTTGTCTTTCGGCACGATCACGGCGTGCACCCCTGCGGCATCGGCACTGCGCAGGCAGGCGCCCAGGTTATGGGGGTCGGTGATGCCGTCCAGCACCAGCAGCAGTACTGGCCCCGGGCTGTCATCTACCAACCGCAGCAGGTCGGCCTCATCCAGTAGATTGCCGCCCATGGCGGAGGGGCCTGCCGCAGGGGATTCCGCCACGGTGGCGACGGCGCCCTGGTGGCGGCCCTGTACCAGTTCATCCAGCACCTTGCGCGGCTCGCGCACCACCGCTATGCCCTGGTTGCGGGCCAGGGCCTCGAGGCCGGCGATACGCTTGTCCGCCCGCCCCTGCTGCAGGGCCAGCTGCCGCAC
>JBGTGB010000077.1:0-6304 GCA_041746975.1 Haliea sp. | reverse complement strand
TACGCCTGCTGTCACGTTTTTGCCGTAAAGGGTGCTTTGCGGCCCTCTCAGGACCTCGACACGCTCCACATTGAACAGGTCTCCCATGCCAAAGATGGAGCGGGCGCGAAACGCGCCATCCTGGAAGACCCCGACCGCAGGCTCAAAATCGGGAATGTTCCCCAGGTTACCCACCCGGCGAATCCGGAAGTTGGTGTTTACAATGGAAGTGGTAGACTGCACCTCAAGCGAGGGCATAACCCGGGTAAGCCCCTCAATGTTACTTATTCCCGCTGCATTGAGCTGGTCGCCACTCATCGCGGAGACTGCCAGGGGTACATCCTGCAGTGACTGTTCGCGCTTTTGCGCGGTGACCACCACCTCCTCCAGCGCCGCCTGTGCACTCACGCCATAGCAGGCGGTCGCCGCAACCAGCAGGCTCATAGTCCTTTTCCTGAACTGACACAGAATCATAGAAACCTCTCTTTTACTATTATCATTGTTACTGGCCAAAGACACTCTCCGCTCCGCTCCGCCGCGAGCGCGTGGCGCCTATTTCATTCAGGTTGAACGATATAGAGACAACATGATCAAAACCCGTCATTAGGCGACAGGTATCGGTCTTTTGGTGTATCGCCGCCGCAGCGGACTGGCCGACCGGTAGGGGATCTAGGGTGCTGTTCTGCTCATGCCCAACCGCCGCTTGCGGGAAGAGGGCTTGCGCTCGGCATTCTCTTCCCGCCACTTGCGCGGCGACACGCCAAAGCGTTTCTGGAATGCGCGGGAAAAATTACTGGTATCGGTATAACCGGCGACCTGGGCCAATTGCGTCATTGGCATGGTAGAGTCGCGCAGGTAATTCTGTATCAGGTCGAAACGCACCTCATCCAGCAGTGCCTGGTAGGTAGTATCGTTCTCCTCACGCAAATAGCGCTGCAGGGTACGTTTGTCACAGGCGTAATACCTGGCCACGCGCCCTATTGTGCATTGGCCGGTCGGCAGTAAGGTTCTAATGATAACCCTTACATCGTGAGCAAGGTCATTTTGCTTCTGGCTCAGGTCAAGGCTCGATACCTGCTGTCGCACTATCTCATGCAGGGCCGCATTGTTCAGCGCTATGGGCCTGCTCAGCAGGCCCATGGGGAAATCCAGCGCGTTTACTTCCTGGTTGAATTCCACGGGCGCGTGAAAGAATCGTCGATAAGCCTGCCGGGCCTCCGGAAGGTCGTAGCGCACGCGAACTCTCTCCACGTAAGCTGCACTGCCCACCAGGGTCTTCACAATCAGAAAGGCCTGGGCGAGGGCCAGCTCGACCATCAGGCGCCGCTGCAGCGGGGTAACATCCTGCACATCTACCCAGAAGTTGAGCGAGGCTGTGCGCTCGGATGTAGTCAATGTCCAGGTTGCAGCCTGTATATGGATCTGGTGATAATCCCGAATCTCGCGCAGCACCTCTCCGACCGTACCCGATGTTTGCAGTAGCAGGCCGAAAGTTCCCAGGTAGGACATGTCCTGGTGGCCGGCGAGATAGAAAGGCAGATGCTGATCACCGGTAACCTCCACCGCCCGCGCCAGCAAACGCCCGGCGTCCCTTAGCGCAACCAGCTGATCTGGATCGCTGAACCTGTGCCGCTCCAATCCCAGGGCGTTGAATACTGAGTCCACGTCTACACCGAAATGCGCCATGGCATCCTCGATACCCTGGACTGCTCCGACCCGAACCAGCTGGTGGTTTGGCACTGTCTTGTCGATGACCCAGACCTCCCGGGCAATTGAGTGGTAGCGACCGACATATTAGCTTGAGTGAGAATAATCCAAATCGGGGCAGCGGTCTATTCGCGACAGAGGGCAATATTCGTTCAATAACTTGTTTCTGTCGCCTTATGACCGGATTGTGTCTTTCGCCTGTTTTAGTCTTGAGAGGCTACAGGCGGCCGGTCAAATTCGGCTGGCGCCTCAGATAAAAAGGCAGTCGGGAGATCCGGCTGAAGCCCATTAAGCGTGGGGTGAAGCTTGCCATCGTCGAGTACCCATCCACGCAGAACAGGAAAGCAGACATGACAGTAGCAAAGGAAGTATATCGATCCGGCCCTTATGCGGACCTGATTGCGCAGGGGGTGAAGGTGGGCAGCACGGTGTATCTGTCGGGTCAGGTTGGTATGGACAGCGCCGGCAATATACCTGAGAGCATTGCTGAGCAAACGGCTCTGGCCTATGCCAATATCCGCGCGGTTCTGGCCGAGTTCGGAGCCACGATGGACAACATAGTGGACGAGACGTTCCTGGTAACCAGCCTGGCTGAAACCCACGAGAATCTGGAAGCTATCTTCGGTGCACGTGCAGAGGCCTACGGCGAACGGCCAGAAGTCACCCAGACCCTCTTGGGCGTCGCCGGACTGTTGTTGCCTGAGCTGAAAGTTGAAATCAAGTGCATTGCGTACGTGTAATGCTATAAATCAGGGTCAGGGCGTTGTGCCAGGGCCTGCGGCTCGAATCCCCATTGCGCGTCGGCTGCGCCGGGCGTCACCCACAGTATTTCAACTGAGAACCCCAGCCTGTCGTTGACATATACCACGCCCGCGTCGGGCGTGTGGAATGGGGCACAGTTGGGCCTGACCCCGAACTGACTGACCCGCTCGTAGACCTGCATATGATCCGCCTGGCTGCGAGCACCAAAAGCGATATTGAGAATGCCCTGGTCGCAGATACGGTATCCGGTGGGCCAGGGGCTACCCACTGGGTCCAGGTACTGCACCAACTCGAGCAGCACATCGCCGCACTCGAACACGACGCGCTTGCAGTTCGCACCGGCCAGCCCCCACAGGGCTTCGTGCTCGTCCCCGTGCAGCACAATGTCCGCCGGACTTTGCCCGGTTACCGCCGTGAGGTAGGCCACCGAAGCGGCGATATCCGGCGTACTCATGGTCACCGAACGGGTCGCCACCGGGCAGGCACGCCGCCCTTCAACCTTACCCGGTAGCGGGTCAGCTTCCATGATTTCGACAAATACCCCGTCTGGATTGCGCACACAGGCCCGCCGCTGGCCGGCACTGCCGATGGGAGGCGCCAGCGGTTTGGAGCCCAACAGCTGCAGCCTGTCCAGGGCGGCATCAAAGTCTGAGACATGTACGCCCATGCGGGTATAGCCGATGTCGCAAGGACGAAGACTCGCCGGCATCGGCTTTGCCTTGGGCTGTTGAAACTGGAACAGTTCGAGCTGGAACCATGGGTTGCCGCCTACCAGCCACCAGCAGGTAGAGGCCGCATCGGGAATGCCCATAACCTGCTCCGCCACCGGGCTGCTCATAAACTCCCGATTGCCACCAGCCGGGATAAACCCCAGACCTTCGCGAAACCAGGATTCAGTAAGGCGCAGGTCCAGCACAGAAAACGCAATCTGGATAAGAGGCGGATGAAAGTTCGATTTCGTCATAGCGACTATTTTCCTCAGTGGAGTGGGCAGCGGGACCAGGATTATTGAGCACTATCCCTGACCGGCTTGCGCTCGCCGGTCTTGTCCATTATCCCATCGAGCGTAATGTTGGCGACAACGGGCCCGTCCTCCAACATCGTTACCCAGGCTACATGATCAAAGTTTCCCGGTGGATCCAGCATCCAGGTACCGCCGGTGGTGCTGAGGCGAAAGTAATCCATCCCATGACGTCGCTGATGGTGATATGTGTGTGAGTGCCCGGAAAAAACGGTATAGCTCCTACCTTTCAACGCGGCCTCGATCTCCATAAACTTCTCGCTCTGCGGAACGGCCTGCCAGACTGGACGATGGACGAATAGAAAAGTCCATCGCACATCCGGGTAGCTGGCAATCACTTCCTTGAAGTATTCGACTTGCTGATCGCTGAAGGCCGCATGATATTCCTTTCCTGCAAGGGCGGATTCCTTCACCTTGAGCAGTAGTTTCTGCAGCAGCGCCTTCGCCTGCTCCGGGTCGCTCTTTTCCAGTTCCTTTAGTCTCGCGAGGCCTTCCATTTCCCAATCGTGGAGCGCTTGCGGTGGATCTTCAGTATCCAGGGAAAGAAACAGGACATCCTTGTAGACAAAGTGATAGTAGGTGCGTCCCAACCGCTCCCGCCAGACATCCACCGAAGCCTGATCGCCAATATCGTGGTTGCCCGCAACATAAAAAAAGGGCATATCCAGTTTATCTATCGAGGTATCGAGTTCCTCCCACTCGGCGACCAGCTCTTCCCGACTATTGCTATAACCTTCGATAAGGTCACCGACGCTCATCACAAACTCAGGTTGCAGGAGGTTCAGTTTGGTCATCGCCGCGTCGAAAACACCGGGATAGGCCCCGCCCGTGTTGTCGCCGATAACCGCGAACTGGAAGTTGGCGTTTGCATCGGGAAATTCAAGCTGGGACCAGGGATTGCGGCCCGCCTGCTTGTCTGTCTGGAAATTCGCGGGCTCTCCTGCCATTAGAGGCCCCGAGCAACAAATCGAGAATACAACGAAGATCGATTTCAGGAAGCTGCCCTCTGTGGCCCCAGTCTGGTTTCCTTTCATCTGCGTGCCCCCAAAACGTTAGCTGTCATATTCCGCAGGGTGTATCAATCCGCCTTCACACAAAGATGCTCTCGGGGAATCAAGTCAGCTCGCGAATCGGGTCCTTGCCATCCCAGTTGATCGCGCTGGCCGCTATCATCTCGAAAAGCCCGCGGTTGCCGTCATGGAGCGCAATCAATTCCTGTAGAGTTCCGGGGTGGCCGGAGGTGGCGAAGTAGGTAAACTTGCCCTCCGGGCTGAACAATACGCCGTCCTGCTCGATAGCCAGACCCATATTGAGGCGGCGCTGCAAAAGCTCGTCATAGTCTTCGGTGAAGTAGCCCATGTGGTGCAAGCCTTCGTACCCTGCGTCCAGGAAGTCGCTATAGGACGTTCGCACCGGGCTGCGCTGGTGAATAAGTTCGATCTGTAGGGGGCCGCTGTTGGCCAGGGCAAGGCGAGTATCGAAGGGTACCAGCCTGTCAATTGGCCCGCCCAGGTAGTTGAATTCAAGCACGTCAAGTTGATTGAACACGAAGAAGGGCCCAATGCGCATTTCCTGGGTCCAATAACGCAGCGCAGCGTCCAGGTCACGTACCACAAAGCCCAGTTGCCCAATGGGGCCGAATAGCTCGTTCATTTTCATACCCTTAGTGAACCAACAAATTATCTATCGAACGCTCAATGGCGTGGGTGTCAGTCCACCTCATGCATTCGCAATACGACCTGTCCTGAGGTCGAATATATCGCTACGCATTAGGCCAAGCTGGTCATTTTGCGACAGAAAACGATCAATTGGTGTCTGCTTGGGTTGCACTCCATCGAGTCCTAATCGAGCTCCATTATTCGCCTCAACGAGGAACACTTTGATTGAAGTTTACTGTGGCCAACGCTCCCAATCCCGGAGTGAAGCTGTGGAGCTTTACATTTCCACCGACGCAGAGTCATTTGACCTGTCTGTTGCCCGGTCGGGCCTGGCCGAGGAGTTGGTTTATGAGGAAGCCGAGAGCTTTTTCGTTTTGCGCGCCCGTGAGCCGAGATCAGCAATTCTATGGGTCATTGGACTGGTGCGGCTAGCGGGTCACAGCATGGCACGCCCGACGGACCAAGTGACAGCTCTCTGTCGCCCAATGACAAGTTTTCATCCTTGCTGGCAATATATTCTCCAGCTTCAAAGAAAGCGGGTTTATTCGAGCACGCAAAAGCGCTGAGTGAATCTAGCCAGTACCCCCGATAATAGTGAATGAGAGGCTTGTATGATTTTGGGTCAATTCAGGAAAAGGACTGTGAGCCTGCTGGTTGCGGCGACCACCTGCTGCGGCATGAGCGCGCAGGCGGCACTGGAAGAGGTCGTGGTCACCGCGCAAAAGCGCGAACAATCACTGCAGGATGTACCCATGGCAGTCTCCGCGATGAGTGGCGACCAGCTCAATGCAGCGGGAATAAGCACCATTGAGGGGCTTACCCGGGTCATGCCTTCGCTTGAGGTGCAGTCGACTGATTCCTCTGTAAATAGCAACTTCCGGATTCGCCGGGTGGGCAACCTGGGAAACATTCCCGATTTTGAGCCTGCGGTCGGGGTCTTCCAGGATGGCGCGTTTCGCGCCCGCTCCATCTTTGGCATGGGAGACCTGTTCAATGTGGAGCGTGTCGAGGTCCTGAGAGGGCCGCAAAGCACCCTCTACGGCAAAAACGTGACAGCAGGCGTAATCGCTATTTACACGGCCCCCCCTGGGGAGGAATTCGAGTGGAAGGGTGAGGTTACCGGCGGCATCATGGAGGGCGGGAATGATGCGACTTTGTATAGATTCAAGGGTGGTGT
>JBGTGB010000076.1:0-17395 GCA_041746975.1 Haliea sp. | reverse complement strand
TTCAGGCCGAGCAGGAACGAAAGCGGGTCATCGACTCCCGGATGCAGCTGGCCAAGGATTGTTTCTACAGTCAGGACTACAAGTGTGCGATCGAAAACACGCTGGTAGTACGCAGCCTGGCGCCCCAGAATTCCGAGGCCGGCCAACTGCTGGCGGCGTCGGAGCAAGCCCAGGTGGAAGCCGAACAGGAACAACTGGTCAGCACCCGCCTGGCGGATGCCCAGGACTGCATTGCGGCGGGTGACTATGCCTGCGCCGGCAATCGGCTGCGCACCCTGCTGGATCTGGTGCCTGGCCAGGCCCAGGCTATATTACTGCTGCAGCGGGTAGATCGTGAAATCGGGCGCCAAATCATTGCCAGTCATCTGCAGGAAGCGCAAGCCTGCATTGCCGGCGGCGACATTGACTGTGCCCGCACAGCCCTGGCCAGTGCCCGCGAAGCGGGTGCCGAGCCTGCGGACCTCGCCGCCCCCCAGCGTGAGGTGGACGCCATGGCCGAGGACCTGATGGCGGCTGCCCGCGACCGTGAGGAGCGGCTGGGGCTACTGCTGGCCGAGGGTCGGGCCTGCCTGGGGATGAACGATTTCAGCTGTGCCGATGAGCGGGCTGCCCAGCTCAGGTCGGCAGATCCCGGCAATCCCGGCGCGCTCGAACTGGAGCAGGCCGCGGCGTCGGGACGGCAACAGCAGCGCTTTCGCGAGCAGACCGTGGCCGGCTTTCTGAAGGAAGCGGAGGACTGCTTCCAGCGCAAGAACTACAGCTGTACCATTGCCAAGTCGGAATCCGCACTGGCGATCATCCCGCGGCATCCGGGTGCAAGTGCCCTGATCCGGCGGGCCGACGAGGCGCAGAGCAAGGCAAAAATGAATATTTCCATACAATAGTCTATGGTGCAGGTATAACAGCAGCCCGGGTGGCTGCGGGGAGAAAGCAAATGAAAACTGTGACCAGATGTGCCATCGCCATAGGTCTGGGCCTGGGTGTTGCGAATGCCAGTCAGGCCAATTTCTTCAAGGATCTGGTGGATACCGTGCAGCGCACCGCCGAGGATACCGCCAGACAGGTAGTGGTCCAGACCACCAGTATGATGGTACGCGACATGATCATCGGCTACACCACCGTGCAGGTGAAGAGTGAACGCGAAGTGTCCGCCGAGTTTGAGAAGGAAACCGGTAGCCTGCCGGTCAACCCCAAGGTCAGTTCCTACCGCAGCGAGGTTCTGCCCGGAACCTCCGTACGTCCGGGCGCTGAGGTTCGGGTCAAGTCCCACATCGAGGTGGTACCGGGCACCAGCGGCACCCGCGCCAATATCGAAGAAAAAATGACGATCTGGGACAATGACGACAACAGCGTCGCACTGAACAGCATGACCAAGGCTCCGGGGTCCAGTACTGCCAACGGTGGCGCCTTTACCAGTGAATTTACCTTCAAGTTGCCGGAGGGTCTGCCGCAGGGGGTCTATCCGGTGAGCACCCATCTGTTGCTGAATGGCGAGCAGGTCGGTGACCAGAAGCACGGGCTGCAGCTGGTGATGCAGGTAGACAGCCACGGCGCAATGCAGGTGGCGCTGGCCGCGTCCCGGTAAGTTGCAACTAGGCGGTTGGTAGTCCAAAGCGCTCGCGCAGGAAGCGCGCGATACCATCCTCGTCGTGGTGGCCGATTACCGCGGTCGCCACATCCTTGACGTAGGGCTTGGCGTTGTCCGGGGCATAGCACTCGTCGGCCAGGGCGAACATGCTGAGGTCATTGTCGCTGTCGCCAAAGCACAGCACCCTGCTTACCCCCAGCTCCTCTTTTAACCGCGTTACTGCGTTGCCCTTGCTGGCATTGATGTGATGCACGTCAATCCACTTCAGCGCCGAGCCCTCCAGCGCATCGCCGCTATAGGCGACGAGATTCTCCGCACCCTCCACCATGCTGGCAACCGCCTCAATGGCTGTCGGCTTGCCCAGGGCGCTGACGTTGGTGATATCCGCGTCTGCAGGCATTTTCTCCACGGGCAGCACATCCACTTCCGAGCGCTTGCTGAACTCTTCCGCCAGGCGTCGCTCTACATCGTTGCGCAGCGGCGTGTGATAGATCGCATGGTAGTTGCCGGGAGCGAGGGTGAAGATAAATGGCGTGACGTCCTGCTCCAGGATCACTGTCAGGACGCGCTCGATTTCGCTCTGGGTCAGGAACGTGGTGTGGCTGTAGTCTGCCGCTGCGGGACTCCAGATCATGGCGCCGTTCTTGTAGACCTGGGGCAGGGTAAAGCTGTGGCCCTGCAGAATATCGCGGGATGCATGCAGGGTACGGCCTGTCGCCACGGTATAGGCGATGCCGGCCTCTGCCAGCAGGCGCAGGGTATCCCGTGTGTATTCGCTGATGTGGGAACGTCTGTCGAGCAGAGTGCCGTCGAGATCAAAAACAACCAGTTCCAAAATAACTCCGGGCTTGTGTCAGGGAAGGTCTTGCAGGCAAGCTGGAAAGGATAGCGGTTCGCTGCATGGAGGTCGAGAGCGCAGTGATAATCAAGTCGACAGGATCGGGGCACTGGAGTCGCTGGCTGCTGCTGGCACTGGCAGTTGTTGTGACAGGCTGCAGTGAGGAGAGCCGTCACCCAGCGTTGGCGCCCGGGAGCGTTGTGCTGGCTTTTGGCGACAGCGTTACCTGGGGTACCGGCGCCGGCCGGGGCGAGGATTTTCCCTCCCTGCTGGCTGCCCGGACTGGCTGGCAGGTGGTCAATGCCGGTGTTCCAGGCGATACCGCTGCCCAGGCCAGGGAGCGCATAGGCGACCTCCTGCTGCAACATGATCCGGCACTGGTCATCGTTGAACTCGGCGGCAACGACTTCCTGCGCAAGCGTCCCGATACTGATGTGGAAGCGGATCTGCGTGCAATTCTGCGCGCGGTAAAGAGCCACGGCGCCATTCCGGTGCTGGTTGCGGTCCCGCGCCTGTCATTGCTGCGGGCCGGCGTCGGTGCGCTCAGAGATGCGCCTCTCTATGCACGGCTGGCCGAAGAGGAGAGCGTATTGCTGGTGCCCGATGTCTTTTCCGGGGTGCTGTCCCAGGAATCCCTGCGTGCTGACAGCGTCCACCCTAACCGGGCGGGATACGAGGAATTCGCGGTGGGACTGGCAGCGGCTTTGCAGCGGGCGGGGCTGCTGCCAGAAGCGTAGTGTGTTAGCTGGCGGGGCCGAACGCGTATTCACCGCCCTTTTCCAGGGCGCGCTTGTAGGCCGGGCGTGCCTGGATGCGGTCGCGGAAAGCCGCCAGGTTGGGGTAGGGCTCCAGCGTGTGCAGCAGGGGCGCAATTTCGGCGACAAAGGAGAGCTGGATGTCGGCGCCGGAGAAACTGTTGCCGACCAGCCACTCGACCCCTTCCAGCGCCGCGTCAAAGAAGCCCAGATGGCGGCCCAGTTCGTCATTGATCCGCGGCTGCAGCGCAGCGCCCTGGTCCGGGAGACGCGAGGTGTACATGCGCAGCATCAGGGGCAGCATGGCGCTGCCCTCGGCGTAATGTAGCCACTGCAGATACTGCTCGTGCTCATCGCTGCCCGCTTTGGGCAGCAGGCGGCCGCCGCCGTGGTGGCGCAGCACGTAGTCGATGATGGCGCCGGATTCGATGATGACCCGATCGCCATCGCCGAGCAGGGGCGACTTGCCCAGCGGGTGAACGGCCTCCAGCTCGGGTGGCGCCAGATTGGTCTCTGTGTTGCGCTGGTAGCGCACAATTTTGTAGGGCAGCTCCAGCTCTTCCAGCAGCCAGAGGACGCGTTGGGAGCGCGAGTTGTTCAGGTGGTGGACGACGAGCATGGCGGTACTCCCTTGGAAGTTGTTATCGGTGTTGGTGGAGAATAGCACGCTACCAGGTAATCGTCTGGCCGTCCCAGTCCAGATAGGACAGCGTGCCGTCAGCCTTGGCTGCATCCATGACCGCCAGTAACCTGCCCGCGACGAACTCGGGGCTGAACAGCTTTCCTGCGGGCACGCTGTTCTGAAACGGCCGGGATAGCGGCGTATCGGTAGTACCCGGGTGGAAGGCAACGAGCTTGGTCCCGGGCGCGCGCCGGGCCAGCTCCACGGCAGCGGTCTGCAACAGCATATTGAGAGCTGCCTTGGAGGCGCGGTAGCTGTACCAGCCACCCAGTTTATTGTCGCCAATGCTGCCTACCCGCGCGCTCATGGAGGCGATGACACAGTCCTGTTTGCGTCCCAGGCCTTTTGCCAAGGCCTGTAACCACAGCATCGGGGTGACGCTGTTGGCGCTGAACACGGCCTGCATCCAGGCTGGATCCAGCTGCTCCAGGGATTTCTCCGGGCCGTTTTCGCCCTCGTGCAGCACGCCGCTGCAGATCACCACCCGTGCCAGCCGTCCAACAGCATCGCCAAGCTGCGTGCGCACAGCGGCAATAGCGCCGGCTGAACCGCTGCAGGTCAGCCATTGCAGACTCGGCGCGCCTGCGAGAGCCACTGGCGGTGCGGCGGCGCGGCTGACACAGAATACGGTGCTGTAGCGGTTGTCATCCAGCAGTCGCCGCGCTACGGCGGCACCGATGCCGCCCGAAGCGCCGATAACCAGTGCCATATTATCAGCGGTCAAGTCCGAGCTCTCGTTTGATGAGGTCCAGCACAACGGGTTGCCACACTGGACCGGGCGGCAAATTGCCCCAGACCGGCTGCGGCCAGCAGCGGTCGAGTTCACTGCGGCCGATAACGTGCAGGTGCATCTGCGGCACCACATTCCCCAGACCCGCAAAATTGACCTTGGTGTAGCCCTGCGCCTGCTTCAACCAGTGCGACAGCTTCTGGCAGTCAGCGAGCACCTGGTGCAACTCTGGGGGCGGCAGATCAAGCAGATCCGCCACCCCGGTATTCGGCACCAGGATAAACCAGTGCACGTTGGCGTTGCGCGACAGCAGCAATTCACCGCTAGCCATCGCGCCCAGGTGATGGCAGTCCGCCACTAGCTGCGGGTGTAGTTCAGGCATCGGTGTAGCGCCTGATTACCATTTTCCCCAGCGCCATTTGGTGGACCTGGTCCGGGCCGTCAGCCTGGCGGCACCAGCGCGCGTAGTTGAAGGCCTCGGCCATCATGTAGTCTTCGGTCAGCCCGCCGGCACCGTGGATCTGCATGCAGCGGTCGATGACGTTCTGCATCAGCAGCGGCACCGTGCTCTTGGCAGCGGCGATATAGTCCAGCGCGCCCTGAGGGGTCAGCTCGTCCATCTTGTGGCAGGTTTTCAGCAGCAGTAATCGGCCCATCTCGATCTCCGAGAAGCAGCGCGACAGGTCTTCCCGCACGGACTGGTGCTGGCTCAGCTTGCGGCCGAAGGTAGTGCGGCTTTCGACCCGCTGACAGGCCAGTTCCAGCGAGCGCTGGGCGGCACCGATCAGGCGCATGCAGTGGTGGATACGACCCGGGCCCAGCCGCCCCTGCGCAATCTCAAACCCGCGCCCGGGGCCCAGCAGCATGTTGGCGGCGGGAACCCGCACGTTCTCGAACAGGATTTCCGCGTGGCCCAGAGGGGCGTCGTCATAACCCAGGGTTGTCAGTGGTCGCACCAGGGTCAGGCCCGGAGTGTCCTTGGGCACCAGGATCTGGCTCTGTTGCAGGTGCCGGTTGGGGTTGTCCGGGTCCGACTTGCCCATGACGATGAAGATCTGTGTGCGCTCGTACATGGCGCTGGTGATGAACCATTTGCGGCCATTCAGCACCCAGTCATCCCCGTCCTGCTCGATGCGCAATTCGACGTTGGTGGCGTCGGAGGAGGCGACCTGGGGCTCGGTCATGGCATAGGAGGAGCGGATCTCCCCCGCCAGCAGCGGCCGCAGCCAGCGCTCCTGCTGCTCGGCATTGCCGTAGCGCATCAGCACCTCCATGTTGCCCGTGTCCGGGGCGTTGCAGTTGAATACTTCCGGTGACCACAGCACCCGGCCCATCATTTCCGCCAGTGGCGCGTAGTCAAAGTTGCTGAAACCGTCGTGGTCGGCGAACTCCGCCTCGTGGGGCGAAATGAACAGGTTCCACAGGCCCGCCGCCTGCGCCTTCTTCTTGAGCTCGTCCATCAGCGGCAGGGCGGCGAAGCGCGAGGCCGCCTGGTGCAGCTGCCCGGCATAGGCGGCTTCGTTGGGGTAGATGTGCTCAGCCATGAAAGCCTGAAGGCGTTCGTGGTAGGCGGTGGACTGGGGGCTGAAGCTGTACACGGTGTGCTCCTGGGCTGGGTTTCCGGGGCAGGTAGTGTAGCGGGTGCGGGGGAGGGACGGAAATCGCGTTTGCCTGGTTGCCGGGTTGCCTTCGTTCCAGTGGCGGCCTTGCGGCCGCAGCGTTCCTCCGGCACGGGAAGATCCTTTTTCTCCACTACGGGCGCATGCGGCGCGCGTACCTTCAGTGATCTTGCGCTGCCGTCTGGCCGCGCACATTGTTATTCGGTATGGCACTCTCCATGGCGAAGGCAGCATTTGAGCTGACCTGTTCCCACTTTCAGTGCTGCAGGTTGGTAGCCACTAAGCCAGGGCGGTGGTCGCGCCGACCCCCTTCGAGTCCGAAAAAGGACATTCCCGCCCCGGACCAACGCAGGTGGTGGCCCAAGGCGTAGGTACGTTGTGACCGAAGACTGAGGGCAGTGCTCGCGAGCTTACGCTGCAATTCCTCGCGCGCACATCCCGGAGACGAAGTCATTCGCGATGGCCCCTGCACCCTGCGTTGATTCGGGGGGCGGGGGCTTCGATACAGACTTGGAGGGCGTCGGTGCGCCCCCTGAACCTCCTTAGTGGCTGCCAGCCTCCTGTCCTGTAAGTGCGAACAGCGCCCCACCCGAGGCACCACCGCCATGCCGATTGCCTACCCAGCTGACAAAGTTCGCGCCCAGACGGCAGCGCAAAAACACTGAAGGTACGCGCGCCGCATGCGCCCGGAATGAAGTATCGGAGTCCGCGTCCCCCGAAGCGACGCAGCGGCCGGAGGCCGCCACGCGAACGAAGCGTCCCGGACTACGCGTCCCGGACTTTACAGATCCCGCGCGGCTCGGCAGGATGCAATACTTGTTCAACGAGGACTGATAATGCGAATAAAGCCACTCCTTGCCCTCACCCTGCCATTCCTTATTCTGGAGGCGCCACCCACGGCGGCCTCAGAAGCCTGCGACGAGATCGACGGCATCCACTCCATCTGCGGCCTGGCGGCCCCCGAGGACCTGGTGCCCGCCCCCAATGGCCGCGATCTGATCTTTGGTCAGATGGTCGAACCCGGCGGCCTTTGGCTGCTCGATACCCGCGACGACAGCGTGCACTCGCTGGCGCCGGAGGGCCCCGTGGCGGCAGCTACCGAGCTCTGGGGGCAGGCAGACTGCCGCCAGCCGACCACCTGGTTGGGCGCCCACGGCATGGACCTGCGCCAGCGAGCGGATGGCCGCTGGCAATTGCTGGTGGTCAACCATACTGAGCGCGAGTCGGTGGAGTTCTTTGAGCTGCTGGACGCCGACTCTGATCGTCCGCACGCAGTCTGGCGCGGCTGCGCCATTGGCCCGGAAGAAGGCAACTTCAACGACGTGATCGGGCTCGCGGATGGCAGCCTGCTGGTCACCCACATGGGGGACCGGCGCCGGCCGTTGTGGTCAGCGTTATTGGCGGCGTTTGGTCGCGATACTGGTTTTGTCTACCGCTGGACACCACAGGTAGGGTTTGTGCCGCTGCCTGGGACCGAAGGTGCCATTCCCAACGGAATCCTGCTGGCGCCGGATGAGCAGAGCTTCTACCTGAATATCTATTTTGGTGACAGTGTACGCCAGCATGCGCTGGACGGCGGTGCCCTGTTGGCTGAAGTGGCGGTGGAGAAGCCGGACAATTCCAGCTGGGCGAACGACGGCAGCCTGCTGGTGGCTTCCCACCAGGCCTCCCTCTGGCAGCTGTTTCGCAGTCTGGAGCAGGATCACAGCGAACCCAGCCTGCTGCCTTTTACCATTGTGGCGATCGATACCGCTACCATGGAGGCGCAACCGCTGTTGCAGCGTGAGGGTCCACCGATGGGCGCGGGTACGGTGGCGCTGCAACGCGGGGATGACCTGTATATCGGTTCCTATATCGGCGATCGCATTATTCGCCTGCCGATGCCGGGAGCTGCCAGCGAGTGACGGTTTGGCGCAGCTTCCTGCTCTGGGGTACGCCGCCGCTGGCGGTGGCGCTGGCTCTGCTGTTGCTGCAAGCGGGCTACAGCGAAGATATCGCCATTGTCGGCATGGTGGCGTTCTGGTGTGTGCTCTGGTGGGTGTTCGAGCCGGTGCCGATCCCGGTCACCTCGCTGTTGCCCATCGCCTTGCTGCCGCTGTTGGGGGTGCTGACTCCGGCGCAGGTCGGGCAAGCCTACGGTTCGCCGCTGATCCTGCTGTTGCTGGGCGGTTTTCTGCTGTCCAAGGCCATGGAGCACTCCGGCGCCCACCGCCGAATCGCCATCGGTATGGTGCGGCTGGTCGGTGCCAACAGCGGACGCCGGCTGGTACTTGGGTTCATGTGTGCGGCCGCTGCGCTCAGCATGTGGATCTCCAATACCGCGACCACGCTCATGCTGCTACCGGTGGCACTGGCGGTGCTGGAAGCCACAGACCGACGCCGGGAGCTAGCCGTGCCCCTGCTGCTGGGGGTAGCCTACGCGGCCAGCGTCGGCGGTATCGGCACCCCGATCGGCACGCCTCCCAACCTGATTTTCATGCAGGTCTACGAGCAGACCACCGGCGCCGCCATCAGCTTCACCCGCTGGATGAGCTGGGCGTTGCCGGTGGTGCTGGTGATGATTCCGCTGATGGCGCTGCTGCTGACCCGCAACCTGTCCGGGGGCATCACCGTCGAGTTGCCCGATACCGGCCGCTGGCGCACTGAGGAGAAACGGGTAATGCTGGTTTTCGGGCTGACTGCCCTGGCCTGGGTGACCCGCAGCGAGCCCTTTGGCGGCTGGCAGGCCTGGTTGAATCTGCCCCAGGCCAATGATGCCTCGGTGGCGCTGTTGGCGGTAGTGGTGATGTTCGTGCTGCCCAACGGCAACGGCAAGGGCGAGCGCCTGCTCAATTGGGAGCGGGCCAGCACTATCCCCTGGGGAGTGCTGTTGCTGTTTTCCGGTGGCATCTGCCTGGCCAGCGGCTTTGTGGCGTCCGGGCTCAGCGATGTGATGGGTCAGTGGTTGGCGGGCATGACGGATATGCCGGTATGGCTATTGTTGCTGCTGGTCTGCCTGGTGGTGACGTTCATGACCGAGACCACCTCCAACACCGCCAGTACTACTTTATTGATGCCGGTGCTGGCGGCGGCGGCGCTGGCGGCGGATATTCCGCCGGAGCTGATCATGGTGCCGGCGGCGATGAGCGCCAGCTGTGCATTCATGTTGCCGGTGGCGACGGCACCGAATTCGGTGGTCTATGGCAGCGGGCTGATCACCACCGCGCAGATGGCGCGGGAGGGTTTCCTGCTGAATCTGCTGGGGGCGCTGGTGATCAGTACCCTGTGCTACATCCTTGTAGCCTGATTGCCGACCGACGATTAAAGCTGGGACATTATGGTCTCGGCGGAGCTGGCATCGATCCCGGGGCCGGGCTCCACGTTCAGGTGAGTCACCTTGCCGTCTTCCACGATCATCGCAAAGCGCTGGCTCCGCTTACCCATGCCGAAACCAGTGCCGTCCAGCTCCAGGCCCAGCGCGGCGACAAAATCAGCATTGCCGTCGCCCAGCATCAATATTTCCTCGGCGTTCTGCGCTTTGCCCCAGGCGTCCATGACAAAGGCGTCATTGACCGCCATGCAGGCAATGGTGTCCACGCCTTTGGCCTTGATCTTGTCCGCGTTCACCACAAAGCCCGGCAGGTGGGTGTTGCTGCAACCGGGAGTGAACGCCCCCGGCACCGCGAACAACACGACCTTCTTGCCCTTGAATATGTCGTCGGTGGTGATATCAACCGGGCCTTTCGCGCCCATGGTCTTGAGGGTTGCCGCGGGGATCTTGTCCCCTGCCTTGATCGTCATGCTAATCTCCTTTGTCCCGAGAGGTTACCGGTGGAGCGGGGATAATAACAGATGAATCGGGAGATGCACTGCCCCCTCTGCGATAGCCGCGGCATGGACTTTCATCGCGACCGGCGGCGCTCCTACCTCCGCTGCGAGCTCTGTTTGCTGGTGTGGGTGCCGCCGGTCTTTCTGCCAACCCCGGAGCAAGAAAAGGCGGAGTATGACCTGCACCGGAACAGCCCCGATGACCCCGCCTACCGCAGCTTCCTGGGCCGGCTTGCGGGGCCCCTGCTGCAACGCATGCCTCCCGCTGCCAGCGGCCTGGAATTCGGCTGTGGGCCGGGGCCGGCGCTGGCGGCAATGCTGCGCGAGGCCGGGCACAGGGTGACCCTGTATGACCCCTTCTATTACCCGGACCCTGGGGCCCTTGCGGGCTGCTACGACTTCATCACCGCGACGGAAGTGGTGGAGCACCTGCATCGGCCCGGCGCGGAGCTGCAGCGGCTGTGGACGCTGCTGAGGCCAGGGGGGACTCTGGGTATCATGACCAAGCTGGTGCGGGACCGGGAGGCCTTTACCACCTGGCACTACAAGAATGACCCGACCCACGTCTGCTTTTTCAGCCGCGACACCTGGAGCTGGTGGGCCCACTGCCATAGTGCCGCGCTGGAATTCCCTGCTGCCGACGTGATCCTGCTGGGCAAATCCGGCGCGGGCTGAGCCCTTCAGTCCGGCTTCTGGGCTGCGATCATGGTGTCGAAGATGGACTGGCAGTCGCGATAGAAGCTGAGCTGGGCATCGCCCAGGTAGGGTGCCACCATGGTCAGCAGCTGCAGCACCCCCTGATGGATGATGACCTGGGGCGCCCGGGGCTCATGCAGCAACTGGTCGTAGCTGAACCAGTAGGTCAGGGCCAGAGTCATGTTGTCGACCAGGCTCAGCAGCTGCTCCTCGCCGGTATCGATAACCGCTTGTTCCAGCAGGTTATGGCATATAGCCAGCAGGGCCGACCGCTGCAGCTGCAACAGGCGACGAAATCCCTTACGGATCGGCGGATAGCGTTGCAGCAGGTCGTCCAGGTTGTGATACAGGAAGCGGTACTGCCACATCTCCTCCAGCACTACATAGAGGTAGTACCAGTTGTCTTCCACCCGGTCCGGCCCGGGACTCAGGGTCCCCTCCAGCGGAGCTCTCAGGGTGTCGCTCAGGGCCAGTTCGTACTGCTGGAACAGCTCGCCGATGATCTGGTCCTTGCCCTTGAAATGGTAGTAGAGATTACCCGGGCTGATGTCCAGCTCGTTGGCGATATCAATGGTGGTGGTGTGCGCCTCGCCCTCCTCATTGAACAGGGCGAGACTGGTGACGAGGATGCGATCTCGGGTTTTCAAGATGGCCTCGCCGGAACCGCGTCTCAGGCGGGTTTCTTACCGCCGCTCCTGCCGCGGCCGGGCGCTGCCTTGGTTTTGGCGGCTGGCCGGCGGGTGGGGGCTTTCTTCTTGGCGGCGGGCTTGCGGCCGCCCTGGGCCGCCAGTGCCGCACTCAGGTCGTCCACCTTCCGCGTCAGGCGATCAATCTTCTCGTGCAATGCCAGCAGGTCTTCGCCACGGGCCGGCAGCTGCATCTGGAAGCTTTCCCGCACCCGGTGAATGCGCTCCTCCACCGAGGCGCGGGCGGCCCTGCTGCTGGAGATTCCCTTGCGGGCCTCATCTTCCAGCGCCGCGCCGGCCTTGACCAGGTCGCGAAACAGTTTCGGGGTTTCCATGCCGGCCTTCTCCATCCGGTCCTGTGCCTCATCCACCGCTCGACCGTAGGCACCCACCCCTGCCAGCCAGATGTTGCGGGCGATTTCGCTCGCCTTGTCGGTGACCTTGCTCTTTTCGTTGTTATCGACGCTCATAAGCTGTCCTCCACACCGGTGACAGACGCTGTCCTCCGGCCGGACATTTAACCAGAAACAAAAAAAAGGGGCCACACAGTGACCCCGAAAACAATCCCTGACTGGCGGGGACTGGAATGGTGAAGCTCAGGCGGCGGAACGGAAACCGACTGAGGAGCGCAGCTCGTTGAAGCGGGCGCGGGCCTTTGCCAGCCTGGCTTCCAGCTTCTTGCGGTCCTTCAGGGCGTCCCGCTCGATACCACCGATCAGGCCCCGGGCATCTTTCTCGACTTCGCTGCCGCGCTTGACCAGTTCCGCGTAGGCGACGTTGGCAGCCTTGCCGCGCGCGTCCAGGCGGGACTGCAGCTGTTCCAGCCGGGACTGCATCTCGTCATAGGCCTTGCCGTAGAAGCCGAGGCTGGCGAGGAAAGCGTTGCGGCTCACGGTGCGAGCGCGCTTGGCCAGCTTGGTGGCGGCTTTCTCAGCATCGCGCTCATAGGCGTTGGCAGCCCTGGTGGCCCGGCGCTTGTAGGTGCGCGCCTTGGCTTCCACCTTCTCGACAGTCTTTACGGTTTCTGACTTGCGTGGGGCGCGTTGCCGAGCCGGCGCCTTGCGGGCAGCGGCGGTCTTGGGCGCAGCCTTGCGCTTCGCGTAGGCCCGCTTCGGGGTGGCCTTGGTGCCGGTAGCAGCGGTTGCAGTGGTGGTGTTTTCGTCAGCCATGTCGGTACTCCTTGCTTGGTGAGCGGTGTAAAGCAACACCGGATGAGCGCACTTTAGGGGTTAAAATTAGAATGTTCCTACTAGAAGCGACAAATTTCCGAATCTGCCATCCGTGCGCCAACCCGCTGCGTATGTTCAGCGGATACCGGTATGATGAGAGTGTCCGGTAGTTCGCATAGCCAGGTGTCCCATGTCCCTAAAAATTTCGCGCTCATTGCTGGCGACAGTCGCGGTCATCGGGCTGGGCGTTACGCTGTCCTGGGGCTTGCTGGTGGGCAAGCCAGGCCCGGAACCCGAGGCCCTGCCTGCCGACCCGCTGCCCCGGGTGGATGTGGTCAGCGCCGAACCGAGGTCCCTGGAGCTGAGTGTGTCTGCCCAGGGCACTGTGCGTCCGGTACGCGCCATCGACCTGGTGAGCCGGGTCGCCGGACAGGTGGAATCCGTGGCGGCTGAATTCGCCGCCGGCAGCTTCTTCCGCGATGGTGATCCACTGGTTGCAATCGAGGATGTGGACTACCGCTTTGCCATTGCCCGGGCCCAGTCCGCAGTGGCGGCGGCTCAGCAGCGGGTGGCTGAGGAGGAGGGCAGGGCGCTGCAGGCCAAGCGCGAGTGGCGCGACCTCGGCAACCCCGCAGCCAATGCCCTGTTCCTGCGCGAGCCGCAGCTGGCTTCTGCCCGGGCCGCCCTGAAGGCGGCGCAAGCCGATCTGGGGGCGGCGGAACTGGATCTGCAGCGTACCCGCGTTGACGCACCTTTCAATGGCCGCATCAGTGAAAAATTTGTCGATGTCGGCCAGTACGTCACGCCGGGTACCCGGATCGCGAGGGTTTACGCGACGGATGCGGTCGAGGTCAGGCTGCCGCTGACCGACCGCCAGGTGGCGCTATTGAACCTGCCCCTGCACTACCGGGGTGAAGACAACCCGGAGGCGTTGCCCGCGGTCACTCTGCGTGCAACTTTCGGCAGCCGGGACTGGGAGTGGCAGGGTCGGATCGTGCGCACCGATGCCAGTATCGATGAGGACAGCCGCGTGGTCTACGCGGTGGCAGAGGTCCAGGAACCGTTTGCCCGCGGCCCTGGGGGCGAGCGGCCTCCGCTGGTGCCGGGACTGTTCGTCAGTGCCACGGTCTCTGGCCGCACCCTGGAAGCGGTATCCAGCCTGCCTCGATCGGCATTGCGCAGCGAAAGCGCGGTGATGCTGGTGGACAAACGCCAGCAGGTGGTGGATCGCGTGGTTACTGTGCTGCAGAGTGAAGGCGGCCAGGTCTGGGTCCAGGGCCTGCAGCGTGGGGACCGGGTCATCGTCCGTGAGCCCACCGTCACCGTTGCCGGGATGCGGGTAGAGGTCAATGAAGTGGCGCGCGTCGCCGATGCGGGTCGCTAGCCATGGGCGGCCCGGTACGCTGGTTTATCCACAATCCTATCGCGGCCAATTTGCTCATGCTGTTTCTGCTGGTGGGCGGGGTACTGGGTGTTCCCGCGCTGGACAAACAGTTCTTTCCGACCTTTGAATTGAACCGGGTGAGTATTGCCCTGGCCTATCCCGGGGCGGGCCCGCGGGAGGTAGAGGAACAGATCTGCGTGCGCATCGAGGAGGCGATCCACGACCTCAGCGGCATCAAGGAGATCCGGGCCACTGCCCGCGAAGGGATAGGCACCGTGCTGGTCGAAGCCGAGCCCGGCTTCGACATGCAGCGACTGACCGCGGAGATCAAGACCCGGGTCGACGCGATAAACACCTTTCCCGTGGAAGCCGAACGGCCCATCGTGACCGAACTGGCCCACAGGCACTACATGGCGGCGGTATCTCTGGCCGGCAATCTCAACGAGCAGGCCCTCAAACGCCTCGGTGAGCAGCTGCGCGACGACCTCGCATCCCAGCCCAATGTCTCCGTGGTGGAGCTGGCCACACCGCGGCCCTATGAGGTGTCGGTGGAAGTCTCCGAGTACACCCTGCGTCGCTACGGACTGACTTTCAGTGATGTGGTCACCGCCATCCGCAGTTCCTCGCTTAACCTGCCGGCCGGCGCGATCAAGGATGTTGGCGGCGATATCCGCCTGCAGACCCGGGGCCAGGCCTACGATCGCTTCGAATTTGAACGCATTCCGGTTGTGACCCGCCGCGATGGCACCCAGGTGCTGCTACGGGACGTCGCCACAGTGGTGGACGGCTTCGAGGATATGGACGTACGCACCCGCTTTAACGACAAGCCCTCCCACACACTGCACGTTTTCGTCACCACCAATCCCAATACGCTGGCGACAAGTGAGACGGTACACGCCTGGGTGGAGGAGACACGCGAGCGTCTACCGCCGGGAGTCGAGCTTGCGGTGTGGCGCGATTCCTCGGTGCCGTTCAAGGGCCGGGTGAACACCCTGCTCAAGAACGGTCTCGGCGGGCTGGCCCTGGTATTCCTGGTGCTGGTGCTGTTTCTGCGCCCGCGACTCGCCATGTGGGTTTGCGTCGGGATCGGCATAGCGTTTGTCGGCACCCTGTTTGTGCTGCAATACACCGGTACCAGTCTCAATATGATCTCGCTGTTCGCCTTCCTGCTGATTCTGGGGATTGTGGTGGACGACGCGATCATTGTCGGCGAGTCCATCCACGCCCGGCAGGCGGCGGGGGAGCGTGGTATCGCCGGGGCCATCAGCGGTACCCAGGCGGTTCTCAAGCCGGTGATCTACGCGGTGGTCAGCACGATGATTTTCTTCGTCCCCATGTTTTTTATGCCGGGAGACATGGCCCAGCCCGCGATTGCCATCCCCACGGTGGTCATTATTGCCCTGGTGTTATCGCTGGTGGAGTGCCTGTTGATCCTGCCGCCACACCTCGCCCACATGCCGCCGGTCAGGCCCAGCCGGTATGCGTTCCTGCGCCGGGTGGAGACCGTGCGCCTGCGCTTTGCCAACGGCATGACAGATTTTGGCCGGCAGCGCTACCGGCCATTCCTGGCCGCCTGCCTGCGCCAGAATCTGCTGGTCGCGGCGCTGTTCCTGAGCTTCCTGCTGATCAGTCTGGCGCTGTACGGCGGTGGCTGGCTGCGCTCGGCGTTCTTCCCGTCCATCAACTCCGACTACGTGATAGCCGATATTGAGCTGCCCGAGGGCGGCGCCTTTAGCGAAACCCTGGAAGTGTTGCGGCAGGTGGAAGCAGCGGCGCTGCAGGTAAAGTATGAGTACAACCAGAATCCTGCAATGACGGCTCTGGGTCCCGCGATCGGCCATATCGACTCCAGCGGTAACGCCAACCAGATCCGGGTAATCGTGGAAACGGTGTCGGATGCAGTGGATACCCGCGAGCTCGCGGATCGCTGGCGCGAAGCCATCGGCGAGCTGCCGCCGGTGCAGGATTTCCAGATGAACTACACGATAAACGAGATGGGCAAACCCATCCGCCTGGTCGCCGCGGCCGCCTCCCTGGACGACCTGGTTGCGGTTGCCGCGGAAGTGCGACGGGTGCTGCAGTCCTATCCCGGGGTCTACAATATCAATGACAGCCTGCAGGATCCCCAGCAGGAGATTGTGCTGGGGCTGAAGCCGGCCGCGGAGAACCTGGGAATCACCCTGGCGGACCTCGCCCGCCAGGTGCGGGAGGCGTTCTACGGCGCAGAGGTTCAGCGCATCCCCCGGACCCGGGAGGATGTGCGGGTCATGGTGCGCTACCCCGAGACCGAGCGCCTTTCCGTGGATAATCTCAACGAGATGCGGGTGCGTACCCCCGACGGACATGAAGTCCCCTTCGCCGCCGTGGCCGAGATTCGCTACGAACCGGGCTACCTCACCATTGAGCGCCTGGACCGCAAGCGCACCCTCGAGGTTTCCGCCGAGGTGGTCGCAGGCAGCGTGGAGCCGCGGGCCGTGGTCAATGCCATTCTCCGTGAACACCTGCCGGGCTGGCAACAGCGCTACCCTGGTCTCAACCTCGCCCTGGACGGGGAGCTGCAGGAAGAGTCCGACTTCATGAATGCCATGATCAAGTACCTGATACTGGCGATGCTGGTGATCTACGCCCTGATGGCGATCCCGTTTCGCTCTTATTTCCAGCCGCTGCTGGTGCTCACCGCGATTCCCTTCGGCATCATGGGAGCGATCTTCGGCCACCTGATTTTGAACTGGCAAGTGAGCATGTTCTCTTTTCTGGGGGTGATTGCCTGCGCCGGGGTGGTGGTCAATGACAATCTGGTGCTGATCGATCGCATCAACCAGCTGCGCGCGGCGGGTCACCCGGTGCTGAAGGCCCTGCTGCAGGGGGCCGAAGACCGTTTCCGGCCCATTATCCTGACTTCACTTACTACCTTCGTCGGGCTGTTGCCGATCATGGCGGAAACCAGCGTGCAGGCCCAGTTCCTGATTCCGATGGTGACCTCCCTGGCTTTCGGCGTCCTGTTCGCAACCTTCGTCACCCTGCTGCTGGTGCCCTGCCTGTACCTGGCGGGGGAACAGGCAGGCGCCCGCCTGCTGCATCGCAAGCAGCGTCTGCAGGATTTAATCGAAGCGGCTTAGTCGGGCTGCGCTTAGTCGGGCTCCGCTCAGTCGGGCTGCGGTCCCGCGGCGACAATGGCCTCGGAAACATCGAACTTCCGGATATTCTCCTGGAACAGGGAAGCCAGCTTACGGGCCTGCTCGTCGTAGGCGGTTATGTCACCCCAGCTATTGCGCGGGTTCACGTACTTGGGGTCGACGCCGGGAATGGCGGTGGGGAAGTCGAGGTTGAGGATATCCAGATGTTCGAGCGGGGCGTTGAGCAGGGCGCCGCTCTGGGCCGCGGCCACGATCGCCCGGGTGACCGGGATCGGGAAGCGGGCGCCGCTGCCGCCAGGCGCGC
>JBGTGB010000075.1:0-2820 GCA_041746975.1 Haliea sp. | reverse complement strand
CCAGCTCAGTGGCCGGGTAAGGCGTACACTCGTCAAAGATCATGACAATGTCGGAGCCGAGCTTGTGCTGGATGGCGATTGACGTCTCCGGGTCCAGGAAGACCCGGGCCCCATCCACCGGTGACTGGAATTTCACCCCGGCCTCGGAGATCTTGCGCATCGCGCCCAGACTGAATACCTGGAAACCGCCGGAATCCGTGAGGATAGGACCGTCCCAGCCCATAAAATCGTGCAGGTCCCCGTGCAGCTCGATAATGTCGGTGCCGGGGCGCAGCCACAGGTGAAAAGTATTGCCGAGGATAATCTCGGCGCCAATGTCGCGGATATCGCGGGGCAACATGCCCTTCACCGTGCCGTAGGTTCCCACCGGCATAAAGGCCGGAGTCTCCACACTGCCGCGGGGAAAAGTCAGGCGGCCGCGGCGGGCGTGGCCGTCACCGGCAAACCGCTCGAACTGAAGGTGGCAGGTATGGCTCATCGCGATTCCAGGGCGGCGGCTTCGGGGGTAATAAACATGGCATCACCATAACTGAAAAAGCGATAGCGCTGGGCAATGGCCTCACGATACACGGCAGCTATGTGTTCATGGCCTGCGAAGGCGCTGACCAGCATCAGCAGCGTGGACTCCGGCAGATGAAAGTTGGTGATCATCGCGTCCACCACCCGGAAGCGATAGCCCGGGTATATAAAGATGTCCGTATCGCCGCGCAGGGGGGCGACCAGGCCGTGGCCGCTGGCAGCGGACTCCAGTGAGCGTACGGCGGTGGTACCCACGGCCACCACCCGGCCACCGCGGGCCCGGGTCGAAGCCACAGCGGCGCACAGCGCCTCGTCCACTTCCAGGTACTCAGCGTGCATGTGATGGTCTTCGACCGCGTCCACCCGTACCGGCTGGAAGGTGCCGGCACCTACGTGCAGGGTGACAGTCGCCCGCTCCACTCCAACGTCTGCGACCTGTTGCAGCAGCGCCTGAGTGAAGTGCAGGCCGGCGGTGGGGGCAGCCACGGCGCCATCGCGCTCGGCAAAGACTGTCTGATAGCGCTCCCGGTCCGCCGCCTCATCCGCGCGCTCAATGTAGGGCGGCAGCGGCATATGGCCGATGCCCAGCAGGATTTCATGCAAGGCTACACCTTCCGGCGCCTGCAAACGGAACAGCGCGCCTTCGCGTCCACTTACCGTGAGTTCCCAGGGGCCCGGCTCGGCACCCTCCGTTGGCGAAAGGTGGATGAGCGTACCTGGTTTGGGCGACTTGCTGGCGCGGATGTGCGCCAGCGCAGTACCCGTGCCGGTCATCCGCTCAATAAGGATTTCCACCCGCCCACCGCTGGCCTTACGGCCCCACAGGCGCGCCGGAATCACCCGGGTGTTGTTGAACACCAGCAGGTCACCGGCGCGCAGGCAGGAGGGCAGATCGGTAAATTGCAGATGCCGCAGGGCACCGCTGGCGCCATCCAGTGCCAGCAGACGGCTGGCACTGCGCTCGGGCAGGGGCCGCTGGGCGATCAGCTCCGGCGGCAACTCGTAGTGGAAATCGCTGACTTTCATCGCAAAAAAAAGCCGGCCCGAAGCCGGCTTTCTGTGCCGCAGCCCATTTCAGGCCTGCGGTTCGCTCCCGGCATCTGTTTCAGCCGCCACCTCTTCCACTGCCTCTGCGGTGGGCTCATCAGCGGCAGGCTCTTCGGCGGGCGCTTCCTCGACCGGGGCAGGCTTCGGCGCCGGAGCCTTCACCAGACCTTCAGCACTCAGAATGCTGACTTTCTCGTCGCCATTGACGGCATTGCGCTTGGCGTCCTGTACCGCATAGCGCTCGTCGCCACGCTGGAAAATGCTGTATTCGGGGGTCTTTTTGATCAGTTTCATCGGCACGATCTTTTCTCCTGCGATACTCAGAAATTCTGGCCCCGGAGGTACCATCCAACGCCCCGTCGATCTCTGCAGGGCGGCGCGCAGTTTACAGGCAAATGGTCGGGAGGTTAAGGAAAATCATTGCAGTCAGTGTCGCGATTGCTATAATCGCGCGCTCTCCACGGGCCTGACCTCAGCGCCCGCCGCCCTTCTGCCGGAGTGGTGAAATTGGTAGACACAGGGGACTCAAAATCCCCCGCCGTAAAACGCGTGCCGGTTCGAGTCCGGCCTCCGGTACCAAGACTCCAATAAAATCAATGAGTTACGTGATAAATATAATTATCACAACATAAATAACAACATAAAATCTTAGCTAGCCAGATCTCCCGCTACGCACACCAGAATTCGGTCCGCTAGCAAATCTTGGACGTGTCTCGTGCTACGGAAAATGAGGCCGTATCGTGCCCTTAGCCTATGGAATCAATAGACGCAGATCGGCCTGTCAGTTGGACCACCGCGGCCACTGACAGGCTCATCAGCCATCACCCTCCCTCGATCCACACCACCTCCCCGACTGGCTCCGGCAATGCCGCTTCCTTGTTCCGGGAATTGCCGATAGCCGACGCCAGCGGGTGCAGGGCCAACGAGAATTTTAGATCCGCTGCGTAAACCGCTGAAGCCTGCCACCCATTCCACGTGAAGCCTGCCACCCGGACCGGAGCAAAGCTGCCACCCACCGGAGCGTAGCGACGCGGGGTTTGCATTGTTACTCGGAACCGGTGGTGCTCGTCAACTTGGCCTGGCGTTTTCGCATGGACTCTCCCCTGAGGTTGATCTTGTAGGCGTTGTGCACCAGGCGATCCAGGATGGCGTCGGCGAGCGTCGGATCGCCGATCACGGCATGCCACTCCTCGATGGGCAGTTGACTGGTGGCGATGGTCGAGCGCCTGCCGTGCCGGTCCTCCAGCACCTCCA
>JBGTGB010000074.1:0-22164 GCA_041746975.1 Haliea sp. | reverse complement strand
CGAACTGTTGTTATCGATAAACTGTTGTTCATGGCGTGTGTCCCGGCGGTGCCCGCACGGGGTGATCTGGCGGGACCGTCTCAATGATCATCATCGACGCACCGCAGGACTTACACACATAGATGGCTGCGACAGGGGGTTGAGGATCCGGTGGGGGGTTGATTGTCGGTGGTAGCGACAGGAGCTTCCGAATACGGCCCCGTTGCCTGGCGCGACCCTGATTCGCGAAGAATCCGTAATGTCGTATCCGGTGAAAGCCGCTGGGCAGAACGTGGATGAGGAAGCGACGGATAAACTCGCCGGTGCTGAGCGTCATGGTCTTGTGCCGGGTTCGACCTTTAGCGCGGTAGTCTTTCCACTTGAAGGTAACCCCGCGCTCATTACAGGTAATCAGGCGGCTGTTGGCGATGGCCACGCGATGGGTGTAGCGGGATAGATAGTTCAGTACGGCCTCTGGGCCAGCGAATGGACGTTTGGCATACACGACCCAGTCGATCTGGCGCAGTGGCTTGAGGAAATCGGCGAAGGCGCCCGTCTCGGCAAGTGCTTGATGTTGCCCGAAGAAGGCGAGCTTCCCGTCGCGATGAGCATCTATGAGTCGCTCCAGAAAGCGGCGCCGGAACAGTCGGGACAGGACCCGCACAGGCAGAAAGAACCCAGGTCGACACGCCACCCAGCGTTCACCGTCCAGTGACACGCCGCCGCCCGGTACGATGCAATGGATGTGGGGGTGGTGAGTCAATGCCGATCCCCAACTGTGCAGGACGGCGGTGACACCAATATGCGCCCCAAGATGCTTCGGGTCCGCGGCAATCGTGAGCAGGGTCTCGGCTGCGGCTTTGAACAGGATCGCGTAGATCACGGCCTTGTTCTGATAGGCGATGTCACTGATGGGTGCGGGCACGGTGAACACCACATGGTAGTAGTCGACCGGCAGCAACTCTGCCTGGCGATCTTCCAGCCAGCGATGAGCCGCTCCCGCCTGACACTTGGGGCAGTGCCGATTGCGGCAGGAGTTGTAGGCGATCTGCGTGGTGCCGCAGCCCTCACAGCACAGCCGGTGGCCACCGAGCGCGGCACACCGACAGCGTTCGATGGCTGACATCACCTTGAGTTGTCCAAGGCTGAGATGTCCGGCCTGTTCTTGGCGCCACGCTGCGCCATGGTCGCGGAAGATGTCCGCAACCTCCAGAGTGTGTCGAGTCACGACTGCGCTGGATCAGGCAGGCGAAGCGAACTGAAGATACTCCAGAGGGCCTTTTACCTCGCTCAACAACTGGGTAGCTACATGGCTATAGCGAGCGGTATTCTCAAGCTTCTTATGCCCGAGGAGCACCTGAATCACGCGGATATCCTCGTGGCGTTCCAGCAGATGGGTGGCGAAGGCGTGTCGCAATGAATGCAATGAAACGCGCTTGCGGATCCCGGCTGCGTCGCAGGCCTGGTGGAAAATACGGTTGAGTGATCGGGGTGTCAGAGGGTTGACCGGGTTCTGCCCCGGAAACACCCAGCCCCCGTGCAACAACTGCCCCTTGGCACGTCCATCGCGCCACCAGGCGCGTAACAGCTCCAGCAGCACGGGCGAAAGAATTGCATAGCGATCCTGTTTGCCCTTACCCTGCTCGACGCGCAGGACCATCCGTTTACTGTCGATGTCCGGGATCGTGAGGTGGCAGACTTCACTGGCGCGTAGGCCGGCGCCATAGGCTACACCGAGGGCCGCCCGGTACTTCAGGCAGCCGGCATATTGCAGCAGGAGGGCGACCTCATCCACACTCAGGATCTCCGGTATCCGGCGCGGCTGGTACACCTGGCTCATCTTCTTCATCGCCTCGGGGTGATCGAGTGTAACGTCAAAGAAGAACCGCAGGCCGGTGATCGTGGCATTCAGTGTGACACTGGAGGTACCGACATCGACCATGTGTAGCTGGAAACGTCGCAGATCCTCTGCGGAGGCCGTATCCGGAGAGTGGCCCAAAAAGTGGGCCAGCTTCTCCACGGCTCTGAGATAGGCGGCCTGCGTCTTTGGATTGAGTTTGCGCAACGTCATATCGCCGATCATACGTTGACGCAGCGGGCTGATGGTATGTGTGGTTTGATTCATGACGATTCTCCTTGCATTGAGCGAGGCGGGCTGCCTCAATACTCAGCATAGGAAAACACTTGGAGTCTATCGTCTGATACCGCACCTCAATCGGAGCACCCCTACCGCGGTAGCGGTTTAGTCCTCCGACCCAAAGCCGCCGTTCGGCATAGGTTCTGTTGATGGCTGTTCGAGCACGAATGGAGGGGCGGATTCTGGCTATGGGGAAAATGAAAAGGAACTATCCCGTGAATGAAAATCAGGCTACTACCCGCTCCGGTGTGCAGATCATCGCGCTGATATTCGTGGCCTCACTTGTTACGTCAATACCGATCTGGTGGAGGTTCGCATGGCCGATTCTAAGCGGTGCTAGTTTGTCCAGTCACGCGGGACATGCCGCAGTAATTGTTACGCACACATTGGGGGGAACATTTATGCTAGGCGCTGGCGCGCTCGCTCTCTACGTAGGCTGGACTAAGCGTTGGCGTAGGTGGCACAAGTTCATTGGCTACTCATACCTCAGCGGCGGATCACTCGGTGCAGTGACGGCATTGATCTTGTCAATTGGGCTAAGCCATACACCGCAGAGTCTCGGGGTCTCAACTGGCACACTCGCTGTTGTGTGGCTCGCTTTTGCTGCCATGGCGCTCCGTGCTGCAATAAACAAACGCTTCGATAGTCATCGGGAGTGGGTGATTCGCAGTTACGTTGTATCTTGGACATTCGTCGGTTGTCGAATCGCGCAAGAAGTCCCGCTTTTCAACTATCTCGGCGATGAAGGAATCACCGCCGGAATCTGGCTGTATTGGATCACGCCTGTTCTGATTTGTGAGATCGCGCTCCAATGGCGCCGTGGCGCCAGACTCAAGACGACGGCAGTCAACAATTCTCAGTAACGATGTTTCTACTCATGGAGAATTCCGTGCTTCCTAAGAAGGCCATGAAATCGGATGCAATAGACTCCGCAGCGCTTGCGCATAAAATGGCGAAGCCATGCGCAAGCGCTGCTCCGCTATTGCACAGTTTATGGCGACGTTAAGGTCCGCTCCGGCCGTATTCCGAAATTGGCTGATAAGGACGGGGCGGAGAAAATTGGTTTGACTGCCAAGTAGAGGGCTTCAATTTAAGAATAGTTGGGAAGAATACGGTTGCGAAACCAAAAGAAAATGAAAAAAGCAGATTTCTACAAATCATGTGACATTGTCGAATTCCTAGATGGCGACGATGCTGAGGGTTGTCAACTGGCATCGCTGTTCTCATCTCGTGGAGTTCGGTTCCTTATCAAGAAGGCAAGTGACTACACCTGCATCGATGACCTTTTTGAAGACTTTGGGAATATCGTTGCTGAGCGCAACTTGAAAGCGAGGCAACATGCCGAGCCCCTTTATTCGCCTGAGCTACATCTTTCCTGTCACGGAGGAAAAGAAGGTATTGGTTGGCCAGATGGTACTTTTGTACCGTGGGACAAACTAGCTCAATTGTTGTGGTCTTATTCCTTGAAGCTTGGCTATGTTACTAGTCCTGGGGTGAATGGTGCTTTTGCGCAGACAACCTCGTGTCTTTCACTCTCACTGTCATGCTGCCTAGGTGCGTATGCGGCGCAACACTTTTTTTCAGCAGAACCATTTCCTGTCGGGGGGTTCATGGCTCCGACAGACGCCATTTACATAAATGACTGCACCAAATTTTTCTTAAGATTCTACAGTCTAACAATCGGCGCACCGTGGAATACCCCGGAGAAGGTTGCCATGATTCAAAGGGAGTTTATGCCGCAAGGCCCTTCTGGCCCCTCACCGATACAGTGCTATACCGCGCCGGTAACGAGAAATCCCAACTACAGGTCGCCGCAGAGAATCTAACAGGAGCTGAGTGGCAGTGAAGCACAATGCGATATACGAGAATCTGGAACAGCAGTTTGCCCTTTTCCAGGAGGAGTTTGCCCAAGCCAGACGGGATAGGCTCCCCCATATCGAGTATCTACTTTCACAGGCAAAGCTTATTAATTCTTACGCGTATCTCAGTGAGAAATGTACTGGGTTACTTGGATGTTGTAAGGATATGGCTCGTTTACGTCAGCCCACCAGCTACGACGAATCTGAAACCGTATGTTTTGCCCTCGCTGATCTCAACGGCATCAGATATGTTTTGGTTGAAGGAGGCTTTGGCCACGAATCCACGTAATATGACCCGTTAGTTGGCAGGCTTGGATCCCTCAAAGGCTCCACAGGGATTGACCACGGTATTTTAGTCAATGTCCGCTCCTGGCCGGATGCCGAAATGTATAGAAGTAGACGGGTGGTCTAGAATGAGGCGAAATCAGCTTTCGGCCCAAGCAGCCGGTTGGCAAAGGGCTCGTTTGGGAGCAATTCGAGGCCCAGAAGAGTGGCAGGTTCTGGTCACTTGGCCGGCATAGCGCTATACACCTCGATCCGGTTAATTCGCTTTGGGCTACAAAAAAGGGGTATTGATTCGGCTCAAGTGAGTGGTATGATATTGTCATACTTATTTTATGTTGGGAGTGCCAGCTATGAGCATGCACCGGAAAACTTTCACGCTGACTGAACAACAAGATAACTGGGTGAAAGGTCAGGTTGAAAGCGGTCAATTTGCCACTGACAGTGAGTATATCCGCGACCTCATCAGAAGAGACCAGCAAGTCATGGAGCGTCTTGCCACGCTGAGGCAGGCCTTGGCTCAGGGTGAGTCAAGTGGCAAGCCTAAGCCGCTCGATATATCTGCCATCAAAGCAGCTGGCCGTAAGCGAATGAAAGCGGCTGTTTAGTGCTTCGGCTAACCGTCACGCCGAAGGCGGAATCTGACATCACCGGAATCTGGATGTATACCTGCGAAGAATGGGGGGTCGATCAGGCGGATAGTTACCTGGATCAGCTTGAGGCAGGAATGAATCAGCTGATTAATCATCCATCCCTCGGCGCTAACTACGCCCATGTCCTTGCCGGGTATCGCAGATTGCAGATAGAGCATCATGCTGTTTACTATCAAATGCTGGAGTCGGAGGTGCTCGTGGTTCGTGTCCTGCACGAGGAAATGGATGCTCCGCAAAGGCTTCTGGAATAGAGGCGTTTATTTTTGGCGCTGCAAGTTGATTATCTAGGTGCCGTGATGTTGTCGCCCAATAAATAGCTGCACTCGGAAAAATTACTTGCTGCGCTCCCAATTCTCACGTGAGCATGGTGTTGGCGAACGTCCGCTCCTGGCGTGCGCCGTGCAAAGGCGGCGCTCTCCCTGTGGGTGAAAGTCCCACCCGGCAACCGCTCCAGCCGGAAGCAACCGGAGCAACTGTGGAGGCAACAAAATGGTTGAAGCCTCCGGTGAAGCGTGCCACAAAATACGGTGGCAGCGCGAGTGTACAGGCCGTAACGTGAGTGAACGCTGAGCAATCCTCGAAAAGGACGATGCGCAGGCCGATCCGACAGCCATTTCGGGGAAGGCTGATACGACAGGGGGACTTGAGCAAGGTTGATCCCAGTCGCTGCGCCGGGGTAGTGGTGACAGCATGTACACAAGGGAAGCGCGCGCAACACGGGAAGCCCCATTGCGTGGTTTGGGAGAACCAACCGAACGCCCGTGAGGGAGTGTTCGGGCGTTTTGGGGTGGCGGAGAGGCCCGTAGTACCGGGGAAGTCGGGTAATGCCGACGGAGGGAAGGGGCCTCAGTTCAAAACTGATGTTTGACGTAGGAAAGGATCAGGAGATTGGGAAACCTAGTAACTCCGGTAAGTGTTCGGAAACTACAGAGAGCATTACACACGAAAGCTAAGACTGAAGACGGCTATCGTTTCTATGGCCTGTACGACAAACTGTATCGAGAAGATATTCTGGCCCATGCTTTCGCTAAGTGTCGCGCCAACAGCGGTGCTCCCGGCGTAGATGGACAGGACTTTGCAGATATTGAAGCGTATGGCGTAGAGCGCTGGCTGTCTGAACTGGCGCAAAACCTCAGAGAGGAGAGTTATCGACCGGACGCGATCAGACGTGTTTATATTCCAAAGGCCAATGGCAAGCTCAGACCGTTGGGCATCTCGACGCTGCGAGATCGGGTGTGTATGACAGCAGCCATGCTGGTGCTGGAACCGATTTTCGAGGCGGATCTACCATCGCAGATGTACGCCTACCGCCCAAGGCGCAATGCTCTACAGGCGGTAGTCGAGGTGGAAGAGCAGATGTTTCGAGGTCACCCTGATGTGGTTGACGCTGACCTGTCGGATTACTTTGGCAGCATTCCCCATGCCGAACTGATGAAGTCCCTTGCTCGCCGGATCGTCGATAGGCGTGTATTGGGTCTACTCAAGCAGTGGCTGGAATGTGCTGTCGTTGAAATTGATTCGAAAGGGCGACGGACAACGACGACGGAGGCCAAAGACCATCGCCGCGGCATTCCGCAGGGCTCACCGGTTTCCCCCTTACTGGCAAATTTGTACATGCGCCGGTTTGTGTTGGCTTGGAGGCTATTGGGTCTGGAGGAACGCTTGGGCAGTTGCATTGTGACGTATGCGGATGACCTTGTGATTCTGTGCCGCCGAGGAAACGCCGATAAGGCGTCCTTCTGGATGCGCAGGATCATGAGTCAGCTCAAGCTCACAGTGAATGAGGAAAAGACACGCATCTGTCGGATACCGGAAGAAACGTTCGACTTTTTGGGGTATACGTTTGGAAGGCTCTACTCGCCAAAGACGGGTAGGGATCGGCTAGGCATGAGGCCGTCGAAAAGCAGTATCAAGCGCATGGTGCAAAAGATTCATGCGATGACGGCGACCTCACGCTCGGGCCTGGATACCACAGAGATGGTGAAGCAGTTGAACCGCACGCTCGTTGGCTGGGCGAACTACTTTAGGGTAGGGACGTACGTGAAGGCCTATCGTGCGGTCGATAGCTACACCGCTATGCGGTTACGCCGGTGGCTACGGCAGAAGCATAAAGTGAGGCGACGTCGCGGTGGGGCTTATCCTCCGTCCCACCTCTACGGGCACTTCGGGCTCGTACGTCTCACTCAACGCGGTCGTGGTGAGTCGTGGGTGAAGGTGTGATGTTTTGTCCGAGAGCCGGATGCGGGAAATCTGCACGTCCGGTTCGATGAGCGGGGACTGGAAACGTGAACATGGCAGAAGGAGTGACGCCTGCATGTATCGAAAGAGCAGGAATAGGATGCCACTGCCTAAATTCGGCGCGCCAGTCTTCGACTCTACCGTAGTAGGACTAAGTGGTTGGGATGTGTCTCGGTGTCGTGTTCAGGAGGCTGACGCTTTATATGGTACCTAAAAATGGTACCATTACGCCATGAGAAAGAGACACCAGAAGACCCTTGAGGCTATCTTTACCCGCCCAGTGAGCGGAAATCTCCAGTGGCGCGATGTTGAAGCGCTGTTCGTCGAGCTTGGAGCGGAGATTAGTGAGCTCGAGGGCAGTCGCGTGGCGGTCTTTCTTTTCGGAGAGGTTCGGGTGTTTCACCGTCCTCATCCTGGCCCAAGCACTGATAAAGGAGCCGTGGCCAGTATTCGCAAATGGTCAGAGCAGCACAGGGTATTGCCATGAACACTATGACGCTGGAAGGTTATCACGCCAAAATCGAGTATGACCCTGAATTGGATTCATTCAGGGGTGAAATTCTCGGGCTAAACGGCGGAGCCGACTTTTATGGGCGCAATCCTAAAGACTTGCGGTCGGAGTTCAAGAAATCTCTGCATGTCTTTTTTGAGGTATGCAAAGAAAAAGGCATTGAGCCGCGCCGCTATTATTCCGGTAAGTTTAATCTCAGAATCTCACCGGAGTTGCACGAACAACTTGCGATAGCTGCGCAAGTGAAGGGCAAAAGTGTCAATAAGCTCGCCCAAGAAGCATTGCAGCAACTGGTCTCAGATGCCGGTTGAGCTGGGTGTTTTATGTCCGCTCCAAGCCGTTTCGAGACTCAGGAAGGTGGCGGTTCTGGTTCTTGTATCAAGCTTTTCATTCGCTACATCACGTACTGGATTCAAGCGCCGCCGCAAGTTATTGAGATTGTGATAAGTGGTGCCGCTTTAATTGGGAAATTGATGAGCCGTTTGAGCAAGGAGCGTCAGACTATCTTGGTTGGATTTGGAGTGGGAATTGCTAACGTGCTGATTGCATAAAAATGGCGGTACAGTTAGCCCCGATAGGCGAATTATCTGGAACGGCGTTATGCAGCCCCGTCTGGCTAATTCACTGTAATGCGACTCGATTAGACGCCTTGCCTTAGTTGGAGGTAGGTCAAATTGAAAGCACATGAGATCACGCTAGATGACGACCTTCACCGTCTTGTGGGCGAGATAAACAGCGCCTCGTGGGATGAGGCCAACGAAATGTCTGATTACGATTATGACAGTCTCAACTCGTATCTTGAGCGCTCGAACACTATATTCATCGCGTGCCACGAGGAGTATGAACAAGGTGCTGTCCTTCTGGATATCGCTTCTTCCCGAATTGAGATGAAGCCGTATGGAAGGGAACTATGGCTGTACGTTGATGAAGTAGACGTCTGTGCAAACCAGAGAAACAAAGGAGCTGGAACACTTATCATGCAGGCCCTAATCGAGATCGCAAAGAGAGAAGGTTGTGAGGAAGTCTGGTTGGCTGCAGAGGCCAACAATGTTCCGGCGAATGCTCTATATCGATCTCTTAATCCAGATGTGGTTACCGACGTCATTGGGTATACCTATGAAACCGATAAGCAGCTACAACCGTCCGGTGCATAACAAACAAGTTCAGCGGACGCAATAAACTGCGCCGCTTATTTGGGCGTTAAACGAAGTCGAGACATGAAGGAAATTTTCCAAGATGAAGGCGCGTAAAAATCCGTACGCTTCTAGATTGAAAAAATCGGTCACCATCCGTCTGGGAGAGGAAGTCACTGAATATTTCAAGAGCATGTTCGAAGAGTCAGGCATTCCCCATCGGAGCTTGATTAATCTGTACCGGCCCGACTGTGCCAATCATCACCGAAAGCTTGATATTAGTTGGCGCCCCTGAGCATTGGCAGCTCCGAGCACAGGGGCACCAATTCCAGACCGGGTTGGGGGTCTTGTTGTTTCTGAAGCCCTAGTCTGCTCACCTTACAGAATGAAGGTCAAGCTTTAGTACTTGGGGGGCTATTGTGAATATAGAATTTCGACAGGGTAATCTCTCAACCTTGGAGCAGGACGCCGTATCCAGGGGTTTTATTGCTCATTCAGAGGAGCAGCATGCCCCGCAGTACAACACAGAACGCGTTAGCTGGTTAGCGAGAGATGATCGGGGTGATATCGTCGCCGCTCTGACCGCCGATATCCTGTGGGACGGGATATATGTCGATGAGCTCTGGCTGCTGCGACCGGTCGTACCGCCAGCTACTCCCTGGCGTCGACGTTGAGTTCGCTGTCGTACTTCCCCAACTCGGGTGCAGGGAAGTCGATACCGACGATCGCGACGATGCCGCCACTGTTGTCCAGCAGGGGCGCAAAGGCAGATTTCTGGACGCCGTAGGACTCGTCGGTCCAGGTGTGTTCTGCGTACGCCGGCTCGCCGGCGAAGGCCGCGGCCATTTGCGGCTCCATCTCGTACTCCGTGCCGTAGTCGTCGGCGTCATCACCCACGGAGGCCTCCGCGATCAGGTTGGTCATCTCTTCGCTGATCTTGATGAGTGTATAGACGTAGGTGGCGCCGGTCTCTTCCTTGATCGCGGCGAGCTTGCGCTGAAGCTGTGAATACTCCATCAGTTCGCGGTTTCCGGCGGCAGTGATGGCGCGGTGCAGTTCGCCGCCCTCGCCGTTGAGGCGCTCGGCCGCCTGGGCTGCCATCGCCATGACCTTCTCACCGACCGCTGTGTTCTCCGCCGTCATCGCGTCGGTCGGCGAAGCAGAAGGATTCGCAGCGGTGGCCGCCTCCTCACCATAGGCCGCCAGTATCATGACGAGTAACAGTATCGGCACCGCAAGCGCGGAGCCCCAGACCGTGGTTCCTGACTTCATGTGTACCCCCATCTGTCGGCAGAGCGTGTCGCTGGACTCTCACTGCCGGAAGAAGCCCCTGAATGGGCCGGTGAGTGTCTATCGATCAGAATGACTTCAGCTCCTGTAGGGCATGGGACCCAGATAGTCCTTCTTCCCCACCTCAACACCGTTGTGACGCAAAATCGCGTAGGTGGTGGTGATGTGGAAGTAAATATTCGGGATGGCATGCTCGATTGCAAACTCGGTACCGGTCAGGTATTTCCCCTCCCAGCGCGGTTGGCTGATGTGGCGCTCGGCGGCACCTTCGAACGCCTCTGGCCCGACCGTGGCGAGGTAATCCAACACCGCTTGTATGCGGGCCTTGAGTTCCGGCAGGGTGGTTTCCTCATCGGCGTGGACGGGGGCGGCGTCCGTTTTGCCTGTCAGGCGTGCTACACCCAACTTGGCGGTATCGCAGGCGATTTGCACCTGGCGAATCAAGTTGAACTGGTCTGGCGCTAGGCGAGCGTTGAGCAGTACCGATATATCGAATTTCTTTGCTTCGGCGTGCGCCGCGCCTTTGTCGAGAATCGCGTTGAGGCTATTGAGAGCTTTGCTGAATTGCACAACGGTGAGTTGGTATAACACGGCGTTCTCCTGTGGGAAAATGAAAATTGACAGCGTCTACGAGGAAGATGTCATGCAAGAAGCCAGCACAGATTACCACAAGGATGAGCCGATGGTGCCCAGGGCAGTGGTCGAGTCCAACCGCGAACGCACCCTCTTGTTGATCCAGGCCATCGCCCGCGGGGACGCCGATCATATCGCCGACGCCTATGCAGACGACGGCAAGTTGCACACCATGGGCAGCACCCTGATCTCCGGTGTCTACGACAAGTCACAAATCCGTCAGTTTGCCGGCAGTGTGCTGGATGCCTTCCCTGATGGACTGAGCTATAAGGTTCACGCGGTCACCGCCGAGGGCAACCGGGTAGCGGTGGAGGCGACGGGCAAGGGGCGTCACGTATCCGGCAAGGACTACGTCAACCACTACCATTTCCTGTTCACCTGGTGCGATGGCAAGCTGCTGGAGCTTAAGGAATATATGGACACCGAGGCGGTGACTGCAGTGCTCTGCGGTGGGGTGCGGCCGGAATAACTGTCTGAAGCTAGCGGACCTCCGTGGAAAGTATGGCATGCAGGCTTCGGTGCAGCATCTTCCGGTAAGGTTCAAGCAGTCCATTCTCGTTTGATACCGGTTCCACTGCACCGGCCAGCCAGGGATGTATTGATACGAACATGAGCGCTGCGCCGGCAAACACCGAGAGCAATTCCAGGGGCTCGGTAACGCTGAATTCGTCCTGTTTGACAACTTCCTGGACGGCGCGTGTCCATCTGTCCAGTAACTCCCTGGCCTCCGGCCCGACCCGGGCGGTGGCGAAGGAATTGTCCACCGCGCTGCGCAGAAACAGGCGCCCGGCGGGGGGGCGTGACGCGATGAAGTCCAGCCAGGCGTCGGCAATTGTGAAGACTGCGGGTCGGGCGTCGCTGGCGTTATCCAGCGCGGAGAGAGTGGATTCCAGTAACGCTGCGTAGATCCTGTTCATCACCTCATTGTGCAACTCCAGCTTGCCCACGAAGTGATGAATAACCGACGGTTTGCGGATTCCTACCGTGCTGGAGATATCTTCTATGCGTGTGGCAGCGTAGCCCCGTTGCGAGAAGATCTGCTCCGCCGCATCCAGAATCCTGTCCCGGGTCTGGGCGCCACGTTCAGTATTGCGTTGTTGATCAGGCCGCTGGGGGACGCCGTCGATGGACGCTGTGTGAAAGGTTTTTGCCACTGAATGCCTGCACCCCTAGGGTCGAGTCACTTGCTACCGGTACGCAGTATATGGCCCGACCAAGGATAATCAATCTCACTCTTGACATTACCTACCGGTAGGTAGACTATGGCGATGCGTATCTAACGAGCCTAATACCATGCGCAAACGCCTATCCATCAAGACCCGGCGTCCGGATCTGTCCCGTAGCGAGTTTCGCCAGTATTACGAAACCCGCCATGTGCCGCTTGGCTTGAGCTTTATCAAGCATTTCAAGTGGTTGCGCTACGTTCGCAATCACGTTCGCTCGTCAACCGGCGGGCTGATCACCTTTGATTGCTATGCAGAGTTCTGGGTTGCCGACGATGCGGACGACGAGGCCCTGTACGGTTTTCTTCGCTCGGAAGACTTCCGGCGGCTGGATCTTGATGACCGCCAGTTTCTGGACATATCCCGCCGCCTGTCGTTTGAAGTCCGTGAAACCGTGCTCTGGCCTCACGAGGCTACTGAGTCCGTTGCGGGCAACAAGGCCGTTCTCATGTGGAAGCAGGGAGCCAATCCCCGGGAAGTGGCGGAAACGGTGGCATCGCGGATTGTCTCTGCACTGCGGGACCGCTTGCACTGCGCGGCGCTGGATGTTGCCTTGTCGCCGGTACCCGAGGAGTCGCCTTTCGATGTCTTTCTGAGCCTGGAATACAAGGGCCCTGCGCCCCTGGACATTGGTTCGCCGCTGCTGCCACAGGGGCGCTGGGCACTGGTCGAGGTGGACCCGGTAGAAACTCCCCCGGAAAAATTGGCTGTCGCGTAATTCAAGTGGATGAGATGGAGAGAACAGAATGAATCAGGATGATCTGCTGGCCAAAGTGCAGTGGCTTGTTGATATCGAGGAAATCAAACGCCTCAAGTATCGCTATTTTCGCTGCTTTGACACCGCTGATGTGGAAGGCATTCGGGATGTATTTCACCCGGATGTGACGCTGTCGGTCGAGGGTGGTGTGTACAAATTCAAGATCGAAGGCCGGGACGCCTACCTCAAGATGATCCGCGAGGGCGCGCACGCCGAAATGATTACCCAGCACCATGGTCACCATCCGGAGATCGATATCATCAGCCCCACTGAGGCGCGGGGTATCTGGTATCTGCAGGACAATGTCTGGGAGTTCCGGCGCAAGATCCACATTACCGGTACCGCCTTCTATCGAGAGAACTATCTGAAGGTCGATGGCCGCTGGGTAATAAAGGACATCGAATTCGAGCGCATCTACGAGATTGTCGATCCGATAGAGTCGCCCCCCAATGTCACCCGCAGCTACCTTGCGGAGCACGGCGCTAAGCTCCCCGAGGGTGAGCTGGAGCCGTTTCAACGCGACCCCGATTGACCAACAGGAAAACTGTGATCCCGTCATAGTTCACGGAGCTGCTCATGACAACACTTGCAAACAGGGTGGCCATCGTTACCGGCGGCGCCGGTGGTATGGGGAGCGCAACGGCGAAGCGTTTCGTGGAGGCGGGCGCACAGGTAGTAATTACGGATCTGCAGGAAAAGGCCGGTCGTTCGCTAGCTTCATCGCTGGGCGAAACCGCGGCCTTCTGCCGCCATGACGTGACGAGCCGCAAGGACTGGGACACGGTGATCAAGTTCGCCGAGGACCGTTTTGGCCCCGTGGATATCCTGGTGAACAACGCCGGAATGCTGCACTACGCCACCATTGCCGACATGGATGAAGCCACTTTCGATCGCCTCTTGGCCATCAACGTCAAGGGAGTCTTCCTCGGTATGCAGGCGGTTATCCCCGGGATGGTGGCAGGGCGGCGTGGCTGCATCATCAACATTTCTTCAACAGGGGCGATGCTGCCCACCAATGGTACCGGTGCCTACGCGGCCAGCAAGGCGGCGGTGGAGGCGATGAGTCGCTCGGCGGCACTGGAGCTGGGTCCGCATGGCATTCGGGTCAACAGCGTTCACCCCGGGGGCATAAATACGCCGATGACCAATCCGGATGGGATGCAGCCGGCCGAGGTGGACTCACTGTATACGGATATTCCCCTGCAGCGAGCGGGTCACCCGGAAGAGGTGGCCAATCTGACCCTGTTTCTTGCCAGTGATGAGGCGAGCTACTGCACGGGGACGCAATTTGTCGTGGATGGCGGGTCACTGGCGGGCAAGTATCACGCATTTCTGCCCGGAGCTCCGGGAACAACTGCCGTGGAGGAAAACAGGTGAAACCACTTCTGGATCTTGGCGGGCGCGTTGTCGTTGTCGCCGGCGCGGGTGGCGGCGGCATAGGCAGTGCGATTGCCCTGATGTTGGCCCAGGCGGGCGCCCGGGTTGTCGGCGTGGACAAGTCCGACAGTGCATTCGATGCGATACGCGATGAGCTTGGCCGCAGCGGTACAGACCACCTGCTCCTGGTCGAGGATCTGCTGCAGGAGGGTGCAGCGCAGAGGGTGCTCCAGCAGGTAGAGTCCGCAGCCGGTCCAGTCGACGGGCTGGTCAATGTCGTAGGCGGTTTCCAGAGCATGGAGCAGATGGCGCCGTTGTTGGCGGCGGAAACCGAAGCAAACTTCAAGAATCTCCTGGACTTTAATCTCACGTCGGCACTGACGCTATCGATAGCCGTGGCGCGCAGTTTGAAGGAGCGGAGTTCGCCAGGCGCCATCGTCAATATCACTTCGTCCACTGGCCTGATATCCATGCCCTATGGCGCTGGCTACGCTGCGGCGAAAGCGGCCCTCAATAACCTGACGCGCACCATGGCCGTCGAATGGGGCAGTGCTGGAATTCGCGTCAATGCGGTGTCCTGCGGAACGATCATGAGTGCCGAGGCAAGGCGCTGGGCTGAGGGAGTGGAAGAGGCTGCCAGAGCGGCAGTACCGCTCGGTCGCTGTGGTGAGCCCGAAGAAATTGCCGCCACCGTCGCCTTTCTCCTTTCGGATCTGGCCAGCTACATCAGTGGTGAGGTGATTCGAGTAGATGGTGGGGCCCTGGCCAGGGCGCCGTATAACGACAGCAACAACATCCCGGTCTTTATCACTGACAAGGACCTGCATGCACGCATTATGGCCGAGGACTAGGGGGTAACGCTAAGAGTGGTAAACGTAGGTTCACATTAGTCATCAAAGCGAGTGGAGAGACACATGTACAATAACAAGCATTCCATTTCCCGTCCGAAGACTCTTATGGCTGCTGCGCTGGCGAGTGCGCTCGCTGGCACGGTGCACGCTCAGTCCGTGACGCTTGAGGAGGTCGTGGTAACCGCGCAGAAACGTGAGCAAACCCTGCAGGATACCCCCATAGCGATTACCGCATTCGGGGCTCATGAGCTCGAGCAGCGGGGCATTCAGGACATCACTGACCTGGGAACCATCGTGCCCAACGTCAAGATAGCAGCCATGCCCACCAACACCGGCAAGGCAGCTGTCGCGATACGCGGATCGGTAACCTCTAACCCGGCAATCACCTGGGAGCCCACGGTCGGCATCTATCTGGACAATGTGTATGTCGGCAAGATATCCGGGAATATATTTCGGGTAACGGAGCTGGAGCGAATCGAAGTTCTGCGCGGTCCCCAGGGCACGCTGTACGGAAAAAACACGATTGGTGGGGCGGTGAACCTGATTACTACCAGGCCAAGCGGCGAGTTTGGGATGACTGCTCGTGCCGGCTTCGGCAACTTTGACTACAGTGAGGGCTATCTTGCTGTTGATCTGCCGGCGCTTGCCGTGGGCGGTATGGGTGACATCAAGGCCAAGCTTTCCTATGGCGCGGAGCAGCGTGATGGGCTGTATGACAACGTGCCGCCGCCCCAAGGCAGTACCATTGCCAGTCCGTTCGTGCCGGGTGCCCGGATACCGGCCAATCCTCGCAGCAGCAATGACGCCTTCAATGAACTTGACCGCTGGTCGGCAAGGGTTGATCTGCTGTGGGACGTGAGTGATCGACTCTCAGCGCGCTACACCTATGACAAGAGTGATGCGGACAATACCTCGTCCAAGGAGCAGCTGACCCACGTCGATCCCAATAATTTCAATCTTGGAATACCCATTCCCGCAGATCTCGCCAGTTTTATCGTTCCTGAAAACAGGAACGCGCGCCGCATCAGCACGGACTACCTCGCTATGGAAGCTTTTGACGCCGCGAGTCATACCTTGACACTGAACTATGACGTAGGCGTCGTGGGGGCCCTGGGGGACCTGTCAGTACGCTACATCGGCAACCGCCGTGAAATGAACTTTGTGCAAAGCGATGACAACGACGGCACGCCATTTTCATTATTCCACTCTGAAATCGATGAGGACTATGAACAAACCTCACACGAATTCCAGGTACTGAGCTCCGCCGATCGCTTCAACTATGTTTTTGGCATTTACGCCTTTGAGGAAGAAGCGGACGTAGTCAATCCACTGATCCCCCTGAACTCGTTCCTGGGTCCATTCACACTTGACTACCAATACGGTCTGGAAGCAAAGCAGCTGGCATTGTATGGCCAGGCCGACTATCGCCCGCGAGTATTGCAGGACAAGCTTACGGTGACAGCCGGGGTCAGATGGTCCAGGGAGAAAAAGGATTCCTACATCATCCACCCGGGGGACTTCGAGGGCGCTGCTGATGACAGATGGACCAACGTGGCGCCGACCTTCATCCTGGGCTATGACTTCAGCGATGAGCTGCAGGCCTACGCGAAGTACTCCAGGGGATGGAAGGCCGGCGGCTTCAATGGCGAGGCGGATTCACTCGCGGGATTCGTGGACGGCTATGATCCGGAGGAGGTAGATGCCTGGGAGCTGGGGTTCAAGTCCCGCTTGCTGGATAACCGCTTACAGCTCAATGCCGCTGCTTTCTACAACGATGAAACCGACCTGCAGCTTTCGGTCTTTACCAGTGGCTCTTCAGCGTCAACTGTCATTCGCAATGCCGGTGAGGCTGTGAAGAAGGGCCTGGAGCTGGAGGTATTGTTCCAGCCGACAGCAGATCTCTTGCTCACCGCAAACGTCGGCTATCTCGATTCCGAGTACAAGGAATACAACGAGTTCGATGCTGCGCTGGGACGGGAGGTCAATCGCAAGAATGAGCGGGCAAACCAGTATGCGCCGGAGTACAATTTTAATCTCAGCGCCGAGTACACTTTTGTTCGGGCCAGTTGGGGTAATCTGAACGGTCGCCTGGACTACACTTACAGTGATGATTACGAGCCGTACGTGACCCCCGAGCAAAACGCAACGTCCATGATAGACAGCTACGGTGTTCTCAATGGGAGATTGTCGCTGCTGGATATTCCTGTGGGTAGTGACAGCACGCTGAGCCTGGCCCTGTGGGGAAAGAATCTGACCGATGAGGAGTATCGACTGAATACCATCCCCTTCGGCCCCTGGACGGTGAGTTTTTTTGGCGACCCACGCACCTATGGACTTGAGGCCGTCCTGCGGTTTCACTAGAGAAACAAGAGAGCCCGACAGCGCGCTGATGGTGGCCGCCGTCAACAACGAGAGACTTGGAGGAAAGAATGAAGTTAAAAGGTAAAGTGGCACTGGTTACCGGTGCGGGCCAGGGTGTAGGGCAGGGTATCGCGGTTGAACTGGCCAGGGCCGGGGCCAGAGTAGCGGTTGCTGGTCGTACCCTGGACAAGCTGGAGGCGACCTGCCAGTCAATTGTCGAAGCCGGCGGCGACGCCACTCCAATCCAGTGCGACGTCAAGTCTGAGAAATCATTGCAGGACTGCGTGCAAGCGGTGATCGATCAGTACGGTGGTATCAACATCCTGGTCAACAATGCCCAGGAAGTCCCCCTCGGCACACTTCTGGAAATCGAAGAGGAGCAGCTTAACAGCGGCTGGGAATCCGGGCCCCTGGCAACATTCAGGCTGATGAAGCTTTGCTACCCGCACCTGAAGGGTGATGGCGTCATTATCAATCTGGGCACGGCTGCGGGAAAGCGCTGGGATATGTCGGGCTATGGCGCCTACGCTGCCTGTAAAGAAGCGATACGCTCCCTGAGTCGGGCGGCTGCCTGCGAATGGGGGCCAGAGGGCATACGCACCAATGTGATCCTTCCCTTGGCCTCATCGCCTGCATTGGCGTGGTGGATCGATAACCGCCCTGAAGAGGCCGAACATTTTTTCCAGACGATTCCGCAACGACGGGTGGGAGACTGTGAGTCTGATATCGGGCGCTTTGTAGCGATGTTGTGCGGCCCCGATTCAGCCTATGTCAATGGACAGAGCATCGGGCTGGATGGCGGCCAGGCCTTCCTGGGTTGATCGGGGAGAGTTGACGGTGGAAGACAGTTTCTCGGCCGATAGCACTACGGATGAGGTCATGCAGGGAGTCGATCTGCACGGCCGGAGTGCACTGATCACGGGCGCCTCCTCCGGCCTGGGTGTGGAAACAGCGCGCAGTCTGGCGCTGGCCGGTGCAACGGTGATAATGGCTGCCCGGGATGAACAGAAGACCCGCGAGGCCATGGCAGCCATACTGCAGGAGTCACCTAAAGCCGACCTTGTATTCATGTCGCTGGACCTCTCTGACCCAGCCAGCATTCGTAAGTGTGCCGAGAACGTGAGGTTTTCCCGGTCTCGCCTGGATCTGCTGATTAACAACGCGGGTGTTATGGCTTGTCCGCTGCAACGCACAGCCCAGGGCTGGGAGTGGCAGCTCGCCGTTAACCATATCGGGCATTTTCTGCTCACCGGCGAATTGGTACAGACACTGCTGCAGGCTCCTGCTCCCAGGGTTATCAATCTGACTTCCGGTGGTCATCAGTTTGGGCCGGTAGACTTTGATGACCCCCATTTTAAGCACCGCCCCTACGACAGGTGGCTGGCCTATGGTCAATCCAAGACGGCCAACATCTGGCATGCAATTGCTCTTTACGAGCGCCTGGGCGACCGCGGGCTAGGTGCCCTGGCAGTTCACCCCGGCGCCGTGCACACGGAGCTCAGCCGATATATGTCGGAGGAAGAACTCCAGGGGATGCTGGGCGGTTCAGATGAGGCACCCGGGCTAGCTTTCAAGTCGATGCCCCAGGGGGCTGCGACCACGGTCTGGGCGGCTACCAGTTCTGCCCTGACAGGCAGGGGCGGTCTCTATCTGGAGGACTGCGGTGTCGGTGTGCCCGTCCAGGGAGAGGGCTTGGCAGCCAGTGGCTATGCACCTTGGGCGGTGGATCGTGAGGGCGCGGAGAAGCTATGGAAGCTTTCTGAAGAATGGGTGGGCAGTCGGTTCGACTGGTAAGCTGAGAGCGAGGCTCCTGGCACTGGCTTTCTTCACCAGACCCTGTGCCGTAAGCTTGGCTTTTTGCGCCAGAGGCCATCCCATGTCGCTTGCCGACACCCTGCGCCTGCTCCTGCTGTCATCGCTCTGGGGCTTCTCGTTCATCTTCATGCGCGTGGCGGCCCCTGAGTTCGGGGCGGTCAGCCTGATTTTCCTGCGCATGACGCTGGGAGCGCTGTTGTTGGCGCCGCTGCTGGCCAACCCCGAGTACCTGCGTCTGCTGCGGCAGAACCTGGGGCCGCTGTTTGTGCTCGGTCTGACCACCTCGGCGCTGCCCTATACCCTGCTTGCCCTGGCCACCACGCGCCTGGAAGCCGGATTTACCTCCCTGATCAATGCGGCCACCCCCATCGCCACTGCCTTGATCGGGGCTGCGTTCTTTACCACCGCTATCCTGCGCCAGCAGGTTTGGGGCCTTACTCTGGCCCTGATCGGAGTGGCGGTGCTGTCTGGGGGACGGCTCGATTTCAGTGCCGGTGGCGACGGCTGGTTTATTCTGGCGGCGTTGGGTGCCACTCTGTGCTATGGCTTTGGCGGCAACTATTCACGTACCCGCCTGTCGCACCTGCCGAGCCGGGTCTTGGCTGCTGGCAGCTGTGCGGCAGCGGCCGTGGTGTTGCTGATTCCGGGTGTGCTGCTGTGGCCAGCAGCGCCGGTCAGTGATATCGCCTGGGGCGCGGCCCTGGGACTGGCGGCGCTGAGCACTGCCGCGGCGCTGCTGCTGTACTTCAAGCTGCTGGCCAGCGCGGGCGCCACGGCTGCTTCCACTGTGACCATGCTGGTACCGGTCAGCGCCCTGGCCTGGGGTTTCCTGCTGCTCGGCGAATCCATCAGCCTGCAGGTGCTGGTGGGCATGGTGGTGACCCTGCTGGGCACCGGCATCGCCACCGGGGTGGTACGTCTGCGGCGCAAAAGGCCGCTGATGTAGGAGCGCGGTCCCCGCGCGATCATCGCCCGCGGACAAGGTGAATGGCCGCGCAGCGGACAGAGAGGGTGGCCTGGGCCAGCGGGCTCCCACAAGTTTCCAGATATCAGAGTGGTTAGCTGACGCCACGGGTCTGGTCGCCCCAGTAGCGGGCGCGCACGGCCTTCTTGTCCGGCTTGCCCACCGGCGTCAGCGGAATGGCATCGACGAAGTCCACGGTCTTGGGCGCCTGCACCGAACCCTTGGCGTCTTTCACCTGCTGTTTCAGGGCGGCAGTCAGGGCCTCGTCCGCACTTACCCCGGGCTTGACCACCACCACCGCCTTCACCGCCTCGCCCCACTGCTCATCGGGTACGCCGATCACGACCACCTGCTGGACCGCCTCATGCCGTGACAGCACATCCTCCACTTCCCGCGGGTAGACGTTGAAGCCCCCGGTCACGATCATATCCTTGGTGCGGTCGACGATATGCAGGAAGCCGTCCTCATCCAGCCGGCCGATATCGCCGGTGTGCAGCCAGCCGCCGGCAAAGGCCTCAGCGGTCGCTTCCGGCATATCTTTATAGCCGCTCATCACCAGCGGCCCGCGCACGCAGATTTCGCCGGGCTCTCCCTCGGGCGCGGGATTGCCGTCGCCGTCCAGCAGCGCCAGATGGACCCAGGGCGAGGGCCGGCCGCAGGCAGCCAGTCGTTCGGGCTTGCTCAGGTCGTGTTCGGCGCGGCGCATGTTGGCGAGCACCATGGGGGCCTCGGACTGGCCGAAGAACTGGTAGAACACCGGCCCCCACATTTCGATGGCCTGCTTCAGGCGCGCCGGGCTCATGGGCGAGGCGCCGTAGAAAATGGACTCCATGCTCGACATGTCGGCGGTTTTGGCGCGCGGCGAATCCAGCAGGAAGTAGAGCATGACCGGCACCAGCATGGTCGCCGTAATACGGTGCTGCTCGATCATGTCGAAGAAGCCGTCGGGGCTGAAACCTTGCATGACGTAGAAGGCGCCGCCTTTCTGCAGCACCGGGATGAAGAAGGCGGCCGCCGCATGGGACAGCGGCGTGGCGATCAGCATCCGCAGGTCTTCGGGGAATTCCCACTCAGCCAGCTGGATCTGGGTCATGTAGCTGGTGACCCGATAGCTGCTCATCACGCCCTTGGGCTTGCCGGTGGTGCCACCGGTGAAGTTGACCGAGGCGATGTCCTCAGGGTTCACGTCCGGCGCCACCAGCGGCAGGGGCCCGAAGCCGTCCGCCAGGGCCAGATAGTCGATGCCGCTGTCGCTGGGGCCAAAGGAGAGCAGGTGCTTCACACCGGGCACCCTCTTTTGCAAGGCGCCGGCATGGGCGTCGAAGGCGGTCGGGTCGAACACCAGGGCATCGATTTCTGCAGCCTCAAGCACGTAGGCGTGGTCCTCCAGCGAGCCCAGCGGGTGCAGGGGTGTGCCAATACAGCCTGCCAGCTGCATGGCGGCGATGTTGGACAGTACCTCGGGGCGGTTGCCGGAGATCACCGCCACCCGACTGCCACGGCCCAGGCCCAGGGATTGCAGAGCCTGCACCAGCTGGCTGGTGCGCTCACGCACCTCGCGGTAGGTGGCGACCTTGTCGCCCAGAAACAGACAGGGCTGGTCGTTGTAGCGGTTGAGGCCCTCGATCAGCAGGTGTGGCATGAGGGGCGGGTGGTAGAGCGAATTGTTGTCCATGTTGATGCTGCTCCTGGCAGTGACTATTGCGGATCGACGCAGAGGCCGCGGGCGAGGGCGGTGAACATGTCCGCCACGCCGCGCTTGCTGAGCGCGGCGTCTACCACCATGCTGGAGCCGTGAAAGGTGCCGGGGTAGCAGTGGATCTCGGTAGACACTCCCGCCGCCAGCAGGCGCTGGGCATAGATCAGCGACTCGTCCCGCAACGGGTCGAATTCCATGGCGGTGATGCAGGCGGGGGGCAGGCCGGCCAGATTCTGTTCCCGGGCAGGAGCGGCCAGGGCCGGGACATTGTCGGCTCCGCGCGCAAAGTTACTGCCCAGGTAGTAGTCCCAGCTTTGTTCCGCGTTGGCCCGGTGCCAGATCGGAGTGTCGGTGAAGTCCCGCATGCTGGGGGTGTCGAGCCTGTCGTCCAATACCGGGATG
>JBGTGB010000073.1:0-1820 GCA_041746975.1 Haliea sp. | reverse complement strand
AGCCGCTGCCGAAAATACTGATATTCATGAGTTCTCAGGAATCCGTGTTTTGCTGTGACAAGATTTGTCACTCCACTGTATTTCATAAAGATGACAGAAATAATACAGGATTGGACAGGCTGTGGCCCGCTACTTATATGGCGGAGTGAATTTGGGTAAAATGCGCCGCTTTATCCACCCGGGCGTTCGCGCCCCCCGCCAGCCAGGGGACACCGATGTTTGACCAGAGCATGACCATTGCAGGCTTCGACGACGAGATCTTCTCTGCGATCAGGGAAGAAGAGCGGCGCCAGGAAGAACATATTGAGCTTATCGCCTCGGAAAACTACGCCAGCCCCCGGGTCATGGAGGCCCAGGGCACGGTGCTCACCAACAAGTATGCAGAAGGCTACCCGGGCAAGCGCTACTACGGCGGTTGTGAGTTCGTCGACAAGGCCGAGCAGCTGGCGATTGATCGCGCCAAGGCCCTGTTCGGCGCCGACTACGCCAACGTCCAGCCCCACTCCGGCTCCCAGGCCAACTCGGCGGTCTACCAGGCCCTGTGCAACGCCGGCGACACCGTCCTGGGCATGAGCCTGGCCGACGGCGGCCACCTGACCCACGGCGCCAAGCCCAACTTCTCCGGCAAGATGTACCACGCCATCCAATATGGACTGAAAGCGGACACCGGCGAAGTCGACTACGACCAGGTGGAAGCGCTGGCGCTGGAGCACAAGCCGAAGATGATCGTGGCCGGTTTTTCCGCCTACTCCCGGGTCATGGACTGGGCGCGCTTCCGCGCCATCGCTGACAAGGTGGGCGCCTACCTGCTGGTGGACATGGCCCACGTGGCCGGCCTGGTGGCGGCGGGTTTGTATCCCAACCCGGTGCCGCACGCCGACGTGGTCACCTCCACCACCCACAAAACCCTGCGCGGCCCCCGCGGCGGCATTATTCTGGCCCGCGCCAATGAAGCGCTGGAGAAGAAGTTTCAATCGGCAGTGTTCCCCGGCGGCCAGGGCGGCCCGCTGATGCACGTGATTGCCGCCAAGGCCATCAGCTTCAAGGAGGCCGCGAGCCCCGAGTTCGTGACTTATCAGAAGCAGGTGGTGGCCAACGCCCGGGCAATGGCACGCACATTCATCGAGCGCGGCATCAACATTGTCTCCGGCGGCACCGACAACCACCTGATGCTGGTGGATCTGATCGGCAAGCCCTACACCGGCAAGGATGCGGACGAGGCCCTGGGCCTCGCCAATATCACCGTGAACAAGAACGCCGTCCCCAACGACCCGCGTTCGCCTTTTATTACCTCCGGCCTGCGAGTCGGTACCCCGGCCATCACCACCCGCGGCTTCGGCGAGGCGGAAACCGTCGAGTTGGCGGGCTGGATGTGTGACGTGCTGGAGGCCCTGGAGCAGGGCAATGCCGACGCGGCCATCGCCGAGGTGAAGGGCAAGGTGCTGGACATCTGCGCGCGGTTTCCGGTTTACCGCTGAGGGAACAGGGGCGGATCGAATTTTCCGCCCCGCAACCCGCGTGTGAGCCGGGCGCCGGGCGAGGTGGCGCCTCTACCCCGCGATCAACTTCTCAATCACTCCTTCAGCACCAAGCAGTGGCAGGATGCGGAACAGGACCTGTTCAAGCACGTCCTTGTCGGCTTCGGCGATAAGTTTCGCCTTGCGCTCCTTCCACGACAGGGTTTGAATCAGGCTGGCGGCAACCACGGAAGGCTGCACGAGGTTGTGGATCGGCACTTCGGTGGCAGTGCCGCGGATGCTGGTGCTGATCGGGCAGCAAATCAGCAGCCCCGTCTGCCGGTTGTATTGCCTTGAGGAGAG
>JBGTGB010000072.1:0-4809 GCA_041746975.1 Haliea sp. | reverse complement strand
ACCCAGGCATGGGCGCATCGGCTCAGCACGAACAGCCAGGCCAGCGCCAGCGCAATTCCGCTCCCCTGGCCCAGTGCCATCAGCACAAAACAGAGCACGTAGAACAATACTGGAGCCTCGAACTGGTTCGCGAGGTTATTCGACACCTTGACCACCGCTTCGGGCCAGGCCCGGTTATCAAGCGCCGTGGCGCTGCGGTCTACCTCGCCGGCTTTGACTGCAGCGAACTTGCGCCGCCCGAGCAGCACATAGACGCCGATGGTAAGCAGGACCTGGGCCAGGATGGGTCCGAGCATTGACGTGGTTTGCATGAATGACTCCAATGGGTTTTTCCAGTGCGAGTAATTTTCCGGGTCAGGAAGCCTGGCGGGCTCTCTGTTCGAGATCCTTGGCAACACTCGTCCAGGTGGAAACCCCGTAGGGTACCAGGTAGGTTAGCACCAGCTTGAGCCAGTCCGGGGCCAGCCCCTGGAGTACGACGTCGCCCTGATTGATCATGGTCAGCAGCGTACCTACGACCAGTGCCAGCTTGAGGGCGCGCAGCGCTGTGCCCGGCGCGGTTGCCATATCGAGCAGGTCCCTGATGGACGGACTTGCGTTCTGCTTCACGAGATCTTCTCCCTGACGAGTGCCACGCGCCGGCTGGACAGAAATTGCTTGAAGGGGAGGTCTGCCATGGGCTCCCCCAGCCAGTAGCCCTGGATCGTGTCACAACCGAGCGCTGCAAGACAGTCAGACTGGGCTTGGGTTTCGATGCCTTCTGCCACGGTACCCAGCCCAAGGTTCTGTGCCAGGCCGATAATCGCCTTCACGGAGGAAACCTGGACGTTGTCTTGCGGAAGCCCTTTGATAAACGACTGGTCTATCTTGAGTTTATTGACGGGGAGCTGGTTGAGATAGCTGAGTGAGGAATAGCCGGTGCCAAAGTCATCCAGGGAGATCGATATACCCATGGAGACCAGCGCTTCCAGCTGGCTGGCGACAGATTCGAGGGCACCAATGGCGACGCTTTCCGTTATCTCCAGCTCCAGCAGCGACGGCGGCAGCCCGGATTCGTTCAGGGCGCGTTCAACGGTCAGCAGCAGATTGCTGTGCAACATCTGGCGCGCTGACACGTTCACGGAAACTCCGACGGGCTGTCCGTAATGCCGTGACCATTGCGCGCAATCGCCGCAGGCTCGCACCATGATCCATGCACCGATCTCCACGATGAGCCCGTCATCCTCGGCGACGGGAATGAAGTCCGCAGGGGAGACCTGGCCCAATTCGCCGTGCCGCCACCGAACCAGAGCCTCAGCGCCCGTTATGATTCCACTTTCCAGGCACATCTGCGGCTGGTAGCAAAGGTAGAACTCAGACCTGGCAAGCGCACTCTCAAGGCCCTTCTTCATCGCCTGGCGATATTGGTGCCGCAGCTCAAGGTCACGGTCAAACGCCACGATCCCGTTGCCGCCAAGTTGCTTGGCCTGGTTCATCGCCAGGTCCGCCCTGCGCAGTGCCTCCTCGACCTCGTGGGCATTCACTTCGGTACTGCCATTGAGCTCAGTGATGCCGATGCTGAGCGAGAGGTAGAGTTCGTGCCCAGCGGCATGGCAGGGTTCATGCAACGCGGCCGAGAGAGTACCCGGTATCCTCAGTTTATTCGAGTCGTCCGCGTAGATCATTCCCAGCAGGTTGCCGTCGAATCGGTAGAGGGTTGGCCTTGGCTCAGGTGTCGCCAGAATCGTCGCTACCAGTCGCGCGACTACCGCTCTGACCGAGGCGTCCCCCAGACTATGCCCGCCGCGGTTGATAACCTCCTGAAAGTGATTGATTTTCAGGAGGGCAATCTGTACCAGACCGGCTGCTGCGGCCGTTTGCTCATGCAGATTGCGGTAGAACGCGGCGCGGTTGGGGAGGCCGGTCAATTCGTCATGGAATGCCAGGTACTCCAGCTTTTGCAGTGCCAGTTTTCGCTCGGTGATGTCCTCCAGGAACAAGTGATATTCTTGCCATCTTTCCAGCCAGTGCAGGCCGATGTGGAGGTAGCGGTCAGCCAGGCTGTAATCCTGGGTGACAAATTTGCCAGTCGCTTTTGCTCTGGACAGAAGATCTACCAGGTTCCCTGGAAGTAGCTGACTTTCCGCCAAACCGAAGACCTCGCCGGCCATGGCGGCGGCGCCGGTATTGGTGTAGGTCACCGATCCATCGCGGTCAAGGGCAAGCACGGGCAGCGGGTTCTGTTCCGCGAAGCTCGCCAACCTGTGCTGCTCTTCCATTGCAGCCAGGCGCCGCGCATTGACCCATACCATGATGGCGGCAGCCAGCAGCGACGCAAGCCCCATAGCTGAAATCAGCAGCAGGGTAGTTTCAATTTTCTGCAATGACTCCCTGGAGGCCGTGGTGATGCGTTGACCAATCCAACTTCCGAGCTGCAGACTGTTTGCATCCATTTGCTGAATCACCGGGTCCATCTCCGCGAGGATACTCCGAGACTGGTCCCAATCGACAGGCGATTTCCGCATGACGGTATCCAGGCTTGTGGAAATAGCGAGCAAGGAGTGGATCAGAGAACCTATCGACGACAATCCTGGGGCTTCGGGAATCTCCTCTTCGATGGCCCGATAGGTCCTTGAGAGCGCGTCAAACCCCGCCGGAAACTGCTCGGCAAAGAGCTCGCTGTCTGCAGTGAGATAATAATTGTAGAGGATGGCCTGAATCTTGAGCAGCTGCACGTTGAGCTGCTGGATGCTGGTCAGCAGAGGGAGGTCGTCATCGGCAAGGTACATGACGTTGTCGCGGCTTTGCTGAACGGTCTGGTGGCTGAACAGGGCTAGCAACACCAGCAGGCAGAGGGCAGAGCCCACCGTCAGCCAGCCTCTGGGCCGGAGCTTGGGAAGAGTGCTGTTGCGCATATCCAGGCCCGATTCCATGCTTGTCCGGCTATAGATGCGCCAAGTGTGCAGATGTTACATTGCAGGTTCACGAAACCGGGGAGCGCGGGCGATGTCTATTGGACCTAGGCCAATGGGTTATGCAGGGAGGTCGGGTAGTGGGGAACGATAGTGATGTCGGCTCCGGGAAGGCTGCTGCCGACGCTTATTTTGCCTCCCTGGTGCGCGACCACCACCGGGCCCTGATTGCCCTGGCTGTGCCGATTGTCGGCCCCAGCGAGGCGGAAGAGGTGGTTCAGAACGCCTGGTTGAAAGCCTATCGCGCGATAGATGGCTTTGAAGGGCGCTCCGCTGTACGGACCTGGCTGAGCCGAATCGTGATCAACGAGGCACGGATGCAACTTCGTTCACGCAAGCGCGAGGTTTTTCTGGAGGATCAGGGGGGCAACTTCCGTTCTCCGGACCCGCTTGACGACTGCTTTCGCGACGATGGACGCTGGCTAGCGCCGCCTGTCACCTGGTCAATGGACTCCCCGGAGGGGCTGTTAATGGGAGCGGATCTGATGGACTGCCTTCATCGACTGCTGCAAGGTATGTCGAGCAATCAGCGCGCGGTCCTGGAGATGCGCGACAGTAATGAGCTGTCATTCGATGATATCTGTAACACGCTGGACATATCCGCATCCAATGCGAGGGTACTGTTGCATCGGGCGAGGACCGAGTTGTTCAAACTAGTCAATCACTATCAGGAGACCGGAGAGTGCTGAACTGTCGTGAAGTAAGCCACAATGCCAGCCGTTACCTTGAGGGTGAGATGCCCTGGCGTGAACGTGTGGCCATGAAAATGCACTTGATGATGTGCAACAATTGCCGGCGCTTCGTACAGCAACTGTCGGGGTTGATTCGCGCCATACCGTTCATGCACCGGCAAGCAAGCCCTGAAGAGGTCGAAAACGTGCTGGCCTATGTCAGCAAAAGCAACGGCGACGACGCCTCGGCAGACGACGCTACGCTACGCGGCATCGAAACGCCAATAAATGAGCGTCTCAGCACGCGGCCTACCAGCGCCGCGCGCCCACGCCTGCGTCTGGTACAGGGATCAGGAGGCCGAGAGGTAGATGGCGGCAGTGACGAGATCGAGGCGATCTTCAACGAGATCCGCACCGCCACGGGATCTGTAGCCAACATGTTCCGGGCATACGCGAGACACCCCGCAGTACTTTTCGCCACCTGGGCTCGCGTCAAGACTGTGATGCTCGAGGGCCAACTGCCACCTATTCTTAGGGAAGCCATTGCCGTCGTCATATCTTATGACAATGCCTGCAATTACTGTGTCGAGCATCACTCGAGAAATCTGGCTTCTCTCGGCATGGGTCAGGAGGAAATAGGGCGTCTGCTGGCAGATCCGCTGGCGGGTAATTTTACACCGAGGGAACGTGCCTTACTGGCACTTGCCCGGCAGGCAAACAGCGATCCCCACGGGGCCTCAATCGATGCACTGAACCTCGCGCGCAGAGCGGGTGCGAGTGACCTTGAAATCATCGAGGCACTCGCCGTTATGGAGCTTTTCACCTCGCTCAATCGATTCCTCAATACTCTGGACATTCCACTGGAGGGAGCCGCGGGCTAGAAGAGCTTATAGCCAAACTCGAGGTCTGAGGGCGTACTCGGTAGGCATCTCGGCCGAGGCCGAGCTATTCGGATTACGGAAACAGGCTCGATCATTTCCCGGGTAAAGGCTGTTGTTTCGCCGGCCCAGTCTTGGAATGTTGATCGAAACTCGTGCGCGTTAGCATCGTAAGCGCCCTTACATCCGCCCACTTCCACCCAGGCCGGTGACGTCGGAACATGCTCCCGAGTTTGTCACAACAGGAGCACGGCCATGTCTGCCGACAATGAAGAACGTCAAGTCTACTGGCAGCCGCATGTGGAGGCC
>JBGTGB010000071.1:0-6027 GCA_041746975.1 Haliea sp. | reverse complement strand
TACAGTCGCGGACAGCTGGTTGAGCACGATCTCCTGCCCCAGCCCCGTCAGCTCGCGTTCGCGCAAGGCCGTCAGAATCTGGAGTGAAAGGAGGTAGGGTGAGGTGAAGTCGGGATAGGCGCATGCGATCCCATAGGGCGGACGGCCTTCGAATCCGGAGATTTCGTTCACCCCCGCTGCGGCCATTAGAACACCACCGAAGGTGCCGCGCTTGGCCCAGGGCCCGGTAATTCCGCAACCAGGTAGATGAACGACAATGATGCCGGGATTGATTTTCTTCAGTTCCTCGTACCCGAGCCCCATTCGATCCAGGACGCCCGACCTGAAATTTTCAGTGACCACATCCGCCTTCTCGACCATCTTCCTGACCAGTGCGGCCGACGCCTGCTGCGACATATCCAGCGTAAGAGAACGTTTGCCAAGATTGGCGTCATTGAAGACAGGGGCGGTGTTTGGCTTGGGGCCTTCCATCCTCATCATGTCCAGGCGTACTTCTGATTCAATACGAATAACATCAGCGCCGAAACTGGCAAGGATTCGCGTTCCGAGCGGACCCGCAAGCACCCAGGAGAAATCCAGCACGCGGATCCCCGCAAGCGGCTTGGTTACATCCACTCCGTTGCCGGGGCGATGCGGCCGGTCGGGAACGGCGCGCTCTTCTGCGAACACGACATCGGTATGCTCTCCCAGCAAGGGTGCCGGCCGAGCCGGGGCGCGCGCCGCCATCCCGGCTAGCGGACTGCGGACGCTGATGAGGTCTATGCCCAGCCCCTCGTGCCGGACCGTCTCAAACTGTTCTATCGCCTCATAGTGCGGATGCTTGTAGATATCCTCAAAGCGGCCAACGGGCAATCCGATCAGATCAAACTCCTCAACCAGCCCCATGGCCTCCTCTGCGGTCATAGCGGCGGCCAACTGTTTCATGATTCCAGCGCCTGGGATGATGCCCTCTTCCTTCGCAACGATTCCGCGCTCCTCTGCCACAGCCTGCAGCCTCGACAAAGACTGGGGCGTCGCGCGCGCTGCAACATATTTACCGTCCGCGCAAAGGTGAACGGGGCCGAAGATCCCCTGGCGACGCTGAATGCGCTTCTCAATAGTGTAAATACAGGGATTGAGCGACTGGACGCCCATCATCGCCGTCGCTTCCTGCACTGAAATATCAACGTGAACGCCCGGCGCGCCACCGCAGACCCCGCGCCAGGAGAGCAGCGCACCGGTTGCCGCTGCAAGCCCCGCCATCTTGAATGACGGATCAGCGTTCCCTTGCATGGGAGGATCCAAAGGCGATCCACTGATTCCGAGTATTCCGCCCGCTGCACCCGCAATAAGGTCATTCCCTGAACGATTTGACCAGGGTCCGTCCTGCCCGAAAGGTGAAATGGAGACATAGGTCAGCCCCGGGTTCTCCTCACGAACGGAATCGTAGTCGAGCCCATACGGCGCCAGCCGACCGGGTATACCGGACTCAATGAGGATATCCGCTGTCCGTACCAGGGCCTTCACCCTGGAGAGAGCCTCGGCATCATCAAAGTCAGCTACGACAGAGCGTTTGTTCATGTTATGAAAAAGATGATAGTAGCCGCGCTCAGGATCCTGCATGTTATCGGCATAAGGGCCGTGTTTACGAAGCGAACCACCATCAGGCGGCTCGATTCGTACGACGTCAGCGCCGAGATCAGCGAGCAGCCGCGTCGAAAAGACGCCTGATTCATCCGTCAAGTCAAGGACACGCACGCCCGCAAGTGCAGATGTGGCGGCAGCACTCATAGAATCATCCTTCAGCAGGCGGGGTTCTAGAACAGCAGGGACATGAACGTGAGACCGTAGGCATGATTCTCTCCTGATTGTTAGTATGGAACCAAGCGTAGCGCAAACAATACGCATATTCAAGCAATCGTTTGCGCAACCTGAAGCCGCAGATTTTTGAGCATAATAGTCGGGGATTTCAGATTTTTGCGATCTACGCAAATTCTTTGCGTCCTCAGCAATGACGATAGTGGAACGCAACAATGCTTTAGTTGCGCCCCACGGGGCTGCGCCAGCGTGCGACCTTTCGGAGAACAGAGGTTTACCCTTAATCTGACACCGGAGATAACCGAATTTGATTACTCCGGCCCAGGCTGTCCTTTACACTCCTTAAAAACCCGTTTGTTGCAGGTTCTGCATATAGACTCGTCCAATCGGGGTACTATATTCTTTATTGCGGAATCCTTTCCCGAGAAAATGTTTTCTTCGCCAACTGCCTCTATCACGGCGTAGTCAAGAAGTGAGGTGCTTAGTTGCCTTTGGCGCGCGGTTAAATACAGCGCACCGCGGTCGGCACGCCGGCGCAGGGCCTCTCTGATAATTAAGTCGGCGCCTGGAAAATCAATCTGGCTTACCCCCTTTAACAGAAGAAGCAAATACCTTTGATCTGGGAAAAGCTTCTCCAGGTCTCTAAGCTGCTCATTCAGGGATTGCGTCGCTCCAAAGAACAGTTGCCCGTCGATTCTCAAAATAGCAAGTTGTGGACATTCATCGAGCTGATACGACAACGCGTTCCTAAAGGTTCTGGGTTCGGTTTCGGGATCGGGAGCGAGCTTGGCAATGTAAGGGAGTGATGACTGCCGAAGGAACAGTCCAATGGAAAGAAGCACGCCGGCGTAGATTGCAAAATCGAGGCCGACGAAAATTGTTGAAACGAAGGTTAACAGTACCACAGCAGTAGCAGAAAAACTGGAAACAAAGATCCGGCGCAGTTCCCTGAGATCTATCAGTCGGAAGGCGACCATTAGTATCACCCCAGCGATTGCCGGACGCGGGATATACGAGATCAATGCATAACCGAAGAGCAGGATTAGCAGGAGTACAAGGGAGGAAATTATCGCCGCTAGAGGTGTCTTTGCTCCCGCGTCATAATTAACACCAGATCGCGTAAACGAACCCGAAGATGCGTATGCCGAAAAAAAACTGCCGATTGTGTTGGACAGACCCTGGCCAAGAAATTCCTGATTAACGTCAATCAGTTGACCGGAACGCATCGCTAGCGATCGAGCGATGGTTACCGCTTCCAACAACCCGACGAGTGCTATTGCCAGGGCTCCCTGAGCAAGATCACGGATAACAGCTGTCGATATAACCGGCGCAGATACAGGTGGAATTATAGAGGCCACCGGAGAGATAAAGGCAACACCGTACGCTTGTGCATCGAGACCATAAGCTGCAACGGTTGCAAGCATCAGGGCAATCAGATACGCCGGCCAACCGGGCTTGAAATATTGCAGAATAAGGATTGTCAGAAACGTGAGCAGAGATAGCAGGCATGACAAAGGATTGGTTTGAGACATTGCTTGCTGCATTTGACTGGGAAAACTTGCCAGATTGTCCGTTACTGCCAGTTCGACACCGAGCGCCGGCCCAAGCTGCGATAACGCAATGGTGATCGCAGCCCCCGCTGTGAAACCCGTCATGACAGACGGAGATACCAAACGTGTAAGTGCGCCCAAGCGAAGGGCGCCGAATATAAGCTGAAAGATACCTGTGAGGAGCGTTAGCGTTATTGCAGCCTGGATAAATTCAGCGCTACCCGGTGCGTACTGAGCAGAGATCGTCGCAAATACCAGCACCGATATTGCCGTCGTCGGCCCTGTGACCATATGCCACGAAGACCCGAATAGAGCCGCAATTACAGGTACTATGAGCGCAGAATAGAAACCATACTCGGGTGGCAGTCCAGCGATTGTGGCGAACGCAATTGCTTGCGGAAATACAATGATGGCACCTGTAATGCCCGCGCTGAGGTCAGCCTTCGCAGTCGAGGAGTCAACTCGGTGCCACCATGCAAGAAACGGTAAAAAGCGCGCAAACAATGGGCGCCTCAGGACACTGATTCGACGTAGCGCTCGGGCATTTTCTCTTTGATATCTGCGAGCGATGCCAAATGCTCGTCCACGAACCGCGTATGTATGTTGCCCGTGGCAAAGTCTGGGTGGCGCATTATATTGGCCAGAAAATCCCGGTTGGTCTGTATCCCTTCGATTTGAAACTCACTGAGGGAACGAAGCGCTTTCTTTATGCAGTCCGCAAACTTCGACGACGGTGAATGAACAATAAGCTTAGCCAGAAGCGAGTCAAATCCGGGCGAGGATCGAAAGCCGTGAAATGCCAAGGTATCAACACGGACACCCGGACCGCCCGGAAGGCTGAACGCCGTGAGTTCTCCCCCCGCCGGTAAGGTTTTGCCGTCTGCTTTCATGCGTTCGGTGTTGATACGCAATTGAATGGCAAAACCATTTGGAGCCGGATCTTTTGGTATCGCAAGCGACGCAATTGATGCACCCTGTGCAAGCTCCAACTGTATTCGGACCAGGTCAACGCCCATGACCTCTTCAGTGATTGTATGCTCTACCTGCAAACGGGCATTTGCTTCTATAAAAGCGAATTCTTTACCGTCATCGGATACCAAGAATTCGAACGTGCCAATACTGTCATACCTCACTGACTCCGCAACGCAAATAGCAGCATCAAATATTTTTTTTCTGGTGGCGTCTGCTAACGTCGGTGAAGGTGCTATCTCGATAATTTTTTGATAGCGCCGTTGGATGCTGCAATCCCGCTCTCCTAGATGGACAACCTCGCCACTACCGTCGCCCACGACTTGCACCTCAATATGACGAGCGTTCGGCAAGTATCTTTCGATGTATAGTGTCCCGTCACCAAAGGCCGCTTGTGCCTCAGCCGCCGCGCGATTCATGGCATCCGTAAGATCCGTGTTGGCGTCAACAACTCGTACGCCGCGGCCGCCCCCACCAGCAACAGCCTTGATAATGATTTGACTACCGACCGGCAACGCCGCTAAAAAAGCCTGCGCAGAATTCACGTCAGCATGACCTTCGGTACCTGATAAAACCGCTACACCAGCCTCAGACGCGATTTTTCGAGCCATGACCTTGTCACCAAACTGTTCAAGGATCTCAGGTCTGGGGCCTACAAAGGTAAGGCCCGCGGCCTGACACTTGCGGGCAAAACTGGCGTTTTCACTGAGAAAGCCATAGCCCGGATGGACAGCGTCAGCGCCGGAATCGAGAGCGGCTTTGACCAGCGCATCAGCGTCCAGATAGGCGCGCGCGCCTTTCCCAACCAAAGCCACCCTCTCGTCTGCATGACGAACATGAAGCGCACGACCCTCATCTTCTGCATAAACGGCAACAGAGGTGATGCCAATATCGTGCGCTGCCCTCATGACGCGAATCGCGATCTCGCCACGATTGGCGACCAACAGTTTTTGAATTCCCATTATTTCCTCTTCTTGTGATCGGCGCCGCTGATCGAAGCTCCGAGCATATTTGCTTATTTCAGCCCCTCGGATTTCACAACCGAATTAAGGGCCAGACAGGAGATGACTTGCGCGCCTAGGTCATGATAACCACTATGACTTGCTCCTCATCAACAGCGTCTTGTTCCGACACCAGAATCTTCGCAATTTTGCCCGCACAAGGAGCCTCAACGGGTATCTCCATCTTCATTGATTCGAGAATCATGATGACGTCTTCTGCTTCAACAGAGTCTCCTTCTGACTTCTCGATTTTCCAGACGGTGCCGGTAACCTCGGACGTAATGTTCTGCTCTGACATTTTAACTATGCTCCTCGTCTTACTATGTAAAGACCGTCGTATCAGGGTGTACGAGTGCCCTTTACTGCTCTTTTTCATTTTTAGTTAGTCAAGCCTAGCGCAAACAAATGAGCAAAACAAGCAAACGTTTGCGTTACTTGAGTCAATGCATAACCTACCCGGATCCTGAATTGCCTTGGTCGTGAAGAGGCTTATCGAGCTTGAAGTTTTTCCGGTTCAGGCACGTGGGCCATTACACCCACTACCTCACAACACCCGACTCAACCAGGACCGCGACTTCCGCTTTTGACAGCCCGGCCAATTCAATAAGCACCTCTTCGCTGTGTTCACCCAGCATCGGCGCCCGGGTTAAGTTCGCCTCGGACCCGACAAACCGGATGATCTCGCCATCCACTGTAAGGGTGACATCCGG
>JBGTGB010000070.1:0-9004 GCA_041746975.1 Haliea sp. | reverse complement strand
TACAGTCGCGGACAGCTGGTTGAGCACGATCTCCTGCCCCAGCCCCGTCAGCTCGCGTTCGCGCAAGGCCGTCAGAATCTGGAGTGAAAGGAGGTAGGGTGAGGTGAAGTCGGGATAGGCGCATGCGATCCCATAGGGCGGGCGGCCTTCGAATCCGGAGATTGTGTTCAGTCCCGCTGCGGCCATCAGGACACCACCGAAGGTGCCACGCTTAGCCCAGGGCCCGGTAATTCCGCAACCAGGCAGATGAACAACTATGATGCCGGGATTGATTTTCTTCAGTTCCTCGTACCCGAGTCCCATTCGATCCAGGACCCCCGACCTGAAATTTTCGGTGACCACATCCGTCTTCTCGACCATCTTCCTGACCAGTGCGACGGATTCCTGCTGAGACAGGTCCAGGGTGAGAGACCGCTTCCCCAGGTTGGCGTCGTTGAATACTCCGCTTGCGCACAGCGTGGCGCGCTCCATCCTCATGATATCCGGACGTACTTCTGATTCAATTCGAATGACGTCAGCGCCGAAGTCGGCGAGGATTCGCGTTCCGAGTGGACCCGCAAGCACCCAGGAGAAATCCAGCACCCGTATCCCCGCAAGCGGCGTTGCGACATCCACTCCGTTATCGGGATAAAGTGTCCTGTCGGGGATGGCACGCTCTTCCGCGAACACCGCATCGGTATGCTCACCCAGCATGGGTGCGGGCCGAACCGGGACGCTCGCCGCCATCCCGGCTACCGGACTGCGAACACTGATCAGTTCTATGCCCAGTTTCTCGTGGCTGACGGTCCCAAACTGTTCTATCGCCTGAAAGTGCGGATGCTCGTGGATGTCATCGAACTGGCAAACAGGCAGTCCGATTAAATCAAACTTTTCAATCAATCCCATCACCTCGTCAGAGGTCATATGCGCGGATAAGCGCTTCATGATTTCCGCTCCTGGAAAGTCACCCTCCTCGGCAACTATTCCGCGCTCCTCTGCCAGAGCCTGGAGCCTCGGCAGAGACTGCGGCAACGCGTGGGCCGCAACATATTTACCGTCGGCGCACAGGTGAATGGGGCCGAATACTCCCCGTCGACGCGGGACGCAACCCTCAGTCGAATATATGCAAGGATTGAGCGACTGGACGCCCATCATCGCAGTGGCTTCCTGCACCGAAATATCAACGTGAACGCCCGCCGCGCCGCCACAGACGCCCCGCCATGAGAGCAGCGCACCCGTTGCCGCTGCAAGCCCTGCCATCTTGTATGACGGATCGGCGTTGCCTTGCATGGGCGGATCATCAGGCGACCCACTGGTCCCAAGTATTCCCCCCGACGCCGCTGCAATAAGGTCATTGCCTGAGCGATTAGACCAGGGGCCTCCCTGCCCAAAAGGCGAAATGGAGACATAGGTCAGGCCCGGATTCTCCTCCCGCACGGAGTCGTAATCGAGTCCGTACGCCGCAAGCCGACCGGGCATTCCGGACTCAACGAGGATATCGGCTGTCCGGACCAGGGCCTTCACCCTGGAGAGAGCCTCGGCATCATCAAAGTCAGCTACGACAGAGCGTTTGTTCATGTTGTGAAAAAGGTGGTAGTAGCCGCGCTCAGGATCCTGAGTGCCGTTGGCATATGGGCCGTGGCTACGCAGCGATCCACCATCAGGCGGTTCGATTCGTACCACGTCAGCGCCCAGATCAGCGAGCAGCCTCGTAGAAAAAACGCCTGATGCATCTGTCAAGTCGAGAACACGCACGCCCGCGAGAGCAGGTGCGGCGGTTAAACCCATAGATTTGTCCTTTGAAAAAGCAAACTTCAAAACCGTGATGAAAATGACTAGGTTGGCGCGCTCACAGTTCTTTATTGATATTCAGCTTGACAGAAGACTAACGCAAACACATGATCATATCAAGGAAACGTTTGCGTGCCTCAAACAGCCGCTTCGGCCCGGCTTTTCGCCCCAGGGACACAACATTTCCATTCACGGAACAGGTTACCGGCTGTTATACTAATCAAAATGCATGGATGGATACCCGCGTTGCCGCCGCCAGTCACCCCGAAAAACCGCGCCACTATCCGCGAAGTCGCTGAGATCGCCGGTGTATCGATCTCAACAGTGTCGCGAGCCCTGACCGGCCACCGGGGCGTAGGTGATCAAACCAGGTCAAGAGTAATCGAGATCGCCAAAAAGGTCGGCTATCAGGCCAGCGGTGCCGCACGATCTCTACGAACCTCCCGCTCTCTGACCATCGCCATGCTGGCACCCGACCTGGAAAACCCTGGCAACCAGAACGAGGTCCGTTCCGTGATCAGTACGGCCGCGGCCCGGGGATACTCTGTCATGGTTTTTGACTACAGTGCCGGGTCTACCGGAAATTTCTCGGTAATAAATCGAATTCGGGAGAGCGACGTAGACGGAGTAATCTTGGGTGCTGCACGACTAAAGTTCACACGGGAATTGATCGATCTCATAGAATCCGGCGTTCCTGTCGAATCCGTTGGTGAGTCGACGACACCTCACGTCGAGGGGACGTTTGTTGTCGACAACGCCACATGGTTTCATTACGACAAGGCAGCATGCACTCATGCGGCCAGGCGCCTGTTTGCCCTGGGGCATCAGCAAGTAGCATACATAGACTGGCGCGATCAATCCCTTGTTGGCCGCACGCGCTTTCAGGCGTTTAGGGAGGCTGCTGAATCACATGGGCTTCCAGCGACCTCAGTCACCTTATTAAGGGCATCAAAAAAGGAAGAGGCAGTTGGTCTTGTCCAGCACGTCCTCGCCAGCTCTCCCCCTCCGACTGCGATCATTTCTGGCAACGGTGTTATGACACCGTACATCCTGGAAGGCATTCATTCCGCCCATGCCAGGATTCCAGAAGACTTGTCGTTCCTTTCGTTTGGTGACTCACCGTGGCATCGAGCCTTTCAACCTTCAATATCAGTCATTCGACGACCCATTGAAGCTGAGGCTGCCGGGATGGTCGAGCGTCTGCTTGCACGAATCGAAGGTCGTGAGATACCCGAATTCGAGGTTCAGCCAACAGAATTCATCGACCGCGCTTCGATCGCACCGCCGCCGAAAGCCCGACCGGATCGTATCAAGCAATAATAAAATGCTCGGAAGCAGAGTGCTGCGGTCAGACCACTTGCGCTTGTTCTGCTCCGCTATCCGACCTGATGAAATAGAGCATCGGGGCCGTGACCAACAATATGACCAGAAAAATCTGAAACGCGAGAACGTAGCTACCCAGCTCGTCATAGATAAAGCCCGCAATCGGCGATGCAAGCAGCACGATCGGGAGTGACAGGGGCTGCATCAACCCATAAGCAGACCCGTAAGAAAGGCTGCCGAACGCGGATGCCAGCGCCATATTTCTAAGAGGCGCCATCCCACTCAGACCGAATCCGTAGAGCACTGCAGCTATCAGAAAGGCCGATTTATCCTGCGCGAGCGAGAACAACATTACGCCGATCATCTGGCATGCCAGGGAAATCAATATGCTCGTTCTCGGCCCAAGAAGATCAGCCAACCACCCGAGCAATGGCTTACCGGACGCAATCAGTGCAGCCATGACCGAAAGCACAATGGAAGCCTCGTAGGCCCCCATACCGGAATCTTCCAAATGACCATAAAGATGGAGGCCGACACCTTGAAAGACGCACACCATGCCGCTAAACAGAACAACGATACCCCAGAACGACGGACTCCGGAGCAGATCCCGCGTACTCCAGAATCTCTCCTCCCCACCGACCGGGGAGGCTACCTCGCTGGACGGGTTCGGGGCGGGAACACCGTCGGTTGTGTCGCCCGTTTCGCTCGGATCCTTAATGAATAAAAGGATGATAGGAACAAGAATGACGACGACCACCACCCCGAAAATAACGTAGCCACCTCGCCACCCGTAGGTTAGAAGCAGCCACGCCGCAATTGGCGGAATAAAAATCCCGGCTACTGACGCGCCAGCTATATCCAGTGACAGTGCCAGCCCTCGGCGTCGCTTAAACCATCGCACCACTACTTTGGATGTCGAAAAGCTGCTGATCGCGGCCCACCCGACACTCAAAATCAGTCCAAAGACCGCATATATTACAAGTATGCTGGGCGCAAGGGACGCGAGAAAATACCCCACGGAGACAAGGCCAGTTCCCATCAGCAAAATACGCCTGGGCGGCCACAGGTCAAGTGCCCTGCCTATGAATGGCGCAGCCAGGGCGCCACCGGCATGGGCAATTGTGAAGGCCAGTGCGACCGCAAATCTACTGCCCCCGAATTCATCAGACATTGCCGGAAGAAACACGCCTCTACTGTAAAAGAGGCTGCCTGAGACCATGGATATCGCAAAACAGGCGCCAAGCACGATCCAGCCGTAAAAAATCGGCCCCCGAACACGTCCAGTCACGTTGTCCCTACTCCTTACCCGGCTATTGCAACCAAAGACCTCGGGCGGCCCATAGCAAATACGCATTCCGGGCAATCCTATTGCAAAAGAGTGATGACATCAAGCAATCGTTTGCGTGCCATTCGTCGAGAGTACTTGGATATGGAGTAACCTCAACCTTGCGAACTTGAAGACCCCCGCTATCCGAGAATATCCATGGAATCTCACGCCTGCGCATATCGTGTGTTACCGCGGAATTCTCGCGGACGGTAATCGTGCTGCGGTTAAAGTTTTCAATGACTAGCAACCCAGGCAGTTTCGCCAACGGCACGCTGAGGAACGGCAACTGCCTGAAAGAGTCCACCCGTTACAGCGCAAACGTTTGCTTGTTATCGCCACCTTGTTGCGCTACGCTCGTCCAAAAAGGGATCCCAAGACCGGGCATTCTTGGAAAGCTGGAGAATTTACGCCATGAAAACACGACTCACCGAACTACTCGGTATTGAAGCCCCGATAATCTGCGGTGGGATGATGCGCGTTGGCACCGCTGAACTGGCGGCTGCGGCCTCAAACGCTGGTGCACTTGGTGTGATGACCGCTCTCACCCAACCCACTACTGAAGGTCTTAGGGCAGAGATCGAGAAATGCCGGTCTCTGACCGACAAACCCTTCGCGGTCAATCTGACCATGGGCGTGGCGGTCACCCAGATCAATTACGACGACTATGTACAGACGATAATCGATAGCGGCGTAAAAATTGTGGAAACCGCTGGCCGCAGCCCGGAGCCGTTCATGGCGCGCTTCAAAGCCAACGGCATCAAGGTCATCCACAAGTGTGTCGCGGTACGACACGCACTGACAGCTGAGCGCATCGGCGTTGATGTGGTGAGTATAGATGGCTTCGAATGCGCGGGGCATCCGGGTGAGACCGATGTGGGAGGACTTGTACTATTTCCCGCAGCGACCAGGGCGCTGACAATCCCGGTTGTCGCCTCCGGCGGTATAGCGGATGCGCGCGGCCTGGTAGCCGCACTGGCCCTGGGCTGTGAGGGCGTTAACATGGGTACCCGTTTCGTGGTCACCAAGGAATCTTCAGTTCACCAGAACATCAAGCAGACGATCGTCGATATGGATGAGACCCAGACGCGGTTGATCTTCCGCAGCTACCGCAATACGGCTCGCGTCTACCGCAATAGTGTGGCCGACAAGGTCGCCGAACTGGAGGAGCAGGGAGCAGATTTCAGCCAGGTGCATCATCTTGTATCCGGGAAAAACCAGGAGGTGGCGTGGAACACCGGCGATGTCGAAGCGGGAATGATAACCATAGGTATGTGCGGCGGCCTCGTCAATGACATCCCGAGCTGCCAGGAGCTGGTACACAACATGGTGACCGAGGCGGAGCAGATCATCAATGGACGCCTAAGGGCAATTGTCGCCGCCTCACCAGGGGGAGATGCAAGCGCGGCCTGACCACTAAATACATTTTCATAAGAAGGAGTAAAGCATCATGACCGTCTACACATTTCGCAGCCCGAGCGCTGGCCCTGTACCGTGGGTTCGCACGATATTCATCACTATTTCTATTTTCTCGTGCCAGCTTGCTATTGCGCAGACGCCCATGGGCCTGGATCCGACGCAAGTCGGATCAGATGAAACCTCCGCGCAGCGCATTACTGATGAAATCTGGCAGGCAACCGGTTTCGGCAATACCTTTATGGTCGTCACCACAGACGGCAATGTCGTCATTGATACCTCGGGGAGTGTTTCCGCTCCCAAGCACAAAGAGCTGTTGCAGGAAGTGAGTGATGCTCCGGTGCGCTACATAATATTAACTCACGCCCATGGCGACCATATTGGTGGAGTGCCGTTTTGGCGCGAGGAAGGCACGGAGATTATCGCACATGCGGAGCATGAGGAGTTCGTACACTATACGCAGCGTCTGAAGGGTATGTTTGCCACTCGTAACCAAGCTCAGTTTCCGGACTATTTGCGTCCTGCAAGTGCGGTGACAGACGCCGCTACACAAGCCGCAAAAATGAATCCCGGCAACTATGCGGCGACGATCCTGCCGACCATCCTGTTTGACCAAAAATACAATTTTGAGCTCGGCGACCTGAATTTTCAAGTTATACATACACCCGGAGAAACCCCTGACCATAGCTCGGTCTGGATACCCGAATTGAAAGCACTGTTTATTGGCGATAACTTATATGGCTCGTTCCCAAATATTTACACCCTGCGCGGAACCAAACCGCGATGGGCGCTGGACTATGTTGATTCGCTGAACACAATACTGGCGCTGAAACCGGAGATACTGATCCCGAGCCACGGTGATGCCATCCATGGCAATGCCATGATCAACCAGACGATCAGCAAGTTTCGTGACGCAGTTCTTTACGTACATGATGAGACCGTTGCCGGCATGAACCAGGGTAAAGATGTACATACCCTGATGCAGGAAATTACCCTGCCTCCCGAACTGAATGTTGGTGAGGAATACGGCGCGATATCCTGGTCCGTGCGAGGCATTTATGAAGGTTATATGGGCTGGTTTGACGGTAACCCGGCAAATATGTACTCAACACCGGTAGGCGCGGTATACCCAGACCTAGTAGCCTTGAGCGGCGGCGCTGACAAGGTGGCCGAACTGTCACAGCGCTACCTGAGTAATGGCGATGCGGTACGTGCCATTCACATAGCGGACATCGCACTGAAAGCGGAACCCGACAACGCAGCAGCCTTGCAGGCGAGACTGGCGGCCCTCGAAAAGCTACTGGCTGACTCACGCAACTCGAATGAGGCCGGGTGGCTACGTACTGGTATCAATGAAGCGCGCGCACGCCTCGAACAGCCTCAATAGTAATTTGTATTAGTTCAACTCAAGTCAGACAGAATCGCATGCAGATCACGAGAACCATGGACGAAATCCAGCACCAAAATACCGTCAGCGGTATTTCGGTAAATGATGAAGTGGCGCCCTTCTCGATAGTATTCCAGGTCGACCACCTTGCGATGCCCCGCAAGCAAGCTGTTGCAAGGTAGACCATGGGGCAGTTCGTTAGCCGCGAGCGCTGACAGGCGATTGATCAGTTGATGCTTATACCGCTCGGCCTGGTCAAGGCCGAAATGCTCAATCGTCCAGCGTATGATATCTTCCAGGCTCAGTTCAGCCTGCGGCGATAACCGATAACCCCTCATGAACCACGCTTGCGGACAGCGCGGTTAAATGCTCTTTCAATCGCTTCTTCACCAGAACCCTCGGCGAACTCACCTCGCTCAATCTGATCAAAGCCGGCGATGACACCGGCACTGACGTCCGCGAGTTCCGCTTCGCGTCGCTTGACTCGATCTTCCAACAGACGCAAGCCGTCACGCAGGACCTCGCTCGCATTCTGGTAACGGCCGGTCTCAACCAGCTGTCCTACGAAGATCGCCTGCTGTTCTGTCAAGACTACGTTTCTGGTTGGCATATGTCACCTCACTGAGCTGGATCAGATACTAGCATTGTTGGCAATATATGCCAATATTTCGGTCGGGGTGGTAGGAGACCCCGCCTGACCCTTGCGGGAGATTTGCGGGACTTGCTCTGATCCGTTGTGCTCTATAGTGGGAAATGCGCTGTGGGTGTTCGGATTTAAGTTAACAAAATCAACCGGTTAGAAATCTCCAGCCAAATTCATAATGCTGGGGTCGGTGGTTCAAGTCCACCCGTAGCTACCAATTTACCAGCACAAGTATTAGACGACAATTAACTTGGCCGGTAAGACAGTCGCCTTGCGACCACCACACCTAAGTCAGACCAACTGTATGACCTGGTTTAGCAAGGCCAGCACCTCGGCAAAGCGGGCATCGGTCACACTTTTCATTGGATGGGGCGCGCCGCCGCGCAGGCGCCAGTCGACGGACTTGGGCTGATGGCAAAGCACGTAACTGGCTTGCCCGGCCTTGCGGCCGCCAGCAACGCCGACGGCTACTGCGAAGGGGTTGTCGGCGTTATAGCTGGCCGTGGTCATCGGCAGGCCAATGACCAGGGATGTGCGTTCGTTAAAAGCTTTGGGAGACAGAACCAGAAAAGGATGCACATCGCGGATTTCTTTCCCGCGCTGAGGGTTGCAGTCTATCCATATGATGTGCTGGCGCTCGGGCACCCAGCCCTTGGTTCGTTTTACCACCGTTCTGCCCCCTGGCGCTCATCGACAGCCATGGCCTCCCCGCCGTGGCGCTCGGGGTCAAAGCGAGCCAGGCGCTGCTCCAAGCTCAGGGGTTCGTCATGCAGCGGCGTGATGATGATTCGTTCCCCTTCTACCGTAATACGCACCCGCTGATCGGCATGCAGGTGCGCAGCACGAGCCACAGCCGCAGGCAGGCGCACACCAAGGTTGTTGCCCCAATGCTTGATATCAAGGACCGTTTCGGTCACGGCAATCTCCGGGATAATGTTTAAACGAAGTATAAACACTATTTCCCGTGCCGGCAAATGCAGGCTCGGAGGGAACCAAAGCGGGTCCCGCCGGGGATTTGCGGGAGTTTTCATTGTTGATCAAGGTCAGGGTCGGTGCCGAGGTACAGGACCAGCTCACTGTTTCCACCGCATCGATCAGTTCCCCGATTTCAGCGGCGGAACAACGGGTCATGATCTGGCGG
>JBGTGB010000069.1:0-6586 GCA_041746975.1 Haliea sp. | reverse complement strand
TTCCTGCTGCTGGGCCACATGGCGAAAGCGGATGGGCGCATCTCCCAGCAGGAAATCGACCACACGGAAACGCTCATCCGCCAGATGGGCCTGGATACCGGTCAGCGCCAGCGCGCCATCGAGCTGTTCAAGCAGGGCGCCGCGCCTGAATTCGACGTGCGGGTAACAGTCGCGGCCTTTCTTGAACTGTGCGGGCGCCAGCCCCAGCTGCGCCAGACCCTGCTCCTGTTCCTGGTCTCACTGGCTCTGGTGGACCACGGCATCGAGCCGGAAGAGCGAAGGGTGCTGGACAACATCGCCGGCCTGCTGGGTTTCAACCCGATGCAGCTGGAGCACTTTCTGCGCATGGCCCAGGCCCAGGAGCAGTTCCACCATCGCCCCGGCGGCGGTCAGGGCACAGCCAGCGGCCCCGACCGGCTGGCAGCTGCCTATGCCGCCCTCGGGGTCAGCCCGGAGGTGTCTGACCGCGACCTGAAGAAGGCCTACCGCAAGCTGATGAGCGAGAACCACCCGGACAAGCTGATTGCCCGGGGGGTGCCGGATGACATGCTCAAGGTGGCGACGGAAAAATCCCAGGAGATTACCGCGGCCTATGAGTTGGTGAGCAAGCACCGGAAATAGGCGCGATAGCTCGTTTGGCATGATACGGCGCCGAATGGGGTAATCGGCGGATAATTGGGGTAATGGATCGGCGTAATACCCCGTTTTTGTGAGATTGAGGAGGCCTGCTCTTGTGTCAGTCGGATTATGGTGCGGCTGGTGCTGCGTGCGATGAAGAAGGGAGACCTGATTGCGCCGACGGGCAAGGGGTGCGGGGCGAAGTTGATTGGGCTGAGAGGAACTTGAGATGAAGTTCGAGGTGTATTGCGACGAAGCCAATCGAGATGTGCCCGTGATCGCAGCCCAGAAAAAACAAAGGCCGCTGATTCGCTACGCGGGTTCAGCGGCCGAGACCTCGATTGGTTTAAAGCCGATAGGCAGTAAACTCAGCGAGGGAGCGTATCTCGAATGGCCTGTTTGTCAAGCCAGCCTGGCTTTGGCTCGGCTCCGGGCCTATCTGCAAGGTTTGGGTCAAATGGCCGCGCCAAGAGGAGGCGATGTTTCTGTAACAGCTTGTTCTAAAAGAGTTTTTGACTATGCTCTGACTTGGTCTATGAACCAAATCAGGCCGCCAAAATCCCTGTCGAAAGGCGCCATTGGCGTCCTATCGGACAAAGTGAGCCCTATCGGCAATAGCCGGGTGATGGCAAATGGACGATACGCGCGCGAAAGCCAGATAAATCAAAGGGTTATATCGAGCAACACTGGCTCCACACGGTCGATAGACACTCAACAGAACCCCAGGCGGTAAACTCCGCGGAGGAGAGTATGAAAGGCTCTTTTGTCAAGCTACGCGAGCTTGGGTCTACGCCGACCCAATGAGCCAAACTAAGACAATGCGACGTTGGCCCAATTTACCGTTCACCCTACAAGAAGAGCAACGAGACCCTGCATGCCCACATTGAACTGGATCGGCAAAGAAGTCGTCGTCAAACACCATAAAGAGGTGCCGTTCCGCCTGTTGGAGCCGGTGGCTGAACTGTCCTGCGGCGAGGCAGAAAGCGGAGACCTGATCGTGCAGGGCGATAACCTGCATGCGCTCAAGGCACTTCTGCCGCGCTATGCCGGACAAGTAAAGTGTATCTATATTGACCCGCCCTACAACACCGGCAATGAGGGTTGGGTCTACAACGACAACGTCAACAGCCCAGAGATTCGCAAGTGGCTCGGCGAGGTGGTCGGCAAGGAAGGAGAGACGCTGGACCGGCACGATCGGTGCTTGTCGATGATGTACCCACGCCTGGTGTTGCTAAGGCAGTTTCTGCGTGAGGATGGTGCGATCTTTGTTTCCATCGATGACAACGAGGTGGCTACGCTACGATTATTGATGAACGAGATCTTTGGTGAAAGCAATTTCGTCACGCAGATTGAATGGCAAAAAGTTTATACCGTTAAGAATTCCGCGCGCCATTTCTCGGAGATGCATGACCACATTCTGATTTTCTCTAAAAACCTAAGTAGTTTTAACATCAATCTATTACCACGCGCATCCAAGCAAGACGATGCTTTCAAGAACCCAGACAATGATCCTCGAGGCCCATGGAAAGCGACGCCGCTGCATGCAAGAAATGCCTACTCTCAAGGACTTTATGAAATCGAGTCCCCTGCTGGAAAGAAGATTTTCCCTCCCTCTGGAACGTACTGGCGATACTCTCGTGAATCGTTTGATCGCATGATGGCTGAAGATAGAATCTGGTGGGGAAGACATGGAAAATCGGTTCCTGCAGTAAAAAGATTTCTATCGGAAGTAAAGCAAGGCGTCACACCAACTACACTCTGGTTGCATGACGAAGCTGGCCATAATGCCGAGGCAAAGAATGAAATTCGAGATATTCTCGGTGATTTACCCTCGGAATTGTTGACCCCAAAACCTACTAGACTAATCCAACGAATTCTTAAACTTGCGAGCGACGAAGACTCCTTAATACTTGATAGCTTCGCTGGCTCCGGTACCACCGGCCATGCCGTGATCAACCAGAATGCTGAGGATGGAGGCAACCGCCAGTTTATTCTCGTCGAAATGGACGAGGACATCGCCAGGAACGTCACCGCAGAACGTGTTAAGCGTATCGCCACCGGCTACATCAATGCCAAGAGCCAAGCAACCGAGGGTCTCGGCGGCGGAATTCAGTTCTGCCGCCTTTCTGCCGAACCGCTGTTTGATGCCGAGGGCCAGATCCGCAGCGATGTGAGCTTTGCCCAACTGGCCGAGTTCGTCTGGTTTGCGGAAACGGGCTCTGGCTTGCCGCCTTCGACCCGAGGCAAAGCCGAAAGTCCCTTGCTTGGGGTGCATGGAGGCCGTGCGATCTATCTTCTCTACAACGGCATTCTCAAGGACAAATCCGTCGCAGGCGGCAATGTTCTCACCGGACCTGTGTTCGATCTATTGCCGAAAGTCGCCGGCCCCAAAGTGATTTACGCCGCCGCCAATCGCATGGGTGGCCGCACCGCGCGCGAGGGCATCACCTTCAAGCAAACGCCTTACGCTCTGGAAGTGTAGACGATGAGTGATGAACGCAAGGTCATCATCATCGCCGGCCCCAACGGCGCAGGCAAAACCACCTTCGCCAGGGAGTTTCTGCCCAATGAAGCTGGCTGTCCGGTGTTCGTCAATGCGGACCTGATTGCGGCGGGCCTCGCCCCCTTCGCACCTGAAACCGCCTCGGTTCAGGCGGGCCGGCTTATGCTGGGCGAGTTGCGGCGTCATTTCGCCAGCCGCGAAAATTTTGCTTTCGAAACGACACTGTCCGGTCGTGTCTACCTGCGTCACATCGCGGAGTGGCAGGCGGCGGGTTACCGGGTGGAGATAATTTTCCTGCGACTCAACAGCGCCGATGAGGCTGTTGCGCGTGTGGCCCAGCGTGTCGAACAGGGCGGCCACAATATTCCTGAATCAGTCATTCGTCGGCGGTTTGTCTCCGGCCTCGAAAATTTCACACAGCACTACGCGGCTGCCGTCGACGCCTGGGTGCTCTACGACAATTCTGCTGAGCTGCCTCGGGTTCTGGATTGGAGCGAAACGGTATGAAAAAGCCGATAGAACAAGCCGTCAACCGGGATTTGCGGGGTTCATGGCCCGCTCTGCTGCGGGCTGCCCAGCGCGCTCGTGCGCTGGCAATTCACACGGGGACGGCCATTGTCGTGTGCCGAAATGGCGTCATCGAGCACATCCGTCCTGATTCGGAGCCGGCAAGCTCGCAAGTGCAGGAGCCGGCGACGCCCTATGGTGACAAACTATGACGACGTTTGCGCCCAAAACGTACCAGCAGCAAGTACTCGATAGCGTCGAGGCCTACTTCAAGGCTTGCCATGAACTGCCATCGCCTTCGATAGCCTTCACGGCCACCACTGAACGGCTGTGGGGCCGCGGAAATCTATATAACCCGCTGTCCGGCTTTCCCTCGGACATGCCGTACTTCTGCCTGCGCGTTCCCACCGGTGGTGGCAAGACCTGGCTCGCCGCCAAAAGCGTTCAGCTTGCCAACACACATCTGCTGCGCTGCGAACACAGCGTGATCCTGTGGCTGGTGCCCAGCAAGCCCATTCGCGAGCAGACCCTGCGCGAGCAGACCCTGCGCGCCTTGCGCGACCGGCTGCATCCCTACCATACGGCGCTGCGCGAGGCCGGGCCCATCACGGTGCTGGATCTGGACGAGGCCAAAAGCGTCACTCGAGCCACGTTGGACACTTCCACCACCATCATTGTCGCCACCCGGCAGGCATTTCAGGTGGAGAACGAGGAATCGCGTAAGGTCTACCAGAGCAGCGGTGCGCTGATGCACCACTTCGACAACCTGTCACCGACCCAGCGAGACGGTTTGTTGAGCGAAGGCGAAGGTGCCGAGCGCATCACGCCCTGCTCGTTGGCGAATGTGCTGCGCCTGCGCCGGCCGTTCGTGGTGGTGGATGAGGCGCACAACAGCCGGACGGAACTCGCCTTCGACATGCTGGCGCGTTTCCACCCCAGCGGCGTGCTGGAGCTAACAGCCACGCCTGACCTTGAGCGCACACCGAGCAACGTGTTGCACAGCGTATCCGCCGCTGAATTAAAAGCGGAGGAAATGATCAAGCTGCCGGTGGTACTGGAGACCGAGCCGAACTGGCAGCAGTGTCTTAGTGATGCCATAGGTCGACGCGATGCACTGCACACGCTGGCCGATGAGGAACGCCGTGCGGGTGCGGATTACCTCCGACCAATCGTATTGATTCAATCTGAGCCGCGCCGCGCTGGTGTGGAGACGTTGGACTTCGACCGGGTGCGCAACGAGCTGATCACCAACCACGGCATCCCGGCCAGCGAGATCGTCGTCGTTACCGGGGAAGAAAAAGGGCTGGAGCAGCTCGACGGCCACTACAAGCTGGGCATTGCGGACCCGGCCTGCCCGGTCAAGTTCGTCATCACGCAGAAAGCGCTGGCCGAGGGCTGGGACTGCCCGTACGCTTACATCCTGGTGAGCATGGCTTCGCTGTCGTCGGCCACGGCGGTGGAGCAGTTGCTCGGGCGCGTCCTGCGGCAACCCGGTGCCAGCCGTCGGCAGGCCAAAGCCTTGAATCAATCCTACGCCTTCGTGGTGTCACGCAACTTCGCCGAGACGGCTGGCGCGCTGCGTGACCGGCTGGTGGCGGGTGCCGGCTTCGAGCGCCGAGAGGTGTCCGAGTTCGTGATTGCCGCGAGGTCCGAGCAGGCGCGGCTGGATCTGGAAGGACATGCCGGGCGTGTGGTTGTCCGACCGGTGGCCATTACTTTGTCGGAGAAGCCCAACCTGAGAAGTGTCCCCAAGCGGCTGCGGGACAAGGTGAGTTGGGATGGCAAGCTCATCACACTTACTATCAGCACAGCATTGACCGAGGATGAGGCCGAAGTTCTTAAGGCCTCGGTGACATCAGACACTGCAGCGATGTCGATCATGGAGGCCGCCGAGATCAGCCGCACCACGGCAATCGAGTTCTTCCACACACCAGCCGAGTTGTGGTGAGCGTTTCCGCGTCCCCCAGCTTGCCGTGCGGGTGCAGGGCGACCTGCAGTTGTTCGACGACCCCGAGGTGCTGGAGTATCCGTGGGATCTGTCGAGCTATGACGCGGGACCGGTCGCTGATGATTTGGCTGCACTGGGGGCCGGCCTGAAGGTGTCAGAAGGCGGCGAGATAGATGTGGACGATGAGAGCGGCAAGGTTGTTTCACGTTTCCTGCCCGATCTACAACGCGACCTGGGGCTGGTCTATCAGCCCGAAAACTGGGATGAGGTGCGTCTCGCCACCTGGCTATGCCGCAATCTGCCAGAGGCATCGCTGACGCATGCGAGCAAGCAGGCCTTCGTAGCCCGGTGGTTGACCGAACTGTTGCGCCGGGATGGCTTCACGCTAGCCCGCGCCAATCTGCAGAAATTCCTGATCCGCAATCTCCTCGAAGCGCGCATCCGGGAACTGCGCAAGCAAGCTGTCCGCAATGCGTTTCAGCAGACGTTGTTTGGAGACGATCAATCATCACGTGTCGCGGTGCGGGACAACTACGCTTTCGAGTTTCACGCCCACGCCTATGCACCAAGTCGTGACTATGACGGCCGCTTCGGGCACTTCGATTTCCGCAAGCACTTCTACGGCCGCATTGGCGATTTCGATAGCAAGGAAGAATTCGAGTGTGCGTGCTGGCTGGATATCCAGGCCCAGCAGGGTCGCATCCAGTTCTGGGTACGCAACCTCGTGCGAAGAGAAGGTAGCTCGTTCTTCCTGCAGAAGGCCGATGGACGTTTTTATCCAGACTTCCTATGCCAGCTGCCCGGAGCCATCGAGCAGCCGGGACCGGTGTTGGCAGTCGAATACAAGGGCGCGGACCGCTGGGCCGCCGTCGAGGATGACCGGCTGATCGGTGGCCTGTGGGCGAATATGTCCGAGGGGCGTTGTCGGTTCGTAATGATAAAGGACAAGCGCTGGGAAAGGATTGAGGAGCATCTGAAATGACAAAAGCGTCCTCCGCATAACCCGCCTT
>JBGTGB010000068.1:0-7727 GCA_041746975.1 Haliea sp. | reverse complement strand
TTTCGATCGGTACGATTCGATCAACTTACGATCCTCGTCAGTGAGGTGCAGTTCAGTCTGTCGCATAGCCAACTCCTGGTCACGGGGTGGATATGAAACAGTATAATACATGTTTCGATATTTATGTGTTTTAATACTAGTGTAAGCAAACCCAAACACCCGACACGCGAGGGAACCATGACTGCGGATGTGAACAAGGAAACCCTGGGCTTTCAGACCGAGGCGAAACAACTGCTTCACCTGATGATCCACTCCCTGTATAGCAACAAGGAGATCTTCCTGCGGGAGTTGATCTCCAATGCTTCTGACGCGATCGACAAATTGCGCTTTGCAGCGCTGGCGGATGAGTCATTGCTGGAAGGGCAGGGCGACTACGCGATCCAGGTCGACGTCGACAAGGACGCGAATACGATCAGCATCAGTGACAACGGCATCGGCATGACCCGTGAGGAGGTCATCGACAATCTGGGCACCATTGCCAAGTCTGGCACCGCCGCGTTCTTGCAGAACCTGACCGGTGACCAGCGGAAGGACTCGCAGCTGATCGGCCAGTTCGGCGTCGGCTTCTACTCGGCGTTCATTGTCGCAGACCGGGTCGAAGTTCATACCCGCAAGGCTGGCGAGGCCGAGGACACGGGCGTCCTGTGGGAATCCCACGGCGAATCCGAGTTTTCCATCGAGGGCCGGTCCAAGCTTGGCCGCGGCACCAGCATAACGCTGTTCCTGAAAAAAGACTGCGGCGAATTCGCCGACGACTGGCGCGTGCGCAGCGTGATCAAGAAGTACTCCGACCATATCTCGGTGCCGGTGATGATGTTGGAGGCAGCAAAACCGGTTGCCGACGATGCCGAGGAAGGTGCCGAGGCTCCCGAGCGCGAATACAAATCCGTCAACGAGGCCACAGCGTTGTGGACCCGCCCCCGCGCCGAAGTCAGCGACGAGGAGTACAAGGCGTTCTATCAGCATATATCCCACGATTTCGACGAACCCCTGAGCTGGAGCCACAACAAGGTCGAGGGCAAGCAGGAGTACACCAGCCTGTTGTACATTCCCCGGCGCGCACCGTTCGACATGTGGAACCGTGACATGGCCCGGGGCCTCAAGCTCTATGTCCAGCGCACCTTCATCATGGACGACGCCGAGCAGTTCCTGCCGCTGTACCTGCGTTTCGTCAAGGGTGTGGTGGATTCCAGTGACCTGCCGCTCAACGTCTCTCGCGAAATCTTGCAGCAGGACAGCTCGGTAGACGCCATGCGCGGCGCCGTCAGCAAGCGGGTGCTGGACATGCTGACCAAACTGGCGAAAAAGGGCGGGGACGAGTACGCCACCTTCTGGAAAGAGTTTGGTCAGGTGTTGAAGGAAGGCCCCGCCGAGGACTTCGCCAACAAGGAGAAGATCGCCAAATTGCTGCGTTTCGCCACTACCCACACCGACACGGCGGAGCAGGGCCAGTCACTGCAGGACTATGTCAGCCGCATGCAGGAAGGTCAGGACAAGATTTACTACGTGGTCGCGGAGAACTTCAACACGGCGCGCAAAAGCCCGCACCTTGAGGTATTCCGCAAGAAAGGAATAGAAGTGCTGCTGCTCAGCGACCGCGTCGACGACTGGCTGATGAACCAGCTGCAGGAGTTCGACGGCAAGAAACTGCAGGATGTTGCCCGCGGTGCACTGGATCTGGAGGACGACTCCGAGGAAGGCAAGGCCGAGCAGGAGCAGCTGAAAAAAGACAGCGAGGCCCTGGTCGAGCGTCTGGCCAAGGTGCTGGCAGACAAGGTCTCCGAAGTGCGGCCCTCGGTGCGGCTCACGGAATCTCCGGCCTGCCTGGTCGTGGGCGAATATGATATTGGAGCGCAGATGCGGCGTATCCTTGAGTCTGCGGGTCAGCCTGTGCCCGAGAGCAAGCCGATCCTCGAGATCAATCCCGGCCACCCGCTGCTGAAAATGCTGGACACGGAAGCGGACGAGGAGCGCTTTGCCGACCTCGCCCACATCGTGGTGGATCAGGCTACACTTGCCGAGGGTGGTCAGTTGGAAGACCCCGCCAGTTTTGTCAGCAAACTGAACGCCTTATTGCTGCAGCTGAGCAAGGAATGACCAGCATCCCGGGCGGTCCCGCCACGTTGCCGGCGCTCTTCGGTGATATGATGGTTGGCGGGTAGACGCGGAACTAGTTGTGCCGGTGGCTGAACGCGCCCAAGTGCACCCAAAGGAAGTGCACTCAAAGGAGGTCTTGTTGATTAATCAGGCAATTACGAGGCAGTTCAGGCAGCTGCTGCCAACCGCGCTGCTTGCTGCCGCTAGTCTGACCGCGCTGGCGGCGGAGGAGGCCTTCAATCCGGCAGATTTGCTGCAGGACCTGGAGAGCTACCCTCACGCGGTGTCGATTGCCCGTAAGGTGGAAACCGTGCGCGATCACGAGATCCCATTGGGTGCCATACAAAAATCCTCCGGCGACTGGATCTTTCGCAACAGCGAGCGCCTGGATGGGGAGCTGGTCCGTGCTACCTGGCAGATTACTGACGGATTCACCGCGCGGGAAGTGCTGCAAGATCTTGAGGACGCTCTGGCGGGGGCGAAGGCCGAGGTGCTCTTCTCCTGCGACGCCCGCGCCTGCGGTCCGGCCGCCCAGTGGGCCAGTCGCGTATTCAACCAGCGCATTCTCTATGGCCGAGCCGACGAACAGCGATATCGGGTCTATGCCGTGGGCGGTGGGGCCGAAGTGTTCCGGGTGGTGTTGTACAGCGGTGCCCGGACCATGGATCGGCAGTACCTCCACATCGACTTGCTGCAGTTGCCCCCAGAGGAGTGAGATCGCGTCCCGCCGTTGCGGGGCGCTGGAATCAGCGACGTAGCTGCAACAGGGACAGGAACTCGTCGCGGGTTTTCTGCTCGGTACGAAAGCTGCCCAACATGGCAGAGGTTTTCATCAGCGAGTTCTGCTTCTCCACGCCGCGCATCATCATGCACATGTGTTGGGCCTCTATAATTACGCCCACGCCCTCGGCCTCGGTCACATCCATGATGGTCTGGGCGATCTGCATGGTGAGGGATTCCTGAATCTGCAGGCGGCGGGCAAACACATCGACAATGCGCGCCACCTTGGACAGACCCAGTACTTTGCCGGTGGGGATGTAGGCCACGTGGCACTTGCCAATGAAGGGCAGCAGGTGGTGTTCGCACATCGAGTACATTTCCACATCCTGTACCAGCACCATTTCGCTGGAGTCGGAAGGGAACAGGGCATCATTGACGACTTCCGCCACGGATTGCTGATAGCCACGAGTGAGGAACTCGAAAGCCTTGGCGGCGCGCTTGGGCGTGTCGGCCAGGCCGGGGCGTGTGAGATCTTCGCCAATCGCCTCGATAATCTTGGCCCAGTGCTGTTCCACGCAGTGTCTCCTGAAGTTACCGCCGCTCTGGTGCGGGGTGACGATAGTAGCAATCGTGTCTGTTCAAGGCAAACCGCGGCGCAACGAACGGGAGCGCTCGCATCGTTGTCTCCAGGTGGTGTTACAATATGAATCGCCATGACTACGACACATGAACAGCTGCATTGTGCCACCTCCGTTGGAGAGGCCCTGGACCAGGTCGCCGCCGCGCTGGATGTGGCGGACCTGTATTACGGGCACGGTACAGACAACCCCTGGGATGAGGCGGTGCAGCTGGTGCTGGCGGTAGTAGGGTTGCCTGCTGACAGCGACAACAGCGCGCTGCCGCACCCTGTTACCCGTGACCAGGCCGTGCAAATCGCGGCACTACTGCAGCGGCGCACGGCAGAGCGGGTGCCACTACCCTATCTTACCGGGAAAGCTTTTTTTGCCGGCCTCCCGCTGCGCTGCGACACTCGCGCCATCATTCCGCGCTCGCCCATTGCCGAGCTGGTGCTGGCTGGCTTCCAGCCCTGGTACGCGGGCCCCGTACCAGAGCGCATTCTGGACCTCTGCTGCGGCGGCGGCTGCATCGGCCTCGCCAGCGCCTGGTATCTGCCGGAAGCGAGAGTGGACCTGCTGGACCTTGACCCGGAGGCTCTTTCCCTGGCGGCGGAGAACGTTGCCGACCTGGGTTTGGAAGGCAGGGTACGGGTACTGCAGTCAGATTTGTTTGCGGCAGTTGCTGGGCACCGTTACGACATCATTGTCAGCAACCCGCCCTATGTCGACGCGGATGACCTCGCGGCCATGCCGTCGGAATATCGCCACGAGCCGGCCCTGGCCCTGGCCTCCGGGGTCGACGGACTTGACCTCACGCGCCGCCTGCTGGCAGCCGCCGAGGATTATCTGCAACCAACGGGACTGCTGGTTATAGAAGTGGGTAACAGTCAGGCGGCACTGGAAGCGGCCTTTCCCAGCGTGCCCTTTACCTGGCTGGAATTCGAGCACGGTGGCCACGGCGTGTTCGCCCTGACCGCGCAGGAGCTGCGGGAAAACCGGTCAAGCCTGCGCGGATAGCGTATACTGCGGCGTTTGCAGCGGAGGCCCTCGCACCATGTCTGGCAATACCATCGGCAAGCTGTTCTCGGTGACCAGCTTCGGCGAAAGCCACGGCCCGGCCCTTGGCTGCATCGTCGACGGCTGCCCCCCGGGGCTGGAGCTTGCGGTCGAGGATCTGCAGCGCGACCTGGACCGGCGCAAGCCCGGTACGTCTCGCTACACCACCCAACGGCGCGAGGCCGACGAGGTGCAGATCCTGTCAGGTGTGTTTGAGGGCAGAACTACCGGCACCCCCATCGGCCTGCTGATTATGAATACCGACCAGCGCTCGAAGGACTACTCCGAGATCGCCAATACCTTCCGCCCAGCCCACGCGGACTATAGCTACCAGCAAAAGTATGGCTTCCGTGACTACCGCGGTGGCGGCCGCTCATCGGCGCGTGAGACCGCCATGCGGGTGGCTGCCGGCGCCATAGCCAAGAAGTTCCTGCAGCAGCGCTACGGTATTCTGATCCGGGGCTATCTGGCCCAGCTGGGTCCGATCCGTGCGGAGGTGCTGGACTGGGATACGGTGGAACAGAACCCTTTTTTCTGCCCGGACCCGGCCAAGGTGGCGGCAATGGAAGAGTACATGGCGGCGCTCAACAAGCGCGGTGACTCCATCGGTGCGCGGATCAACGTGGTCGCCAGCGGGGTCATGCCGGGGCTGGGGGAGCCGGTGTTCGACCGTCTCGACGCCGATATCGCCCACGCCATGATGGGCATCAATGCGGTCAAGGGCGTCGAGGTCGGCGCCGGCTTTGCGGTTGTTGAGCAGCAGGGCAGCGAACATCGCGACCTGCTGACCCCGGAGGGCTTCATCGGCAACAACTCGGGCGGTGTCCTGGGAGGCATTTCCAGCGGCCAGGACATCACCGTCAGCCTGGCGCTCAAGCCCACCTCGAGCATCCGCCAGCCCGGCGCCACCATCGATACTTCCGGCGCGGCTATGGAGATGGCGACTCACGGCCGTCATGACCCCTGTGTCGGCATCCGCGCCACGCCGATCGCCGAAGCCATGCTGGCGATCGTGCTGCTGGACCATGTGCTGCGCCATCGCGCGCAGAATATGGACGTCATCTGCGAGACGCCGATAATTCCTGCCTCGGCGCCAGAACACCGGGGCGGCCGGTGACGAAGCGCAGGCGGCGCTATGTTCGCACCATTATCCTCGGCGTGCTTGCCATGGGAGCGCTGGTGTGGGGCGCCGTGGACACGTTTGAGGTGCCGCCCGAGAGACTGTGGGCGCTGTTTCTGGAAACGCTACTCGTGCTGTTGGTGCTGGTGCTGTCTGCGGCCGCCGCAGCTGCCCTGTGGATCCTGCTGCGGCGCCTGATTAAACGCGACTAAGCCGGGCTGTATGCTGTGCTAAGCGCCACCGAGTTCGATTTCCAGGGTCATCTCTTCGGCAATCACATCCAGCGCGTCTGCGAGGGCATCCATGGACGCGGACTGCGGAATCTCCGCCAGGATGTCGGCCCGGAACATCAGTTCGCCACTCATTGGCGCGCTGCTGACCTCGCTCTCCATCTCGATCACATTGACCTGCTCCGCCGCCAGGGCGCGGGCAATTTCCCGCACGATTCCCGGGCGGTCCGGCCCCAGTACCGCCAGGCTGACCCGACGCCCGGCACCGTCGCTCACGGCGGCCGCCGAGGCGGGGGTAACGCGGACGCTGATGCCGCTACTCGCCAGCCCCTTCAGGGCCTGCTGCAGGTCTTCGCCTGCATCTTCCGGCAGCGATACCAGCACCAGGCCGGCGAATTTTCCGCCGAGCTGGGCCAGGCGGCTCTCGTGCCAGTTGCCGCCGCAGCGCTCGATGGCGCTGGACAGCTGCTCGACAAGGCCGGGGCGGTCGTCGCCGATAAAGGTTACGATGAAGGAAGTTTGCACGATCGGGCTCCACATTCACTGCCACAGCCCGTATATTAACCCGCAACCCCACGAGGCAGAAGGAAAGCACTATGAAATATACTCTTGCACTGTTACTGGCGCTGGCTATCGCGCCCGCGCACGCCGACCTGGACTGGGACACCGCCCTGAACGGTCCCCAGCGGGCAGAAGCAAACAAGGCCCGGGATGCTTCGCGCCATCCCCGCGAGACCCTGGAATTCTTTGGCATTCAGAAAGGAATGACCGTGGTCGAACTGGCCCCCGGCGGCGGCTGGTATACCGAAGTTCTGGCGCCACTGGTAGCGAAGGACGGCAAGCTCTACGCCGCCCATTTCGGCCCCAACACGGCTGGCAGCCCCTATTTCCGCAGTGCCCTCGGCTCTTACCTGCAGAAAATGGCCGCTGACCACGAGCTGTATGGCCCGGTGGTTGTAACCCAGCTCCCGCCTCCGGCAGAAGCCGCCGTTGCCCCGGCGGGTTCCGCCGACCTGGCGGTGGCTTTCCGCAATGTCCACAGCTGGATCAATATGGGTGTTCTGGATGGCATCCTGGCGGCTGCCTATACGGCCCTCAAGCCCGGTGGTGTGCTTGGCCTGGTGCAGCACCGCGCCAAGACCGGCGATGATGTTGAGGCCATGGCCAAGAGCGGCTATCTGACTGAGGCTGTCGTGATTGCCGCCGCCGAAAAGGCCGGCTTCACCCTGGACGCTTCCAGCGAGATCAACGCCAACCCGAAAGACACTGCGGATCACCCCCACGGCGTCTGGTCACTGCCGCCGGCTCTGCGTGGTGGTGATGAAGATCGCGCCAAATACGAAGCCATGGGTGAAAGCGATCGTATGACCCTCCGGTTCGTCAAGCCGGAGTGAGCCTTGGCCAATCTGCTGGACATTCCACTGGCACGGCTGGCGCCGGATGCGCTGGCCGGCCTGCTGGAGGAGTTTGCCAGTCGCGACGGTACTGACTATGGCGAACGCGAGCTGAGCCTGGAGCAGAAAGTGGTCCAGCTGCGAACGCAGCTTGCGAGCGGTGACATGCGCCTGCTCTACGATAGCGACAGCGAGACCTGGGATCTGGTGTCCCGCGATGCCGCTCAGGCCCTGCTGGCGGGCGAGAGCATTGGCTGATGCGTCTGCACGCAGACCATGAGCTGAACGTCACCGGCCTGTATTGCCCGGAGCCGGTAATGTTACTGCACGGGCGCGTTCGCGACCTCGAAGCAGGTGAGACTCTGTGCGTGATCGCTACCGATCCGACCACCTTGCGCGACATTCCGAAGTTCTGCACGTTCCTCGGCCACGAGCTGCTGGAGCAGCTGGAAGAAGATGGGGAAATCCTGTTTCTGTTGCGCAAGGGGGCGTA
>JBGTGB010000067.1:0-6055 GCA_041746975.1 Haliea sp. | reverse complement strand
CAGTGATCGCTCCGCGATGAACAACCTGGTGGTGCTGTACGGGCAGATGGGCCGTAACGACGAGCGCGATTACTGGGTTGATCGGATTGACCGTCACCGCGATCGCAATCCCTTCTATCACGCCTGGCTGGGAGACAGGGCTAGCGAGCAGGGTGACTGGGCCGCGGCACTGGCCCATTACCGTGTCGCGCTCAAGCTGCACCCGGAGGACAGTGTTCTGCTCTACGCCACGGGTATCATCCACTTCCGCCTGCAGCAATACGCCGCCGCCGAGCGCCTTATCGAGCGGGCCATCAATGCAGCCAGTCTCCGCACCGACATCCAGAGCTATAGGGCCCAGCTGGAAGCGGTCAGGCAGCGGCAGCTTGCAGACACTCAGCCCGTGACGGATCTGGGCTCCACGCGGATATAGGCCCGGCGGTCCAGCCCGCCCGCTGCCCGGGACAGCGTGTCCAGCAGGCGCAGCTGCCAGCCGTATTTGCTGCGCAAGGCCGCCAGGGCGCGGGCTGTGTCCACTGGATCATCGAGCAGGAATGCCTCCGCCTCCAGCCAGTCACCGGTCACGCGACCGGTGACGGTGCAGGGCGCCAAACGGGCCTCGCTGAAGTTGCGCAATCGCTTGACCTTGCCGGCGTCGCCGGCGGAGAACAGGTAGTAGCCGCCGTCACCCGGGGCGAACCAGACCGGAGTGGGCACAAACTCACCGCTGCGTTTGCGGGTGGCAAAGCTGACATAGGCTTCGCGCTCCAGGCGCGCAAGTAATTTACTGTCCATGGCGTGTCCGGTGGTATCTTGTTGCACAATGTCATCCACGATACCAGAACGGGAGCTACAGAAAGTATGCATATGCGGGAATTTGGGTTTGAGTCGACTACTGTGGATGTCATCGCCGGGCAGGACCTTAGCGGCAGGGTAGCACTGGTCACCGGTGCCTCAGCCGGGCTGGGGGTGGAAACGGCGCGTGCGCTTGCGGGTGCTGGCGCCACGGTGTGGCTGCTGGCGCGGGATCGTGCCAAACTGGACACTGCGCTGGCGACGCTGCAAGCGGAGTCCCTGCCCGGGCGCCTGGAGTCAGCCCTGCTGGATCTGGCTGACCTGGACCAGGTGCGTACAGCAGCGGCCGGGTTGCTCGAAGCCTGCCCGCGCATTGACCTGCTGATCAACAATGCGGGTGTCATGGCCTGCCCCCACGCCGAGACCACCCAGGGCTTTGAGCTGCAGCTGGGTACCAATCATATTGGCCATTTCCTGCTTACCGGCCTGCTGTTGCCAGCCCTCAAGGCCGGCGCAGCCGCTGGCGTCGAAGCGCGGGTGGTACATCTGAGCTCTTCGGGGCACCGGTTTTCCGCCTTCGATTTTGAGGATCCCAACTACCGCCAGCGCCCTTATGACAAATGGCAGGCCTATGGCCAATCGAAGACCGCCAATGTGCTGTTTTCGGTGGCGCTGGATGCGCGTACCCAGGACGACGGAGTGCGATCTTTCGCGGTACATCCGGGCGCCATCTCCACCGAACTGGGGCGCCATATGGACAGCGACGACATGGCCCGCATTACTGCCAGCTTTCCCGGTGGCAAGCTGGCGTTCAAGAGTGTTCCCCAGGGTGCTGCCACCAGCGTCTGGGCGGCGACCGCACCGGAGCTTGGGGGTCGCGGTGCCCTGTATCTGGAGGACTGCCAGATCGCCAAGGCTGCTGCCGGGGGCGGTGCCGTCTCGGGAGTGGAATCCTGGGCCCTGGATCCCATTGCTGCCGAGCGCCTGTGGCAGCTTTCGGAGGAGTGGGTGGGGCAATCGTTCTCCGGGAGCGAAGCTTAGCCATGTGTGGAAAGCGCGCTCTGCTGGTTGTCCTTGGGATGGCTCTGGTTCTGGCGGCGGGCGCTGCGCGTGCCGACAGCCGCGAGGAGATCGAGCGTAAATCCGCGGTTGCCCTGGAGGAGCTGCGCGAGTTTGCACCGGGAGTAAACACGCTACTGCGCAGGGCCCGCGGTGTCCTGGTGTTTCCCGACATCGTCGGCATGGGCTTCGGCACCGGCGGCCAATATGGCGAGGGGGCACTGTTTATCGGCGGCGAAGCCGCAGCCTATTACGCGACTACCAGCGCCCTGCACCAGCTTCCCGAGGGAGCGCAGCGCACGGCCAGGGTCATCCTGTTCATGACGGAGGATGCGTTGGTGTCATTCCGCAATACTGTCAGCTGGCAGATTGGGGTGCACGGTGAGGTGGATCTGGTGCAGGCAGCGGGCAACACGGTACGGCTCGCGAGGGCGGAACACCCGGTACTGGCCATGGGCTTTTCCGACCTGGGGCTGATGCCGGGCGTGAATCTGAACGGTAGTACGATCAACAGGATTGCGCGCTGATCCGGAAGCAAGCCGCCGCTGGCAGGCGGCTGCCGGTTTGGGTATCCTGCGCCGCTTCCAATCGTGTTCGTGGAGAAGCTTCCGATGTCTGATCATGTTTCGGTTGCCGCCGTCCTCGGTGGCGACCTGCCGCAGGGCAGTACTGTCACCGTTCGCGGCTGGCTGCGCAGCAAGCGTGACTCCAAGGCGGGCATATCCTTCCTCGCCGTCCATGATGGCTCTTCCTTTGATCCCATTCAGGCGGTAGTGCCCGCAAGCCTGGGGAACTACGAGAGCGAGGTGCTGAAGCTGTCCACCGGCTGCGCGGTGTGCGTGCGCGGTGAACTGGTTGCCTCCCAGGGTCAGGGCCAGGCGCTGGAGATTCAGGCCAGCGAGGTCGAAGTAGTGGGCTGGGTGGAGGACGCGGAGGCCTACCCCATTGCCAAGAAGCGGCACACTTTTGAGTACCTCCGGACCCAGGCCCATCTGCGGCCGCGGACCAACACCTTCGGTGCGATCTCCCGGGTCCGCAACACCCTGGCCAATGCCATTCACAACTACTTTTACGACCACGGATTTCACTGGGTCAATACACCAATCATTACGGGCAGCGACTGCGAGGGGGCGGGGGAATTGTTCCGGGTAAGTACCCTGGACCTGGCCAGCCTGCCGCGCAAGCCCGACGGCAGCGTCGACCACGGTGCGGACTTCTTTGCGGGAGATGCTTTCCTCACAGTCTCCGGGCAGCTGGAGGTTGAAGCCTACTGCCTGGCCATGAGCAAGGTCTATACCTTTGGCCCCACGTTCCGGGCGGAGAACTCCAACACCAGCCGCCACCTCGCGGAGTTCTGGATGGTGGAGCCGGAGATCGCCTTTGCCGATCTCAACGCCAATGCCGACCTCGCCGAAGCTCTCCTCAAGCACCTTTTTACGCGGGTGCTGGAGGAGCGCGAGGATGACATGGCTTTTTTCCAGCAGCGGGTGGACGGCACGGTGATCGAGCGGCTGCGCACGGTCATCGACAGCCCTTTCGAGCGCCTTGATTACAGCGAGGCGATTCGCATTCTCGAAAACTGTGGCAAGGCCTTCGAGTTCCCGGTGAACTGGGGCGTTGACCTGGCGTCCGAACATGAGCGCTACCTCGCGGAAACCCATGTCGGGCGGCCGGTGGTAGTGATGAATTACCCAAGGGAGATCAAGGCCTTCTACATGCGGCTGAATGACGATGAGCGCACCGTGGCGGCGATGGACGTACTGGCGCCGGGTATTGGCGAAATCATTGGCGGCAGCCAACGGGAGGAACGCCTGGACGTTCTGGACGCGCGCATGGACGCCCATCTGCGCGAGGAGCTGTGGTGGTATCGGGATCTGCGCCGCTACGGCACCGTGCCCCACGCTGGTTTCGGCCTCGGCTTCGAGCGTCTGCTCAACTACGTCACCGGGATGGAGAACGTGCGCGACGCCATTCCCTTTCCCCGCACTCCCGGCAACGCCAGCTTCTAGGCTAGTGTTCCCCAGGTGGCCGTTACGGCTCCGCTGGGCGGGGCGCTTTCAGGCCGCTCTCGGGGCGCGGGCGAAATAGGGCCTGGTAGGTGTCCTCGTTATCAACGCCCGTGAAATCCAGCCCCACCAGCTGCTCCAACTGGAACCAACGTGTGGTGCTGGTCAGGCTGGCGGTCCACTTGTCGTAGCTGAATTTTTCAGGATCCTTGCGCAAATCGACGAAACCCTCGAGGCCGCAGTCTGTCAGGCGCACGCTGAAGCCGGAACTGTTGACGTGGATGATGCGCCCGCTGAAGCCGGCCTGCTGCGCCGATGCCTGGCGCACGAGGTATCTGCTCGCCAGCCAGCGCTCTGCTTCGCGGGTTGCGGCACGGGCATTGGCCAGGCGCTCCTTCAGGGCCGCCAGCTGTTCCCGGGTCACCTGGTCCGGTTGTTTGCCATGCAGCGCGGCCTTGATTTGCAGGTGTACCAGGAAATCGACGTACTTGCGCAGTGGCGAAGTGCAATTGGTGTAGCACTCCAGCGCCATGCCCATGTGCGGCCCTGCTTTTAACGACAATTCGGCCCGGGTCAGCAGGCGGTTGATCATGGCCCGCAAGGGTAGGCTATTGGCGCTGCCCGCCAGGTGGCGCATGATGTCCCGGTAACCCTCGCGGCTGGCCGGGTCCAGTTCCCCGGCTTCGGGAGCGTGCAGGGCCAGGAACTTGCGGCACTCGTCGATGCGGTCGGCGCGGAATCCAGGATGCGTGACAAAGGGGCCGCTGGCCTTGCGCTCGGCCAGAAAGCGGGCGGCACAACGGTTGGCGGCGATCATGCACTCTTCCACCAGTTTCTGTGACAGCAGTTTGTCGTGGGGCTCGATGGATTCAATCTGTTTGCGGTCGTTGAGCAGCCAGCGGTATTCGCGGCGATCCTCCATCACCAGTTCGTCCGCCTCGCGGCGACCGCGCAGGGCCCGATAGACCTGGTACAACGCCTCCAGCGGCGTGGCGTGGCTCATCAGATCATCGCCGTGCCCGTTCAGGTAGCGATCGACTGCGAAATAGGACAGCTTGCCCCGGGAGCGCACGGTAGCTTCGATAAACTCGAAATTGCCGACGTCGCCGCTGTCGCTGACCGCAATCTTGCAGACCAGGGAGGCACGATCATTGCCTTCCGACAGGGCGCAGCTGTCCTGGGCCATCTGTTCCGGCAGCATCGGCAGCACATCGCCGTGGAAGTAGACCGAGGTGGCGCGAGCAGCAATGTCCTGCTGCAGGCTGGACCCGACCGGGATCCAGGCGGTGGGATCGGCGATGGCCACGAAGAGGGTCCAGCCGTCGCTGCTGATGTCCGCATACAGGGCATCGTCAATGTCCTGGGTCTTGGCAGCGTCGATGGAAATGAACTCGAGGTCAGTGAGATCCCGCCGCCGCTCGGTAGCCAGCGGCCGGCATTCAGCCAGCTGCTTCTCCATGTCCTTCAGGGCCGGTGCGCTCCAGGTCGGGGTCAGTCGGTACTTGGCCATGCAGTACAGATTCTCGATCCCGGGGGTGTCGTCATTCCCCAGCACCTGAAGGATCTTGGCCTGGGGCTTGCCGTCGCGGATGGGGTGGCGGAGGATTGCGCAGCGCACGTAGTCGCCCTCGCGTACCCCGTTGCGGGCGTGGGGGGGGATGAATAGCCAACGCTTGAGCTGGGGCAGGTCCGGATGCACAAAGAGGGCATTGCCCTTGCGTACGCAGCGGCCGCTGAACTCACCGAGAGGACTGTCGATCAGCTTTTCAATGTCGGCAATGGTCTTGTTGTCACCGGAGGGGCGGACGCAAACCCATACCCTGTCGTCAGGGAACACCTTGAGCATCTCGTCCGGCGGTATGAAGACTTCCCTGCCGTCCTCAAGTACGGCGAAGCCGTAGCGGGACTGGGTGCCTTTGATCACCGCTTCGGCCCGCTCTTTCTCGGCCTCCATCTGGGATTTAAGGCCCTTCAGCTGGGCAAGTGAGTCCGGGTTGAGCATCGCGGGGCAACATCTTTGAGGGCAATGAATGAGCCGGCTATCGTAGCCGAAAACATCGGCCCTGTCAGGATTGGTGTTAGTGACACATAATCTGTCCGGTCTTATAGCACATAAACTGTCCGGTTCTACCCAGCGAAGGAATGAGCTGCATGAACCGGTCACACGTGCTACAGGAGATACGGATGATGCGCTTCGAAGAAGCTTATACGAGTTG
>JBGTGB010000066.1:0-5972 GCA_041746975.1 Haliea sp. | reverse complement strand
CAACTCGTATAAGCTTCTTCGAAGCGCATCATCCGTATCTCCTGTAGCACGTGTGACCGGTTCATGCAGCTCATTCCTTCGCTGGGTAGAACCGGACAGTTTATGTGCTATAAGACCGGACAGATTATGTGTCACTAACAGATATTTCAGACAACAATCGCTCTTCGCCAAGAGACAGTTTTTGTTTCCGGCCTAAGCCGCCTCCAACTCCCAGGAGAAGTAGAATTGCTGCAGTTTGACCAGGTTTTGTACCAATTTTATAGCGCTCGATCTATCCCTGGGTCTGAGGGTGGTACGTAGCGCCACCGCTGTGCGCCATCTTGCGCTCGACCAGGTGCTCGCGGAACTCGCCCGACAGATATGCCGGGCTCGTGATGAGATCCGCAGCCTTCAGGATCCGGTTGACGCTCGATTTACTCGCAGCATACCGTTAATCCGCCTCATACTTGTGCCGGAATCTGACCTCGGATGGGCAAAACATTCATCGCCACGCCCGAGGCATGCTACTCTGAAAAAAACTACTCTCAGGGTCGGGTGCCGACCCGACGGTCGGCGAGCACCGGCTCTCGCGCGCGACGACTTCGCGCAGTGTGCTGTAAGGAAACACCTCCATGACATTGCATGTTTGCTCCCGAACCGGCCTGGCGCTGTCCGTCATGTTCGCCTCCGGGCTGGCCGCGGCCGCCGATAAGGCTTACGAGGACTGCGTTCTGCAGGCCGTGATGGCCAGTGAGGGGACACGCACGGTGGAGTCGATCCGCGCGGCCTGCGCCAGCGCCGCTGACGGTGGGATCAGTACGACCGACGTGGCCGCCGCACCCAGCGCACCGGAGACCGAGCTGCAGGCGCGGATGCGTTCAGATTACGCCAGCGGGGCGCGCGACTACGCGATCTCCACCTACCAGCCGAACTACATCATGTACACTAACAATACCGAGTTCGATGCCTCGGAACCCCCCTACGCCAACCTGCCTTCGGATTTTCAGCTCGAATCGGAGGAGATGAAGTACCAGGTCAGCTTCAAGGTGCCGGTATGGCGTGACATGCTTGGCTCCGGCATGGACGTGTACGCCGGCTACACGCAGACCAGCTGGTGGCAGCTGTTTTCTGACGAGGGCCTCACCTCGGCGCCGTTTCGGGAGACCAACTACGAGCCCGAGCTCTTCCTGCGCCGCAACATGGACCTCGACCTGCCCTTCGACGGCAAACTGGCAGCCGCGGATCTGGCGCTCGTGCACGAATCCAATGGTCGCTCGGACCTGCTGTCGCGCAGCTGGAATCGCGTAATGGCGCGCGCTGCCCTGGACTACGGTGATCTCGCCTTCCTGGTGCGCGCCTGGTACCGCATCCCTGAAGACAATGAAGACGACGACAATCCTAACACCGAGGACTACTACGGCTACGGTGACGTACGCGCAGTCTGGGCGCCGAACAAGAACACCTTCTCAGCCATGGTCCGTCCCGGCGAGGAGAAGGCCGGATTGGAGCTGACCTGGAGCCGTCAGATTACGCCGGAACTGCGTATCTACACCGAGTGGTGGTACGGCTACGGCGAGAGCCTGATCGATTACGACCAGAAGGTGAATCGCCTCGGCATTGGCATCGCCATCAATGACTTCCTGATGGGTAACAGGTAGTGGGTAGAGCCAGCTCTGTCAGAAAAGCCCAGGGATTCAAAGAGTTTGGGATGGTGCCCAGTCGGCCCCGTGGGGCCACGTGTGTATACACAACAGCGATCTCCCCCAGGAGATCGGTTGTGTAGCCTGTTTACAGGCGCTTTCAGGTTAGCAGCAACCACGATGGCAGTTACGCCACCGGCCACAACCGGGAGCGGACCCTGCGCTCAAGCATCAGGCTTTCCTTCAAAAAAGAAACACTCTGGCAGGATCGCGGGCGCAATGTATTCGATGTCTTTCGCTGACACAGCACAGGCGAAGAAGCTGTCGCGCCATTGCCGGACAACCGCGACGATTTGTTCGATCTGATGGCGCGCCTCTTCCATGGACAGACCAAACCGCCCCGCCTGGGAGAGTAAATTGTAGATGCTGGCTGTGCGACCGTAGCGACCCACGAGCAACGCGAGGTCACGTCGTTCGAGGCTGATCACGGGTGCGGGCACCAGGTCATAGGCGGGCGAGAGGCGCCAGCCTTTCTGTCTACGCAGCAGGGCATGGTTGCGCGGATGATCGTCGTTGTTGGTCACGGCCGCGTTGAAGACCATCCTGCGGAACAGTTCGGCGCAATCGGCTTCGGGCCTGTCGGACCACCGCCGCAGGTTCTCCGCCAGCAAGGGGTAGGACCAGCGGTACCGGTCCAGATGACTGTCGCCGCAGTCGAGCACGGTCAGGCCACTGACCAGGCCGAAGCGAAGGTAGCCGCCCTCGGTGTGTTCTCGGTCGAAACGCTGCAGCATCAGCACATCGCCAATGCCAACGGACTCCAGCCGCGCTTGGACAACGTTCAAACCACATCGCCTGGCCAGATCGAGCGTTGCAAACTCGATCCGCTGCAGGTTGCAGCGGTCGTCCCTGGCCGGAAACTTGCCCAGCCACAGGCGCTGATCATCTTCGATCGTTGCTTTTGGGCGTGCACCGCCCATGCTGGTGCCAGGATCAATCTGTTCCAGCAGGTGCGGGGCCACGCGCTCGCCTGCTTCGATGCCCTGGGCCGCGGCGATCAGGTTGCCCAGCTGATGCGTCCGGTTGTAGGTTCGCTTGGGCGCCGGCGGCTCGGCCTTGAGTCCAAAGCTCAAATACCCGGCTCCGTCCTGGGGGCCATTAAGCAGGTAGTCGATCTCCTGGAGGTCGACCGGACCTCGCTCCAGCTTGTGTTCGATGACGCGGCGGCCCCAGGCGTCCGGAGCGGCATCGCGGACCGCCCCCGGGATGCCCTTGAGCTGGGTGAACTCGAACAGTTCCCTGGCCAGGGGCAACCGGAACGGATCCAGTGCCACCGCATCCAGCCTCGCAAGGTAACGATCGCCATACCGGAAGCGCCCAATCTGAGTACCATCCGGCAAGGTCCGCACGCGCAGCAACGCCGCCGGAACCGGTTCCAGCGCGCCGGGAAGCTGGATGTAGACGTAGGCCTCCCGCTCAGAAGTCATAGTCGTCACTAGCCTTGCGTGGTCTGCCGGCACGGGACGGGCGCTTTGCGGCTTCGAGCGCCTTGCCATGCAGATCGGCGTCGGGATCGGCCACACCGTCCAGCGTCCGCTCCAGTCCCAGAGCCCATAGCACCGTGAAGCATACCCCTACAGCCGTACCGGGCTTGCCCAATTCCAGTGCAGTCAGGGTGTTGCGGTTAATGCCCGCCTTGCTCGCCAGGTCAGCCACGGACCAGCCGCGCCGGATGCGCGCGATCCGGATGCGCTGGCCGAGCTGCGCAACCTGTTCGGTGACTTGTATGGGAACTTCAAATTTGCTCATTAAAATAGGCGCTTTTGAATTTAATGCCTATTATAATAGGCCTGCGCTCAATGAGCAGCAAGCGCTAAAAATCATCTTGCCAGCCAAATCAGTCACTCAGGCACATAAAGCCTAATATTTTAGGCAAATTGCCCAGATTCGAAAGCGGGGAGCCGACAGGCTGCCAGGGAGGATTGCAGCAATCTTGGCAAGCCGTTTTTATGGGCCGGCCAAAAGTAAGACCTATTGGTGGTTTTTTGTTGGGTAATAGCGCTATTTTGACTTAACTTATTGATTTTATTGACCTGATGGTGCCCAGGAGAGGACTTGAACCTCCACGCCCTTTCGAGCACTAGCACCTGAAGCTAGCGTGTCTACCAATTTCACCACCTGGGCTCGCGTTCAAGGTGTCGCCTGACCCGAGGGCGCGCACTTTACTTTTCCCGGGCAGCTTTGTCAATCCTCGCGTATACTGTCGGCCAGTAAAATTTGACAGAGACAAAACGGACAAGGAAACCTCCCTCAATATGACCAAAAAAGGCAAGATTGCCGACCCCCATGCCGAGCGCGAAGCTGCACGTTATGACAACCCCATCCCCAGCCGCGAGGCCATCCTCGAGCTGCTGACCGAAGCGGACAAGCCGCTCAGCCACGCCCAGATCGCCAAGCAGCTCCTGCTGGAGGACGAAGACTCGGTTGAAGCATTGCGCAAGCGCCTGCGGGCGATGGAGCGCGATGGCCAGCTGATGGTCAACCGCCGCGGCGCCTACGGCCTGGTGGACAAGATGAACCTGATTCGCTGCCGGGTGCAGGGCCACCGCGACGGCTACGGCTTCGCCATTCCGCTGGAGCAGGGTGATGACCTCTACCTGAGTTCGCGGCAGATGCAGTTTGTCTTCGATGGCGACGAAGTACTCGCAACAGTCATCGGCCTGGACCGGCGCGGACGGCCGGAAGGCAGGGTGGTTGAAGTCCTGCACCGCGGTACCAGTCGCATAGTCGGCCGCTATGAAGAAGAGAGCGGCATTGGCTTTGTGGTGCCGGACAACAGCCGTGTCAACCATCGCATTCTGATCCCGCCGAAATTGAAGGGCGGCGCGAAGTCGGGGCAGATTGTCACCGCCGAGATCACCGACTACCCGACCCGCAATCTCGGTGCCAAGGGTAGTATCGTCGAGGTGCTGGGTGACCATCTGGACCCGGGTCTGGAGATCGATGTCGCGATCCGCTCCCACAACATCCCCCACGAATGGCCGGAAGAGGTCCTGCGTGAGGCGGGTTCCCTGGAGGCGGAGCCGCTTGAGGAGGACAAGCAATTCCGCGCCGACCTGCGCAAGCTGCCTTTCGTCACCATTGATGGCGAAGACGCCCGCGACTTCGACGACGCGGTGTACTGCGAGAAGCGCCTGCGCGGCTGGCGCCTGTGGGTAGCGATTGCCGATGTCTCGCACTACGTGCAGCCCGGCTCGGCGCTGGACGAGGAAGCTGCCGTGCGCGGCAACTCGGTGTACTTCCCGGAACAGGTCGTGCCGATGCTGCCGGAAGCATTGTCCAATGGCCTGTGCTCGCTGAAACCCGAGGTCGATCGCCTGGCCATGGTCTGTGAAATGGAGCTCAGCGGCGCCGGCAAGCTGACCGGCTTCCGCTTCTTCGAGGCGGTAATCCACTCGCACGCGCGCCTGACCTACAACCAGGTTGGCGCAGCGCTGGAGCAGGGCAGCCACCCGGAGATCAGCAAGAGCCTGATCAAGGACCTGAAGCGGCTGCAGTCCCTGTACAAGGTGCTGCGCAGTGCCCGGGGTGACCGCGGCGCGATCGACTTCGAGACTACTGAAACGCGTATCCTGTTCAACGAGCAGCGCAAGATCGACGCCATCGTCCCGGTGGTGCGCAATGACGCCCACAAGCTGATCGAAGAGTGCATGCTCTGCGCCAACGTGGCGGCGGCGCGCTTTTATGAGGAGCACAAGTTGCCGGTGCTGTACCGGGTGCATGAGGGGCCGACTCCGGAGAAGCTGGAGAACCTGCGCGCCTTCCTGGGCGAACTGGGTCTGGACCTGCGCGGCGGCGACAAGCCGACTCCGTCCCACTACGGTAAATTGCTGAATGAGGTGCAGTCCCGCGACGATACCAACGTCATCCAGACCATGCTGCTGCGCTCTCTGCGCCAGGCCGTGTACCAGCCGGAGAACGAGGGTCACTTCGGCCTGCACTACCCAGCCTACGCCCATTTCACATCGCCGATCCGGCGCTATGCGGACCTGCTGGTGCACCGGGGTATCCGCCACATCATTCGCTCCAAGGTGCGTACCAAGACGGTGGTGCGCCAGCGCGGTGCGCCGCTTATGCAAAAGGAGGATATATTCCCCTACGACGAACGCGACATGGTGGCCTACGGTTTGCACTGCTCCATGTCCGAGCGCCGCGCGGATGATGCCACCCGCGACGTGGAGTCCTGGCTCAAGTGCGAGTTCCTGCAGGACCATGTGGGCGATGAGTATGACGGCATCATCGCCGCAGTCACCAGCTTTGGCCTGTTCGTGGAACTGCAGCCCATCTATATAG
>JBGTGB010000065.1:0-5566 GCA_041746975.1 Haliea sp. | reverse complement strand
CAACTCGTATAAGCTTCTTCGAAGCGCATCATCCGTATCTCCTGTAGCACGTGTGACCGGTTCATGCAGCTCATTCCTTCGCTGGGTAGAACCGGACAGTTTATGTGCTATAAGACCGGACAGATTATGTGTCACTAACAGCGCTTTGCAGCAGAGGAGATGTCGGAACCGGGAGCTGGTTCAACCCCGTCGCATGCGGGCGAATCGAGGGGCGCTTTGTGACACAACCAGGCTGCAGGCCCGTCAAGCGGCAGATACACTATTCTTTCACTGACTGCGCAAGGATCCTGACATGACAAGACTGCTTTTCCTGCTCCTGGCCCCTCTGGCAGCCGGCCCGGCGTTAGCGCTGAACATCCTGCTCACCAATGACGACGGCTGGCAGGCCCCCGGTATCCAGAGCGTGTTCAAGACCCTGACCGCGGCCGGACACCAGGTAACCCTGGTAGCCCCGGCGTCCGACCAGAGCGGCCGCGGCGGTGCCATGAATACCGATGTGGGAGGCTACGTCGCCGTGAACCGCGTGGGCGACAATATGTGGGCGGTTGCCGGCACTCCCACCGATTCCGTCCGTGCCGGCCTGCAGGTCATTCTGCGCGATACACCGCCGGATGTCGTGATCAGCGGCAGCAACTTCGGCCAGAACCTGGCGCGGGCCGCCGCCCATCAGTCCGGCACGGTAAATGCTGCGCTGCAGGCGGCCTTCCTCGGCTACCCCGCCATTGCCATCAGCGTCGGCATACGCTTGGATGAGGTGGACGCCAAGCCTCACCGCTTCCCCTCCACCATGGCTACCTTCGGGCCGGCGGCGAAACTGCTTGCCGCCATGCTGGAGCAGCTTGAACTGGCCAGTCCCGGGCAGCTACTGCCCAATGGGCTCGCGCTGAACGTCAATGTGCCGGCAGGCTGGCAGCCAGAACGCGGCCTGCGCCTGGCGCCCCTGTCCACCGCCAGTCATCTGGACATGCACTGGCGGGTGGGCGAGCGGCCCTTTGATGAGGACGGTGGCGAACTGCTGATTGATGCGCTGGTCGGTGGCCATGGCCAGCCGGGCGACGATGCCCACCTGTTCGACCAGGGTTATGTCACGGTCACGCCCATCGACGGCAGCGCCGACACCTGGGTGCCGGTACCCGGCCTGGCCGGTGCCCTGGAGTACCGCCCGGACAACTGAGGCGCGGCTAGGGCAATCCCAGAATCTCCGCGGCCTCAGCCGGCGTCGCCACGGGGCGGCCACTTTTCTGGCACAGGACCACGGCTTCCCGCACCAGCTCCACATTTGAGGGCTGGCGATCTCCCTGAAAAAACTCCAGGCCCACATGCAGGTGACCGCCCAGCTCCAGGGCGGCGGCCGCCACTTCCGTGCGCCCCACGTCGCCGCCGACCACGGATACTGCCCACGGGATAGGGCAGTCTCCGAGGATATCGAGATACATTTCCAATGCCTTCACGGTTGGCGGCATCCCGAAAGGCGCGCCGAACAGACCGTGTTCGGTAGAAAAATAGAACTTGAGCATGGCGCCAGGGGGCACTCGCCCCTTGTTGCGAAAGGCCAGCACCGTGCGCAGAAAGCCGGGCTCGTAAATAGCGAAACTCGGGCCCAGCTGATGCTGCGCGTGAATATCCAGCGCCCTGCCAATGACTTCGTAGCTGTTGGCGTAGACTATGCCCTGGGGCCCGTTCTCGCCCATGCCGCCGAGATTTATGGAACCCGGGTCACAGATGCCGATCCGGAGCATGCCGCGACTGGCCAGCACGGCCAGGTGCTCATAGCTTACCCCATTCTCATCGTAGTCCACCGTCGGGTAGATCAGCGCGTCGGGGCGCGCGGCGTAGACTGCTGCCCAGCCCGCCTGATAGGCATCTGCCGAGGCCTCTGGGCCCTGGCCAAATACCGTGCTGTGGTTGTGGACCACTGCCGCTCCCGCCTCGATGCAGGCGAGGGCGTCGCGGCTGATCTCCCCGGGGGTGATAGGGACCCGGGGATTCTGTTCCCTGGTGGTCACGCCGTTGATGGCTACCTCAATGATGACCGGACCTGACGGGGTATCCATCAGTGCCTCTCGGCCGCCTCCATTTCCCTGGCTCTGCGGGCAGCTTCGTCGCCCACGTATTCGTTGATCTGCTGTTCAAACGACTGCACCTGCCCCGGACTGGTCGGCACTCTGGGAGCTCCCTCGCGCGAGCTCTCCACGGCGGCGTCCGGGTACTCGGTATTCCCGCCGCCCAATTGCCTCTGGGCCAGCAGGCCCACGATCAGTAGCGTTACCAACACAGCAATCAAGCGCATCGCTTCTCTCCCTGTCCAGCAGACGTTCGGAAACGCCGGGAACCAGCCGGCGCACATCGTGGTCTAGCCTACTGTAGTCAAATGGCAGGATTCCATCCAGCGACCAGGGGCAAAGGGTGCAACGTACACCTTGGGTCCAGGACAACAGATTTGAGCGCGATAGTTGCACCGCGCCGCAGCTGCTAGAGTAAAAAGCCCCATTTCGCCACGCTCAGAACAGGCTGCTGGTCATTCCCTGTCTGTATCTGGTCAGCAGCCGCGGTGCGGAGTGGACGAAGGCCCGGTTGGTGGGTTAACTCCCACCCACCGAGCCCTTGCAAGGAGGCGGGTCCTGGCGCATGCTCCCGCCTTTGAACAGTCCGAGAGACCCGCCTTGTGCCCGCCAACCCGCCGGCAAGCGGCGACCGCGACCCCCGCTGGCGCCCCGAGCAACAGTTTACCGCCCTTGAGCTGCCTGCGGCCTGCCGTCGCTGGCTGCTGGACAACGATTCGCTGACCGCCCGCCTGATTGCCATGGATGCCGGCACCTTCAGTGTTCGTCGCCTGTACCAGGGCTGGCAGGTGCCGCTGCCCTCGGAGCAAACGCTGCTGCAGGTGCCGCCACGGCAGCGCGCGCTGGTGCGGGAAGTGCTGCTGCGCCTTGATCACCGCGCCGTGGTGTTTGCCCGCAGTGTGTTTCCGATCAGCAGCCTGAGCGGTGAACTGGCGCACCTGCGCAAGCTGCAGAACCGCTCGCTTGGCGCCATACTGTTCCGCTATCCCGCCATGCAACGCAGCCCCTTCGAGCTGGCCCGCATCGCCGGCGACAGTGCCTATATGGCGACTTGGGTAAGCCAGCAGGAGGATGCCTGGGCGCGACGCTCCTGCTTCGATATCGGTGGCAAACGTCTGTTGGTCAGCGAAGTATTCCTGCAGGGCTTTACGCCCTGGGACGCAATGCTGCCCCTGCACCGCAGCCAGCGCGGCAAGGTTAGCGCTGCAATCGGTGGCATAAAGCAGTAAGCTTGCACCTTGTTCCCTGACCGCTCCTGCTCATGCGTCAACGCGTCACCATCTCCGCCCTGCTGCGCCTCATTCGCTTCGACAAGCCCATCGGCGCCCTGCTGCTGCTATGGCCAACCCTGTGGGCCCTGTGGATTGCAGCCGGTGGCTTGCCGGATGCAAAGCTGCTGCTGATTTTTGTGCTCGGGACTTTCCTGATGCGTTCCGCCGGCTGCATCGTCAATGACCTTGCAGACCGGCATTGGGACGGCGCCGTCGAGCGCACCCGGACCCGCCCGCTGGTGACCGGCGAGGTGACAGTCACCCAGGCCCGCACGCTGTTCGTGGTGCTGTGCATGGCGGCTTTTGGCCTCGTACTGCTAACCAATACTTTGACCATACTGTTGTCCGTGGGGGGCCTCTTGCTGGCCTCGACCTACCCGTTCATGAAGCGTTTTACCTACTGGCCGCAGGTGGTCCTGGGGGCGGCGTTTTCCTGGGCGATACCCATGGCTTTTGCCGCCCAGCTGGGTGAACTGCCCAGTGCGCTCTGGTTGCTGTATCTCGCCAATCTGCTGTGGACCATGGTCTTTGACACCCAGTATGCGATGGTGGACCGGGACGACGACCTCCGGGTAGGCATCAAGTCCACCGCCATACTTTTCGGCGAAGCCGACCGCCCGGTACTCGGCGCGCTGCAGCTGCTGTGCCTGCTGGCCCTGTTCCTCGCCGGCCAGCGCTTCGGCCTGGGCGGGATCTATTACCTCAGTCTGGTTGCAGTGGCGCTGCTGTTCGGTTATCACCAGTACCTGATACGCAGCCGCGACCGGGACGCCTGCTTCAGGGCGTTCCGCCACAACAACTGGGTGGGACTGGTGATCTTTATGGGTATAGCCCTGCACTACGGCTTCAACGGTCACTGACAGGCCCATGGCCGTAACCGATACCGCGGGCGCGCCTGTCGCCGAATTTATCGATTCCCTCGCCGCGGTCAGCGCCGCCGAATGGGATGCAGTTGCCGCCACAGATTACCCGTTTCTGCGCCACGCCTTTCTGCTGGGCATGGAGGAAACCGCTTGTACCACCGCTGCGACCGGTTGGCAGCCCTGCCACCTCCTGCTGCGCCAGAACGGCAGACTGGTCGCGCTGCTGCCGCTGTACCTGAAATCCCACTCCTATGGCGAGTATGTTTTCGACTGGTCCTGGGCCGATGCCTGGCAGCGCAGCGGCTTGAGCTATTACCCCAAGCTGGTTTCGGCGATTCCCTTTACCCCCGCCACCGGGCCGCGCCTGTGCATTGCCGCCGGCCTCGATAGCAGCGCCCTGTGGAACTCCGCCCTGGCCGCCATCCGCAGTTTCGCTGCGGCCCGGGGTATTTCCTCCTGGCACCTGCTGTTCCCGGATGAGGACACCTCCGCCGACCTGCTTGCCGCCGGTCTGCCCCAACGCATGACCACCCAGTTCCACTGGTTCAATGAGGGCTTCAGCAGCTTTGACGACTTCCTCGGTACCTTCGCCAGCCGCAAGCGCAAGAACCTGCGCCGGGAGCGGGAGCGGGTGAACCAACAGGGTCTGCAGCTGCAACTCCTGCGCGGCGCCGAGATCACTCAGGCATACTGGCAGCAGTTTCACCGTTTCTACCAGCTAACCTATGCCCGGCGCAGCGGCCATGGCGGCTATCTGACCCGTGATTTCTTCCTGCAGACTGCACCTTCACTGGGGGAACAGGTCATCATGGTGGTTGCGGAGCACGCGGGACGGGCGGTAGCGGCCGCGCTCTACTTTCGCTCCGAGAACACCCTGTTTGGACGCTACTGGGGCTGTATCGAGGATTTCGACTGCCTGCACTTCGAGGCCTGCTACTACCAGGGAATCGAGTACTGCATCCGCGAGGGCCTGCAGCGCTTTGACCCGGGCGCCCAGGGCGAGCACAAGATCCAGCGCGGCTTCCGCCCGGTGCAGACCTACTCCAACCACTGGATTGCGGATCCGCAGCTGGCGGCGGCGGTTGCCGATTTCACCCGCCGCGAGCGGCCCCATATCGAGGCCTACAGGCAGGAAGCGGCCACCCTGCTGCCCTTTCGCCAAGACAGCTGAACACCGCCGGGCGGCCGTCAGTGCATATCGAAGTCGGCGAAATCCGGTGCACGCATCTGCCACCAGTAGTAGAGGGTCGACCGGGGCCAGTTGTTAACCACCTTGCCAGCGGCATTCTTATACCAGCTGTCGCAGTTGGCGACCCACACGGTGCCGGCCAGGTCTCCCTGCAGGTGATCGTTGTAGGCGCGCATGACC
>JBGTGB010000064.1:0-17902 GCA_041746975.1 Haliea sp. | reverse complement strand
ATGGCGGAAGGGCGGGACGATCCCCTACCGCAAGAACGGGATTTTGACTGATGCCAGCCCGCTTTATGCTGGATACGGACACCTGCATTTATCTGCGCAAGCGTCGCCCCCCAATGGTCGAGCAACGCTTTCGCGAGCTTCGTCCGGGGGAGGTGGTCATTTCGACCATAACCTACGGCGAACTGTACAACGGGGCCCTGAAGAGCCGCGAGGCTTCAGCCGCACTCGCGAACCTGGGCCAGTTGGTGGAGCTTTTACCGGTACAACCACTGCCCGCCACAACCGGCGAGTGCTACGGAACAATCCGCAGCGCCCTGGAGCAAGCGGGCGACATCATCGGTGGCAACGATTTGTGGATAGCTGCGCACGCCGTGGAACTCGACCTGATCCTGATCACCAATAACACCCGGGAATTCAATCGCGTTCCACAGCTCAAGCTGGAAAACTGGTTGGCATAGTGCAGGAGGAGTACTGTCATCAGTGCGAATGTGAACAAGGTTCACGAGGTCTTTCCCTACCTGCGGGTCCATGCTGCTCAAGCTGCTATCGCTTTCTATACAGATGTGTTCGGCGCCGCTGAGAAATTTCGGCTGACTGAACCTTCGGGAAGAATCGGGCACGCGGAGCTTGACCTGGGCAACACCGTTCTGATGCTGTCGGATGAATTTCCAGAGTATAACTGCCTTGGGCCACAATCACCCGGAGCGACTGGAATGGCTATCCACCTCCACTGTGAAAATTGCGATGAGCTTGCGGCCCGGGCGGTCCGGGCGGGTGCCGTGATGATCCGAGAGCCATCGGACGCGTTCTATGGCGAGCGCTCATGCAACATCCGCGACCCTTTTGGTCATGAGTGGATGCTTGGCCACGAAATTGAAAAGGTGGATCCTGTGGAGATGCAGCGTCGATACACGGCGATGCTGGATGGATCCTGACTTCCAACAATCATCACTCGAAGCTCCGGGGCGCGCAACACGCCTTAAGGGTCCAATTTGCAGCCGCAAATATGAAGCTGACTGGCAACGACGTGAGCCCAAGGGAGGTCAATGTCCCCCGGTGAGCTGATCTCCGCGCGGGCCTGGCTCAACCGACTGGATCAGTCCCGGCACGCCTTGTGGCTGTTGTTCAGTGCTTCCATGCTGGAAACGCTGATCGTGCCCATACCGATCGAGGTCATCCTGATGCCGTGGATGCTGTGCCATCCCCACCGCAAGTGGCAAATTGCCAGCGTCGCGCTGGCCGGGAATCTTACCGCCGCGGCACTGGGCTATTACACCGGTGTGCTCGCGATGGATGCCTGGGGTGATTCACTCATCAATTTCTTCGGCACCGAAGACGCCTACCGCGAGTTTGAACAGCGCATGGCGCAGGATGGGTTTACCGCGATTATGGCAATTGGACTCGTCCCGGTGCCGTTTCAGCTGGCGATGCTGGCCGCGGGCGCCAGTGGCTACCCCTTTACGTTGTTCATGCTGGCCGCGATACTGGCCCGGGGGCTGCGCTACTTCGGCCTGGCGATGCTGGTGGCGGTGGCGGGGGAACAGGCCCTGCAACTGTGGCAGCGGCACTCGCGGCTGCTGGGCACTGTCGCTGTCACGCTCCTGATCCTGTGGCTCTGGCTGCAGCTCAAAACGTAGTCCTCGTCCCGTCAGAACGCATGCTCCAGCAGGCGGGCGTATACCCCCTCCGCTTCTTCGCACATCGCCTCGCAACCCGGCGGCACCGACACCTCGTCGAGAGGCACTTCGTTGACCGGCTGGAAACCGGTCGAGCGCTCTACCGCCGCGTACCAGTGCGGCGCCCAGACACCGTCGCTGGCGCGGGTCCCCGCGGGCCAGTGCAGCATGGATTCGCTGAAGGGAATGCCCATGCGTTCACACAGGGCGCGCAATACACCCGAGGGGTCGCCCAGAGTACGGGCGGAGTCAATCACCGGTGGCGCCTCTCCCAGCCGCTCAGCGACCCGCTGGAACAGTGCCCACTGCTGCGGAAACCCCAGTTCCTCGATCGCGAATTGCGGCCGCACTCTGGCGTAGGAAGCGATGATTCGCCGCGGCTCGCGGATCAGGAAGCAGTTGTGCAGGCTGTCGGTCCAGCCCATGTCCATGGCCGGCAGAATATGCTGGGTCATGTGCTTCTGGTAGAACAGCGAACAGGTCGCGGCGTTCGCCGTTGTCGGCAGCTCTTCACACAGCTGCCGCGCCACCTCGCGCCAGTCGCAGCTCATGCTGCCCATGACCGCAGCGCCTGCGGGGTGCTCAAGGCCGGTGGTCTTCAGGTAATAACCGTAGAAGGGTTCATCGACGACCGCGCAGTCCGGCCGGTTCTCGAATGCCCGCATCAGGGCGGTGCTGATGTTGCGTGGGCCCGACCACATCGCAATACGCAGTACAGACATAGCTCAGGTCCTCGGGTGCTGCTTGCCGGGGCCGTCGATGTAGCGCGCCACCGTGGCCCGGTACTGGTCCTGCAGACGCTTGATCATCGGGCGTTCGGTACCGCCTTCACCAATCACACGACCATCGACCTCCGTCACTGGCACCAGGCCGGCAAAGGTGCCGGTGACGAAGGCCTCCTGGGCATTGTAGACATCGGTAAGGGTGAAATTTTTCTCTCGCACCGTGAGCCCCATTTCGCGCCCCATCTCCAGCACCTTGCCGCGGGTAATCCCGTCGAGGCAATAATCGCCGGTGGAGGTCCAGATCTCGCCGCGGCGGACAATGAAGAAATGGGTGGAATTGCAGGTGGCGACGAAGCCGTGTGGATCCAGCATCAGCGCCTCGTCGGCACCGGCTTTGGCGGCCTGGATGCAGGCACCGATGCAGTTGAGCTTGGAGTGGGTATTCAGGGTCGGGTCCTGCACGTCGGAATAGCCTCGACGTACATACACCGTGTACAGGCGAACGCCTTTCTCTACGACTTCCGGCAGCGCCTGCTTGTACTCCGGGATGATCACCACCGTCGGTGGCGTGATGGTCATGCGCGGGTCCTGGTAGGGAGTGGCCTTGACGCCGCGCGACACCATCAGGCGAATATGGACGCCATCGCGCATCTCATTGGCCGCCAACAGCCTGTAGAAACGCGCAGCGAGTTCTTCACGGCTGAAATCCGGCAGGAAATCCAGGGTCTTCATACCCTCGAACAAGCGTTCCAGGTGGCGCTCCAGGAACAGCACCGTGTTGTTCTCGACCCGCAGACCTTCCCAGACACCATCGCCGAGGATAAAACCGGAGTCGAATACAGAAATCCGCGCCTCAGCGCGAGGAAACAGCTCGCCGTTGATGTCGATCAGGATGTGTTCGTTGCGGGGGTCGCCCGCATACTCGTGGGTGCCTTTCATTTGCCTGCTCCAGCGGAATTTAGCGGGCCACATTGTGCGCTATTCGGAGCGCGAGTACATCCATGATAAACTGCCGCGCCAGCCCTGCCACCCGCGAAACCGCCGCTGTGACCGACAACCGCGACACGATTTACACCCAGACAATAGCTGAACCCGCGGCATTCCAGTTTGACGACCGCGTGGCGCAGGTCTTTCCCGACATGATCAAGCGCTCGGTGCCGGGCTATACCACCATCGTCGCCATGACCGGACTGTTGGCGGGCCGCTTCGCTACGCCGGGCAGCCGGCTCTATGACCTCGGCTGCTCACTCGGCGCCTCAACCCTGGCCATGCGACAGCAGGTGCAGCACCGGGACTGCCTGATCATTGGTGTGGATAATTCCGCCCCCATGCTGGAGCGCTGCCGGACCGTCATCGACACCGACAGCCACGACATTTCGGTGGAACTTGTCTGCGCCGATCTGCAGGATGTCACTATCAACGATGCCTCCGTGGTGGTGCTCAACTTCACCCTGCAATTCATCGCCCGCGAGCAGCGCAAGGCGATCATCCAGCGCATCTACGACGGCCTGCGCCCCGGGGGCATCATGGTGCTGTCGGAAAAAGTCACTTTCGAGGATCCACATCTCGACGCCCTGAATATCGACCTGCACCACGAATTCAAGCGCGCCAATGGCTACAGCGACCTGGAGATTGCCGGCAAGCGCAACGCCATCGAGAACGTGCTGCTGCGGGACACACTCAGTGAGCACAAGCAGCGCATCCGCGGCGCAGGCTTCGGCAGCTGCGACGTGTGGTTCCAGTGCTTCAACTTCGCCTCACTCATTGCCCTGAAATGATCGACTACCAACCCCTGATCCAGCGCTGGCAGGACACCGAGCTGGCGTCCTGGGCGGAGTTGCTGCCCACCCAGATTGCCCGCGGCCTGGCGGTGGAGCGCTACGGCGATCTGCCGCGCTGGCTGGAAGCTCTGCAGGCGCTGCCCGCAATTGTTTCCAGCAATATCCACCTCGACCGCGCCCACGTCGGCGCCGACTGCGACCCACCCCTCAAACCCAACGCCCGAGCCGAACTGCGGGAGACCCTCCAGCGACTGCATCCCTGGCGCAAAGGCCCGTTCGAGCTGTTCGGCATCCATATCGACACCGAGTGGCGCTCCGACTGGAAGTGGGACCGTCTACAGAAGCACATCGACCCGCTTGCCGGCCGCCGCGTGCTCGACGTCGGCTGCGGCAGCGGCTACCACTGCTGGCGCATGGCCGGAGACGGCGCCGCGGAAGTCATCGGCATCGATCCCACGCCCCTGTTTGTCCTCCAGTACTGGGCCCTGCAGAAATATCTGCAGCAGCCCGACGTCTGGGTGCTGCCGCTCGGTATTCAGCACCTGCCGCCCAAACTCGCCGCCTTCGACTCCGTGTTTTCCATGGGCATTCTCTACCACCGCCGCTCGCCCCTGGACCACCTGCTGGAGCTGAAAGCCTGCCTGCGCCCCGGCGGCCAACTGGTGCTGGAAACCCTGGTCATCGATGGCCCCGCAGGCGCCACCCTGGTACCGGAAGGCCGCTACGCACGCATGGGCAATGTCTGGTTTCTCCCCAGCTGCGATACGCTGCTGGGGTGGTTGCGCAAACTGGGCTTTGTCAACGAGGCGCTGGTCGACGTGTCAGTGACCAGTACCGAGGAGCAGCGGGCGACGGAGTGGATGCGATTTCAGTCGTTGGCGGACTTCCTCGACCCTGGGGATTCGGGTCGCACGATCGAGGGGTATCCGGCGCCGCGGAGGGCTGTGGTTATGGCGCGAGCACCAGCGTAGCTCTGTCACGCTCAGTATCGCATTTCGTTGTTACTTCAGGAGGCAATTCGCATCGTGACCAATTCAGGCCGGAGGCGTTCCTGCCGCTGCCGGGACCATTGGCACCAGAATGCACCGGAAGTAGGCACCGTCAGTGCAACGCCTTCTCCCGCCGATGCTCATGGAACACAAACTCAAACACCTCCCGATACGTCCGTGCAAAATGCACTTCCAGCCCCTCACGCAGATAATCCGGCAGCTCGTCGAAGTCGCGCCGATTGGCGGCGGGCAGGATCAGCTCCGGTATCTTGATGCGCCTGGCCGCGATCACTTTCTCGCGGATACCGCCGACCGGCAGGACCTGGCCAGTCAGGGTGAGTTCTCCGGTCATGGCGAGGGGGCGCTTGACGCGCTCCTTGCGTGCCAGGGAGATCAGCGCGGTGGCCATGGTGATGCCGGCGCTGGGACCGTCCTTGGGCGTGGCGCCCTCGGGTACGTGCAGGTGCACCATGCTGGTGTCGAAGAAGTCGAGGTCGCAGCCATAGTCCTTGAGGTGGGCGACGACGTAGCTATAGGCAATTTCGGCAGACTCTTTCATGGTGTCGCCCAGGCGGCCAGTGAGTTTGAAACCGCGATTGAGAGTGTGTACCTGGGAGCACTCGATGGCCAGGGTGGCACCGCCCATGGTGGTCCAGGCCAGGCCGGTGGCCACGCCGGGGCCGCGCAGTAGCTTCTCCGCGTGGAACACGGGCTGGCCGAGCAGTACTTCGATATCCTTCTTGCCGACCCGCATGCGCTCCTCGCGGCCCTCGACCAGCTCGACAATCGACTTGCGGATAATCCGCGCCAGCTGCTTTTCGAGGTTCCTGACGCCGGCTTCGCGGCAGTAGCTCTCGATCACATATTTCAGCGCCGCATCGTTGATCTTCAATTGTTCGTCCTGCAGGCCGTGGCGCTCCAGCAGCCGCGGCCAGAGATGGTTCTTGGCGATAACGAGTTTTTCCTCGGCGATATAGCCCGCCAGGCGCAGCACCTCCATTCTGTCGAGTAAAGGGCCGGGAATGCTGTCCAGCTGGTTGGCCGTGCAGATGAACAACACGCGCGAGAGATCCACCCGCAAATCCAGGTAATGGTCGAGAAAATCGCTGTTCTGTTCCGGGTCCAGTGCTTCCAGCAGGGCAGACGCGGGGTCGCCCTGGAAGGATGCGCCTATTTTGTCGATTTCATCCAGCATGATGACCGGGTTGGATACCTTGACCTCTTTCAGGGCCTGGACAAATTTGCCCGGCATGGCGCCGATATAGGTGCGCCGGTGGCCCTTGATCTCGGCTTCGTCGCGCATGCCGCCGAGGCTGAAACGGTAGAATTCGCGCCCCAGTGCATCTGCCACCGAGCGCCCGATACTGGTCTTGCCGACGCCGGGCGGCCCCACCAACAGTAGAATTGAACCGGCGATCTCGCCCTTGAAAGCCCCCACCGCGAGGAATTCCAGGATCCGCTGCTTGACGTCGTCGAGACCGTCGTGGTGCGCATTCAGCACCTTGCGCGCATGCTTCAGGTCCAGCTTGTCCGCCGAGGTCACGCCCCAGGGAACCTGGGTTGCCCAGTCCAGGTAATTGCGGGTCACCCCGTACTCGGGTGACCCGGTTTCCAGCACCGACAGTTTGTGCAATTCATCGTCGATCCGCTTCTGCACCGCTTCCGTGGGCTCCAGGGGGGCCATGCGCTCTTCGAACAACTCAATATCTGTACTGCGGTCGTCTTTGGAAATACCGAGCTCTTTCTGGATGACCTTCATCTGCTCGCGCAGGAAGAACTGGCGCTGCTGCTCGGAGACTTTTTCATTGACCTGGCTGCTGATCTGCCCCTGCAACTCGGCGACCTCCCGCTCCCGGCGCAACAGCACCAACACCTTTTCCATTCGCGCGAGTAGTGGCAGGGTATCCAGTATCTCCTGTAGCTGGTCCCCTTTGGCGGTGGTAAGAGCAGCGGAGAAATCCGCCAGCAGGCTGGGCTGGTTGGGGTTAAAGTTGGACAGGTACTGCTTGAGTTCCTCGCTGTACAGCGGGTTCAGGGGCAGCAGCTCCTTGATCTCCTTGATCAGGGCCATGCCATAGGCCTTGACCTCATCGCTGTCGCGATCACCCTGGCTGCGGGGATATTCCACCTGCACCCGGTAGGGAACGGCCTCCGTCAGCCAGCGCACAATGCGGAAGCGCTTGATACCCTGGGCGAGGAAATGGCCGGGGGTATCCACTCCCGGTGGCCGGTGCAGACGCACCACGCAGCCGATATCGGGAAACTGGCGCCGATCCACGCTGTCCGCTGCCTGCTGGTCGACATAGCTTAAGCCTACCAGAGCGTGACCCTCGGCAGCGACCGCCTCAAGGGTGGATGCCCACTCCTTGGGATTGATTGCCACTGGCTGCACTTGCCCGGGGAAAAACGGGCGGTGGGGGATGGGGATAAGGTGCAGGGTCTCGGGCAGGACATCATCGGCAACCGCTGGCGTGCGCTGGGAACCAGCGCGATTGCCGGAATTGTTGTCCTGGGACTGCTGGCCGTCACTCATGCATGGCTACCTGTTGAACATTTGAAATCGATTGGGCAGATATGGGCCCGGGGCGCAGAATTTCAAGCAAGGGCACCGGTGCAGCGGGTATACTTTATTTCCCCTTCAAATTCTGTTCCCCGCCACTCACACAGGAGCTCAAGGTGCATATAGAACAGGCAACCGAGGCCGAGCTGCGTAAACAGCTCACCGATTTACACGATCAGTACGACCAGCTGGCGGCCAGGGGGCTGAGCCTGGACCTGACTCGCGGCAAACCGGGCGCGGCGCAGCTGGCCCTGTCGGATGCCCTTGACGGTATCCTCGACGGCGACTATCGCGCCTCTGACGGCACTGACACGCGCAACTACGGCGGTCTCGACGGTCTGCCTGAAGCCAAAGCGCTGTTCGGCAGCATCATCGGAACTGCACCAGAGGAAACCATGGTCGGCGGCAGTAGCAGCCTGACCCTCATGTACCAGGTCATGGATTTCGCCCTGCGCGAGGGTCTGCGCGGGGCGGAAACGGCCTGGGCCAACGCTGAGCAGGTCAGGTTCCTGTGCCCGGTGCCGGGTTACGATCGCCACTTTTCCATCTGTGAATATCTCGGCATTGAGATGATACCGGTGCGCCTGCTGGAGACCGGGCCAGACATGGACCAGATTGAAAGCCTGGTCGCCGCCGATCCGGACATCAAGGGCATCTGGTGTGTACCACGCTTTTCCAATCCTAGCGGCTGTGTCTACAGCAGCAATACGGTGGAACGCATGGCGCGGCTGCCCAAGCTCGCCTCTGGCGAGTTCATTGTCATGTGGGACAACGCCTACGCGATGCACCCCCTATACGACGATGCGGCACCGCTACCCTGCATCAGCGACTATGCTCGCCAGTTCGACACCATGGACGGCATCTTCCAGTTCGGCTCTACCTCCAAGGTCACCTTCGCCGGGGCCGGGGTCGCCTTCGCCGGCAGCAGCGAGCGTAACCTGTCCACGCTCAAGGCCCACCTTGCATTCCAGACCATCGGCCCGGACAAGATCAACCAGCTGCGCCATGTACGCTTCCTGAAAGACAGCGCCACCATGGCCGCACACATGGAACGGCACGCCGCGCTGCTGCGCCCGCGCTTTGAAGCGGTGCTGGACACCCTGGAGCGGGAACTGGGGGGTGCCGGCATGGGAAGCTGGACGCAGCCCCGGGGCGGCTATTTCATCAGTTTTGACGCCCTGCCGGGGCTGGCAGCGGAAATTGTTGAGCTGGCCGCCAGGGTCGGGGTCAAGCTGACTCCGGCGGGGGCAACCTTCCCCTACGGCAGCGACCCGGAAGACAGCAATATCCGCCTGTCACCGAGCTTCCCTCCCCTGGAGGATGTGCAGGCCTGTGCTGAGGTCTTCGCGCTGTGTGTGAAGATCGCTTCGATAAAACGAAAACTCGACGCCTGAGGGCTCGGCGGGGCGTCAATCGTCCTGGCTGTGCTGAGGCTGCATGCCCGACAGGGGAAAGTTGGCGACATTGCTGCGGGTACCTGGTGCGGTTTCCGAGATCTTGCCCGTACCTTCCTTGTCCACCTCGTCGATGCGGATAATGGCCTGCAGCGGGATGTAACTGCGCTTGACGCCATTGAACTCCAACTTCAATTTCTCCTCGCTGGGGTCCACCAGGATCTGTGAGCGCTCGCCGAAAACGAACTCCTCGATCTCGATAAAGCCCCACATGTCGCTCTGGTAGATCTGGCGCGCGAACACCTCGAACACCTGGTTGGCGTTGTGGAAAATCACCTTGTAGACGGGTTGGCTGGCCATGAAGTCCTCGTGGGGCGCTCCGGCTGGCAGCCCCGATGGATGTGCGCCGGATTTTAGGGGCGCCAATGGTATCACTATGGGGCCAGAATTCCACTACTTGCGCGCCATGCCGCTAGGTTTCAGGCTGCCAACTCTGTATAATTCACGCCCCTTTTCCACGACACAGCAACACGGTACCCGCGGGTGCCAACGAGGCACGGTGAGCAAGAAGCTGTACATCAAGACCCATGGCTGCCAGATGAATGAGTACGATTCTGCACGCATGCGCGATCTGCTGCAGGAAAGCCATGATCTGGTCCCCACCGAGAATCCGGAGGAGGCCGATGTATTGCTGCTAAACACCTGTTCTATAAGGGAAAAGGCGCAGGAGAAGGTGTTCCACCAGCTTGGCCGCTGGAAGCATTTGAAGCAGAAGAATCCCGATCTGGTGATTGGGGTGGGCGGCTGCGTGGCCAGTCAGGAAGGGGCGGAGATCGGCAAGCGCGCGCCTTACGTGGATCTGGTCTTCGGCCCCCAGACCCTGCACCGGCTGCCCGAGATGATGGCACAGCGCAAAGCGCAAACGGGTCCCGGCGGCACCCTGGTCGTCGACATCAGCTTCCCGGAAATCGAGAAGTTCGACCGCCTGCCGGAGCCGAAGGTCGACGGTCCCACCGCTTTTGTCTCGATCATGGAGGGCTGCAGCAAATACTGTACCTTCTGTGTGGTGCCCTACACCCGCGGTGAGGAGGTCTCGCGGCCCGTCGATGACGTGATCGCCGAAATCGCTCATCTCGCGGCCGGCGGGGTACGCGAGGTCAACCTGCTGGGGCAGAACGTCAACGCCTATCGCGGCGCGAACCATCTCGGTGATATCGTGGATTTCGCCGAATTGCTGCACTTCGTCGCCCGTGTACCCGGTATTGACCGCATCCGCTATACCACCTCCCACCCGGTGGAGTTCAGCGATGCGCTGATCGACGCCTACGCCGAGATCCCGCAGCTGGTAGACCACCTGCACCTGCCGGTGCAGAGTGGCTCCGACCGTATCCTGATGGCGATGAAACGCGGTCACACGGCACTGGAGTACAAGTCGAAGATTCGCCGCCTGCGCAGGATCCGCCCGGACATAAGCCTTTCCTCGGACTTCATCATCGGCTTTCCGGGCGAAACCGAGGCGGATTTCGCTGCCACCATGAAGCTGATCGAGGAGATCGGCTTCGACACCTCCTTCAGCTTTATCTACAGCGCCCGGCCCGGCACGCCGGCTGCCGAGCTGCCGGACAACACCGACGAGGAGGTCAAGAAGCAGCGTCTGCAGATTCTGCAGACGCGCATCCTGCGCCAGGCACAGGCCATCAGCCAGCAGATGGTGGGCACGGTACAGACGGTACTGGTGACCGGGGTCTCGAAGAAAGATCCGGGGCAGTTGCAGGGCCGTACCGAGAACAACCGCGTGGTGAACTTCAGCTGCGGCGACCACGGCCTGATCGGTGAGTTTGTCGATCTGGACATCCTGGCGGCACTGCCGAACTCCCTGCGGGGCCAACTCACCGCGGCGCCCCTGCAGCGCGCGGTTGACTAGCCCGCCAAGCGGTATATCCTTTTAACCTCAACCACATGCCCTTGCGGCCAAAGAGCGAATTGAACAGCGAATCCCTGACCCCTGCGTCGACACAAGTAAACCTAACCCTGGAACCGAATGACGCTCGTCACCTGGCCATGCTCTGTGGGCAGTTCGACGGCCATCTGCGGCAGATCGAGAGCCGCCTCGGCATCAGCATCGCCGCCCGCGGCAACCAGTTCCAGCTAAACGGCCCGGACGCCAGCGTCGCCGCCGGCAGCCATCTGCTTGGCCACCTCTACGAAGAAGTCTGCCAGGGGGTCGGCCTGAGCCCGGAGTCCCTGCACCTGCAGCTACAGCAGTCCGGCATGGAGACCCTGATGGCGGAGTCTGCCGGCGGTCAGGTCGAGGCCATCCAGGTCATCCGCACCAAGCGCACCTCGGTCAAGCCTCGCGGCAAGAACCAGCAGGGCTATGTGCGCACCATCAAGCAGTGCGACATCAACTTCGGCATCGGTCCGGCGGGCACCGGCAAGACCTTCCTCGCCGTGGCCTGCGCCGTGGAGGCACTGCTGGAGGAGCGGGTGCGCCGCATCCTGCTGGTGCGGCCCGCGGTCGAGGCCGGGGAGAAGCTGGGCTTCCTGCCCGGCGACCTCAGCCAGAAAATCGATCCCTACCTCAGGCCGCTGTACGATGCCCTCTATGAAATGCTGGGCTTCGAGACCGTGAACAAGTTTATCGAGCGCAATGTCATCGAGATCGCGCCGCTGGCTTTCATGCGCGGGCGCACCCTGAACAACTCGTTCATCATCCTCGACGAAGCCCAGAACACCACTCGCGAGCAGATGAAAATGTTCCTGACCCGGATTGGTTTCGGCTCCACCGCCGTCATCACCGGCGACGCTACCCAGATCGACCTGCCCAAGGGGATCCCGTCCGGCCTGACCCACGCCAGCAATATTCTCGCCGACGTCGAGGGCATTGGTTTCACCTGGTTCGGGAACAAGGATGTCGTGCGCCATCCGATGGTGCAACGTATCGTCGAGGCCTATGACGCCCACGAGGAAAAGGCGACCCCGCTCGACAAGAGCAGACCATGAACGTTCACGTCGACATTCAGACCGTCTGCAGTGAACCCGTGCCTGAGGAAGACGACTTACGGGGCTGGATCTGCGCCGCCCTGGTCAATCGCACGCCAGGGGCAACCGCTGAAGTTTGCCTGCGCCTGGTGAGCGAGGCAGAAATGGCCGCCTTGAACCGCGATTACCGCGGCAAGAGCGGCCCCACCAACGTGCTCTCCTTTCCCGCCGGGCTGCCCCCGGAACTGGCCTTGCCACTGCTCGGCGATATCGTCATCTGCGCCCCGGTCGTGGCTCGCGAGGCTGCTGAGCAGGGCAAGCCGCTGGCGGCCCACTGGGCCCATATGGCGGTGCATGGCAGCCTGCACCTGCTGGGGTTCGATCATATCGAGGAAGCGGACGCGGCGACCATGGAAGCCCTCGAAACCACCGTCCTGGCGCAGCTGGGATTCCCCTGCCCCTACCCTGACCACGCCCACGAGGAGCTCGTCACCCCATGAGCGAAGACCGATTTGGCAACGAGCCGGGAGACCGCTCCTGGCTCGGGAAAATCGCCCTGCTGTTCTCCTCCGAACCCCACAATCGCAAGGACCTTGAAGGTGTGCTGGCCATAGCCGCGGAGAACGAGGTCATCGACCAGGACGCCCGCAGCATCATGGAAGGGGCGATGAAAGTCAGCGACATGCAGGCCCGGGATATCATGATCCCGCGGGCGCAGATGGTGGTGATCAAGGCGGAATCGACCCTGGAAGAAATCCTGCCGCAGATTATCCGCACGGCCCACTCGCGCTACCCCGTGGTGGGTGAGAGTCCGGACGACATCCAGGGCATACTGCTGGCCAAGGATCTGCTGCCCGAACTGCTGAACAAGGACCACAGCGAATTCCGCATGCAGTCCCTGCTGCGCCCGACCGTCGTGGTGCCCGAAAGCAAACGCCTGAACGTGCTGCTGCGGGAATTCCGCGAAAACCGCAACCACATGGCCATCGTTATCGACGAGTATGGCGGGGTGGCGGGTTTGGTGACTATCGAGGACGTGCTGGAGGAAATCGTCGGTGAAATAGAGGATGAAACGGATGTCGACGAAGACAACTTCATCCGCAAAATCAGCGAGGACGACTTCTTTATCAAGGCGCTGACCCCCATCGAGGACTTCAACGAGTACTTCCGCACCGAGTTCAGCGACGAGGAATTCGACACCATCGGCGGCCTTGTGATTCAGGCCTTCGGGCATATGCCCGCACGCAATGAAGTCACCCAGATCGAAAAGTTTGAGTTCAAGGTGATCAACGCCGACCAGCGCAAGATCCACAGCCTGCGCATGCGGCCGCTGGAAGCCTGAGTCATGCCCCACACCGGCCTGCGCCCGCTGTGGGTGCTGCTGCTGACGCCGCTTGCGGGTGCACTGGTTACCCTGTCGCTGGCGCCATTCGGAATCTGGCCCGCGGGTATCGCCAGCTGCGCGCTCTACTGCTACCTGCTCAGCACCTGCGCACCCCGCCAGGCGCTATGGCGTGGCTGGCTGTTCGGGCTCGGCATGTTCGGCAGCGGCGTATCCTGGGTGTATGTCAGCATTCATGTATACGGCTATGCCAGCGTTCCGCTGGCGGCCTTCCTGACCGTCCTGTTCTGCGCCGGGCTCGCCCTGCTCCACAGCCTGTTTGCCTGGACCTACGTGCGTCACGTGCGACCACTCCCTGGTGGCATGCTGCTCGGGTTTGGGGCGCTCTGGGTACTGTTTGAATGGCTGCGTAGCTGGCTGCTGACGGGCTTTCCCTGGCTCTACCTGGGCTATGCTCACATCGATACCTGGCTGGCGGGGTGGGCTCCGATTGTCGGTGTCTATGGGCTGTCGTTCATCTGCGCGGTCAGCGGCGCCTGCCTGTTTCTGGCCTGGCGCAGTCCTCGCCCGGTGGCGCTGCTGACCTATGCCACCCTACTGGTCGGCATGTGGGGCGGGGGCGGCCTGCTGAAACCGGTGGAGTGGGTGGCCCCCGGTGCCGAGCAGTCCTTAAGCGTCGCCCTGTACCAGCCCAACGTAGCTCAGGAATTGAAGTGGCGACGAGAGCAGTATCCGGAGATACTGCGCCAGTTCGATCGCGCCCTGCCGGCACAGTACGGGCACGATATCGTTCTCTGGCCGGAGTCCGCCCTGCCCCGTTTCTATCAGCAGTCGCGCGACTATCTGGATCCGGTCGCGGAGAGGCTACGACAGGACGAGGCCACCTTGATCACCGGTATCCCCTGGCGCGAGGCTGGCAGCTCCGACTACTACAACAGCATTATCGCCCTCGGCGCCGGCGAGGGCCTCTATCACAAGCAGCGCCTCGTGCCTTTCGGCGAGTATGTGCCGCTGGAAGCCTGGTTACGCGGAATGATCGCCTTTTTTGATCTGCCGATGTCGAGCTTCAGCGCCGGGGTGCCGGGCCAGGCCATGCTGCAGGCGAATGGCTTCCGTATCGCCCCCTTCATCTGCTATGAAATAGTCTATCCAGACCTCGTTGCCCACGGTGCCCGCGCTGCCGACCTGCTGGTGACTATCAGCAACGACAGCTGGTTCGGCGCTTCCATCGGCCCTCTGCAGCACTTGCAGATGGCCCAGATGCGCGCGCTGGAAAACGGCCGCTATCTGCTGCGGGGCACCAACAACGGTATTTCTGCCATCATTGATCACCGCGGTCAGATCCTGGCCCAGACCCCGCAATTCGAAGAAGCGCTGCTGACCGGGGAGGCCCAGGTGATGCTGGGCAGCACCCCCGCCGCCAGTTTCGGCACCCGCCCGATTATCAGCGCCTGTGCGCTGCTGTTGCTTCTGCTGCTGGTGATGTACCACACCTTCTGGCGTGGCGGTGAGTCAGCCGGGAGGGCAGATCTCTGAGACCTGCCCCCTGCTTTCAGACAGGGCTGGCAAGTAAAGCCCCAATCTGGTACAAGGCACACCTTCCTTGATACCGGAGTGCCAACATGCTGCGAAACGCCAGCATTCTGCTGTTATTTTTCCTTGCTTCACCCGCCATCGCGGATCCACCTTTCCCCTCTACCTATGAACCGTTTGCCAGTAGTCCCACCCTGCTGCGCAATGCCACAATTCTGACCGGCGACGGGCAGCGCCTGGACAATACTGACCTGCTGCTGGCCGAGGGCACTGTTCAGTGGCTGGGCAGCGGCTAGCTGCCCGCCGGCACCCGGGAGATCGACGCCAGCGGGCGCTGGGTCACCCCCGGCCTGATTGACGTGCACTCGCATCTGGGGGTTTATCCCAGCCCCGGAGTGGAGGCCCACTCCGACGGCAATGAACTCACCAGCCCGGTCACCGCCAATATCTGGGCGGAACACAGCATCTGGACCCAGGATCCCGGTTTCGCCCGGGCCCTGGCCGGTGGGGTGACCAGCCTGCTGGTACTGCCTGGCTCCGGCAACCTGTTCGGCGGCCGCGGCGTTACTCTGAAGAACGTCTACAGCACCAGCTACCAGGACATGAAGTTTCCCGGCGCCCCGCACGGCCTGAAGATGGCCTGCGGAGAGAACCCCAAGCGGGTCTATGGCCAGCGCAACCAGTCCCCGTCCACCCGCATGGGCAATGTCGCCCTGTACCGGGCCGAGTGGATTGCGGCGCAGGACTACATGGCGCAGTGGGAGCGTTACCAGGCCAAGGCGGACAAAGGCGACGAAGAGGCGGTTGCGCCGGTGCGCGACCTCAAACTGGAAACCCTGGCGGGCGTGCTGCGCGGCGAGATCATCATTCACATGCACTGCTACCGCGCCGACGAGATGATGACCATCCTCGCCCTCGCAGAGGAATTCAACTACCGCATCGGCACCTTCCACCACGCAGTGGAGGCCTACAAGATCGCCGATGAGTTGGCAGAAAACCAGGTCTGCGGCGCCCTCTGGGCGGACTGGTGGGGTTTCAAGATGGAGGCCTACGACGGCATCCAGGAGAACATCGCCCTGGTCGATCGCCCGGAAAACAGCTGTGCCATCGTGCACTCCGATTCCCCGGAAGGGATCCAGCGGCTCAATCAGGAAGCCGCCAAGGCCATGGGCAAGGGCAACCGCGCCGGGCTGGATATTGCACCGGAGCACGCCATCCGCTGGATCACCCAGAACGCAGCCCGCTCCCTCGGTATCGACGACGTCACCGGTACTCTCGCGCCCGGCAAAATGGCAGATGTTGTGGTGTGGAGCGGCGATCCGCTCAGCGTCTACAGCAAGGCCGACCTGGTGTTTATCGATGGTGCGCTGATGTACGACCGCGCCGACCCAGGACTGCAGCCGGTTTCCGACTTTGAACTGGGCCAGCTGCAGGGGGTGGTACGATGAACCGGATTTCAGTAGTCATTGCGGCTGCGCTGCTTTGCTGCCAACAACTGGCTTGGGCGCAAACCCTGCTGATCAGGAATGCCGAAGTGCACACGATGACCGCCGCCGGCGTGCAGGCACAACAGGATGTGTTGCTGCGCGATGGCCGAATCGCGGCTATCGGTAAGGGGCTGGAGGTCTCCGCGGACGCCGAGGTGATTGAAGCGGCGGGGAAGCCACTTACCCCGACGCTCTTTGCAGGCATCACCGGCCTGGGTCTCAACGAGGTCGCCCAGGTCCGGTCCTCTGTGGACAGCGGCGTTACCCAGGTCGGCTCTCCCGAGATGCGTCCGGAGTTCACGGTCATCCCGGCCTTCAACCCGCATTCCAGCCTGATACCGATCACTCGCACCGAAGGTTTCGGTTTCAGCTTGTTGGGCGCCACAGCCGCGGGGTCGATCATTGGCGGCCAGGGCCGGACCGTGATGCTGGACGGCGGTTATGAAAGCTTTGCCGGCGAGCCAGTGTTGTTCGTGGCCCTGGGTGAGAGTGCCTCTGTGCTGGCCGGCGGCTCACGCGCGGCTCAGTGGATGCTGCTGGAACAGGCTGTGAGCGAAAGTCGCTCAACACCGCGTGCCGGCGACTCAACCTTGCTGACCCGCGAAGGGCGCGCAGCGTTGAAGCAGTTCCTGCGCGCTGGCACCGTGGTCTTCAGCGTCAACCGGGCCAGCGATATCCGCCAGGTCCTGCAATTCGCTGAACGTCACGGCTTCAAGGCGGTGATCGAGGGTGGCGCGGAAGCCTGGATAGTCGCCGCTGAACTTGCCACAGCAGAGGTACCAGTGCTGCTGGACCCGCTGCAGAACCTGCCCTACAACTTCGACCAGCTGGGCGCGCGGCTGGACAACGCGGCCCTGCTCCACGCTGCTGGCGTCACCATCAGCTTCTCCGGTGCCGGCACCCACCATGCCCGCAAACAGCGGCAGATGGCGGGCGTAGCGGTGGCCAACGGCCTGGATCACGGCGCGGCGCTGGCGGCCCTGACAACAAATCCGGCACGCATCTTCGGCCTGCCGGGCGGGCGCATCGAAGTGGGCGCCCCGGCCAATCTCGTGCTCTGGAGTGGCGACCCGCTGGAGGTCAGCGAATCTGCCGACCAGGTAATACTCGGCGGCAAGCTGCAGGCCATGGAAAGCCGCCAGACGCGACTGCGCGACCGTTACCTGGTCCGGGACCCCAAGATGCCGCGGGCATACCTTAACTAGGGACCCGCAAAAAGGGGTCAGGTCCATTATAAAAAAGGGTCAGGTCCAATAATGGACCTGACCCCTTTTCGTAGGATGCCAACAGGCTGGACTGTTAGTGACACATAATCTGTCCGGTCTTATAGCACATAAACTGTCCGGTTCTACCCAGCGAAGGAATGAGCTGCATGAACCGGTCACACGTGCTACAGGAGATACGGATGATGCGCTTCGAAGAAGCTTATACGA
>JBGTGB010000063.1:0-1866 GCA_041746975.1 Haliea sp. | reverse complement strand
TCCCATCTAATTGATCACCACCGCCCCCATCGCCTCCACCAGCGCTACCTGCTCCCTGTTTGTCACCCGCACCCTGCTCCCCGCCAGTTCACGTCTCAGCGGGTAGTCCCGGCGCAGCCGATCGAAGGCCGCTTGGGCGTCCGCTTCCGGCACCCCAAGTACCGCAGTGCGCAAGCGCTGGTCATCCGCCGCCAGGTCGTAGCGCAGCTGGCACAACTGGCGCAATAGCCCCGCCCCCAGAAGATCGGCCGGCAGATCCATGATCGCAGCGGGCTCACCCAGCTGTGCCTCAGCAGATCCCAGCCCCAGCTGTTCCTGTACCGCTTGTGCCAGCATTCGGGTTGCGGTCAGCTTGGCGTCGTGGCTGTAGCCGGCTATGTGTGGAGTGCCAAATTGCACCCTCTCGAGCAGTGCCGCGGGTACTGCCGGCTCGAACTCCCACACATCCAGCGCACAGCGGGGCGCATGTGCTTCCTGCAGACGCGCCAGCAAATCGGCATTGGCAAGCACCGGCCCGCGGCTGGCATTGATAAGTAGCTGCTGCGGCCCCAGGGTCGCCAGAGCCTCCGGTCCCAGCAGATGGCGGCTGGGCCAGGGTTCCCCGGTAGTCAGGGATGGGTGCAACGACAGCACATCGCAGCCAAGGATCTCGCTCAGGCTGGCAGGGGTTGCAAGGGTGTTCCGGTCCAGCCAGGGGTCGCAGTGCAGGCTGGCAATGCCCAGGGCCTGCAGACGCCGCGCCAGCAGGCTGCCGACATGGCCGTAGCCGACAATCCCGACCCGTCCACCCGCAAGCAGGCGCTCCAGGCAGTCGTCCACCGCGGCGATGGCGGCCAGCACATATTCCACTACCGAGTTGGCATTGGCTCCCGGCGCGGCGGCAAAGCCGATGCCATTGCGTTGCAGCCAAGGTATAGCAATATGATCCACCCCTGCGGTGGCGGTTCCGACAAACCGCACCGGAGTGCCGGCGAGCAGCTGGGCGTCGACCCGGGTGACAGAGCGCACCAGCAACACGTCAACTTCCGCCAGTTCCGCCGACTGCAGAGTGCGGCCCTCGGTCGTGCGCACACTGCCGATAGGGCCGAAACAGTCGTGTACAGCGGGAATATTGCAATCAGCCAGTATGCGCAGCCCGCTCACGACAGTGCTTCCAGGGTAAACAGTTCGGGATCCAGAGAGGTATTGCGCTCAAACTCTGCCTGCAGCCCGACATAGAACTGCTGGGCGCGAGGTGGTAGGCCGCAACGAGCCCGGCGCTGGCCTTCCCGACACACCGCTGCCCTGAAAGCGCTATGGTCTGCGGGCGCACCCTGCTCTGCGGCAAGGTTATCGGTGCTGACCTGGAAGCGATACCCGCAGGCGATGGCAAAGCACCACTCCAGGGCCTGGGGCGGCACCTCAACCGTTTCAAAGGCGGCCTGCTGGCGCGGAGCCCGGCCTTCCGGCGCATACCAGTAGCCGAAGTCCGGCAGCAGGCGCCGCGAGGGCCCGGCAATGCACCAGTGCGCTACCTCGTGCAGCGCGCTGGCGAAGAAGTCCTCCCTATACCAGAGCCGGTGAGGCTCGCCGGCGGCCACGGCGGGCGCGTAATAGGGCTCTTCCGCGCCACCGCAGAGCAGCGTGTTCTCCGAGTCGCCAAAACAATGCGCGAATACCCGCTGCAGGCGCGTCGGGGAAAATGATTCAGGGAGCACAGAGCGTGGCGGTGGAGTCACCCGTATTTACGCCCCCTTGCGCAACAGAAACAGGATTTCCCCATCTTCTTCCAGCTGCTCCAGCAGCTCGTGGCCGAGGAACGTGCAGAACTTCGGAATGTCGCGCAAGGTGGTCGGATCGGTAGCGATCACGCACAGAGTCTCACCT
>JBGTGB010000062.1:0-12822 GCA_041746975.1 Haliea sp. | reverse complement strand
GCAGGGCCCCTACGCCGCAGCCCTGACGGAGCCGCTGCTGGATATGGGGCGGTATCTGCAGGAAGCTGGCGATGCGGAGCAGGCTGGTCTGCTCTACCAGCGCGCGCTGCATGTCATGCGGGTCAATGAAGGGCTCTACAGCGACAACCAGATGCCGTTGCTACGCAGTCTGTTGGCCGTGGACCGCAGTCTCGGTGACTGGCAGAGTCTGGATGCGCGCTTCGACTATTTTTTCAGGCTCGCCACTACCTCGGGCCGCCTGGATCCGGGATCAGCGGTGGAATACTTCCGCTGGCAGCGGGAGGCGCTGCGGCGGCAGCTGGACAGCAGCGTCCACCGCCGTTTGCTGCGCTTGTACGAGGCGAACGAACAGCTGCTTGCCGCAATGGATCCTGCGCAGGATGCCGCAGGCTACTGGGAACTGCTGGACAGCCAGCTGCGCAACCTGTACCTGGTACAGGCACTGGTGATCCCCAGGGTGGAGGCCACCACTCGCGGCTTTACCTCGGCGGCGCCTGTGCGCAGGCAGCCCATGCAGGAAACCGATGTTTACGAGCAGCGCGTGGCGAATATCCAGCGCAACGCAGTATCCCGTGGCGGCTCATTGCTGTCGGACTTTATCGCCTCCACGGCCCTGCACGATGAACAACTACGGGGGCAGGCCATGCTGGCGCTGGCGGACTGGCACCAATGGAATGGTGATCGTCGCCGCGCCGCGGATGACTACCGGCTGGTGGTCAATCATTTGCAGGCAACCGGGCAAGATGCGCTGGTGCAGGAGTGGTTTGGCAGTCCGGTGGAACTCCCGGACAACGGTGTTTTTTCCCGCGATTCTGGCGACGGAGGCGTGCCGGTGTTTGCGCGCTTTTCAGTGAGTGCAACAGGACGTCCGCAGAAAGTAGAAACGTCGGTTGTCGAGGAGGATAAAAAGGCTTTCGCCATGCGGCTCTACCGACGCTTGCTGGCGACCCGCTTCCGGCCGCGGTTTGAGGGCGGGGCTCCCGTGGCGACCGCGGAGATCGAACGCAATTACCGCTATCTGGACCCCCAGGCCATCAGGCGTTTTCGATCACCATAAGTGCGCCGCGGGCCTCGATGCTGCCGCGACAGCGCCAGGGCAACAGCTCCGCGCAGTGACGGTCGACACAGGTCTGCGCCATCTCCAGGAAGGTGGAGCGCTCCGGGTCAGCAATGACTATGTGTTTCACGCCGGCCTTGACCGCGCGATTAACCAGGTTGGTGACCGGTTTGACCAGTTCATCCCAGAAACAGATGTCGGCGGCGATTAGCATGTCATACTGGGCCAGTTCGCGAGTAGTGAGCTGCTCGAAGCGTTTCACCAGGTGGCGACTGTGGACACCGTTTAGCGCGGCGACCGCATCGAGGTAGGGAAACACATCCGGGTCGGCGTCCATTGAGGTGACGTCGGCGCCCAGCCGGGCCGCGCACCAGAGTCCCGCGATACCCCAGCCGCAGCCCACATCCAGCACCCGCCCGTGGTGCTCGGGGGTGTGCTTGCCCAGATAGTCGAGCAGTAGACAGCTGGATTTCCACAGTTTATTGCCGTGAATGCTGGGTTGCTTACCCAGACGTCGAACACGGCGGATGGCCGGATGCGACGTGGTGGGCATGATCATGCCGCGAAACCTGCGCTCCGTGGCCACCTCAGCTCGCCCTGCTCAGGATCTCGACATCTTCCGCCTGCGGGCCCTTGTCGCTGCTCGCAGTGTGGAACGCCACTCGCTGGCCGTCCTGAAGGCCGCGGCGTCCTTCGCCGCGAATGGCGCGGAAGTGGACGAATATCTCGTCGCCGTTATCACGGGTAATGAAGCCGAACCCCTTGGCGGCATTGAACCATTTGACTGTGCCCTGTTCCCGGTCGCTGGCTGCGCGAGGGCCCGAAGCGGCTGCCCTGGATGGTCGCTGTGGTGTCACGACGGTCTCACTGGAGGGCACAAGACCAATCGCGAGGGCGGTGGCGACGGCGGCAACAGCGCAAGTGACCAGCAGGGCCATGTCCGGGAACTGGCCTCCCTGCAGGAATGTGGCAATGGTGGAAACCGCGACGGCGATGGCGATGCTGATGATGAACCTGGCGCTGAACTGCATTGTTGTCCTCTTTTAGTAGCGATGGCACGGCGCAAAGCCAGACTGAGACGCGAACAGAGCTCACGCCGGAATGACACGGCGAATATACTGGCCTGGTAATGGCGGAAACGACCCGGGCTGCCCCGGCCTGCTGCCGCCGCAGTGTGCTGCTAAAGCTTTTGCACGTCCTCAGCCTGCAGGCCCTTGGGGCCTTCAACCAGACTGAATTCAACCGCCTGACCTTCGTTCAGGGTGCGATATCCATCACCCTGAATGGAACGAAAGTGGACGAATACATCGTCGCTGCTTTCCTCCCGGGTAATGAAGCCAAACCCCTTGGCGTTATTGAACCACTTCACCGTCCCGCTTACACGTTCACTCATTCCCCTTTCCTCGGTGTAGCCTGCTGCTTTTTATTATTCCCCTGCGGCGCGCCGCCGCTGGATACTCTGAACCGCGCGCCCGGCGGTAGCATTACAACCGGGCGATGTATTCCACCTGCTTGCGTAGCTTGTCCAGCGCCTGCTCCTGCGCGGCAAGCTTTTCCCGCTCCCGGGTCACAACCTCCGCCGGAGCCCTGTCGACAAAACTGCTGTTGCCCAGCTTGCCTTGTAGTCGCGACTGCTCCTTTTCAAGCCTGTCGACTTCCTTCCCCAGCCGGGCCAGTTCGCTGTCCTTGTCAATCAGCCCGGCCATGGGCACCAGCAGTTCCAGTTCCCCCACCAGGGCCGTTGCCGCGATCGGAGCCTCGGCCTCGGCTGCAAGCCATTCCACGCTGTCCAGTTTGGCCATTTTCTTCAGGAAAGAAGCATTTTCCTGCAAGCGGCGGACGTCGCTGTCACCGCCATTGCGGCACAGCAGGGCCAGGGTGCGGCCCGGTGGCACATTCATCTCTCCGCGGATGTTGCGCACGCCCAAGATTACGGCTTTCAGCCATTCTATATCTGCATTCGCGGCGGTGTCCACGGCGGTCTCGTCACAGCGTGGATAGGACTGCAGCATTACCGTGGGGCCGTTGATGCCAGCCAATGGTGCAACTCGCTGCCAGATCTCCTCGGAAATAAACGGCATGAAGGGGTGCAGCATGCGCAGCGAGGTTTCCAATACGGTAATCAGGGTACGGCGGGTACCGCGCTGGAGCTCGGGGCTGGCGTCCTCGTCCCACAGTACTGGCTTGGATAATTCCAGGTACCAGTCGCAGTACTCGTTCCAGATGAATTCATAGAGCGCCTGGCTGGCCAGGTCGAGGCGGTACTGGCCGATGGCAGGCTAGACCTCCCGCGCCGTCTGCTGCAGGCGGGAAACTATCCAGCGGTCGGCCAGGCTTAGGCTTACCGGCAGTGCCGGATCGCTGCCGCAGTCCTGGTCCTCGCAGTTCATCAGGACATAGCGGGCGGCGTTCCAGATCTTGTTGCAGAAGTTCCGGTAGCCGTCGATACGACCGATATCGAACTTGATGTCGCGTCCGGTGGACGCCAGCGAGCAGAAGGTAAAGCGCAGGGCGTCAGTACCGTAGGCGGCGATACCGTCGGGGAACTCGTCGCGTGTTTGTCTGGCGATCTTCTCACCCAGCTGCGGCTGCATCATGCCTGCGGTGCGCTTCTGCAGCAGGGGCTCCAGTTCAATGCCGTCGATCAGGTCGATGGGGTCGAGGACGTTGCCCTTGGACTTGGACATTTTCTGGCCCTGGGAATCCCGTACCAGGCCGTGGACATACACAGTATGGAACGGTACCTGGGGGCTGCCGTCCGGGTGCTTGAGGAAGTGCATGGTCATCATGATCATGCGCGCCACCCAGAAGAAAATGATGTCAAAGCCCGTCACCAGCACGTTGGTGGGGTGGAAGATCTGCAACTCTTTGCTGTCCTCCGGCCAGCCCAGGGTGGAGAACGTCCACAGCGCGGAGCTGAACCAGGTGTCCAGGACATCGTCGTCCTGCTGCAGGCTGGTATCCGCAGGCAGATTGTACTTCGCGCGCACCTCGGCCTCATCGCGGCCGACATAGATCTTGCCGTGGCTGTCATACCAGGCGGGAATGCGATGGCCCCACCACAGCTGGCGGCTGATGCACCAATCCTGGAGGTCGCGCATCCAGGCAAAATACATGTTCTCGTATTGCTTGGGGACAAACTGGATGCGGCCGTCCTCGACCGCGGCAATGGCGGGCTTGGCCAGCTCCTCCACCTTCACGTACCACTGGTCGGTCAGCCAGGGCTCTATCACCGCACCCGAGCGGTCGCCGCGGGGTACTTTCAGACTGTGCGGCTCGATTTTTTCCAGCAATCCCAGCTGTTCAAACTCGGCGACAATCTGCTTGCGCGCCTCGAAGCGGTCCTGGCCTGCGTAGCGCTGCGGACCTTTTTCGCCGTGGACTGCGGCATAGCTTTCAAAGGTGAGCACGGTAAATTCGCCGAGGATGCAGGCATTGCGATCAAGCACGTTGATCAGCGGCAGCTTATGGCGCTTGCCGACTTCGTAGTCGTTAAAGTCGTGGGCGGGTGTGATCTTCACACAGCCAGAGCCGAACTCATGGTCCACATAGTCGTCGGCGATGATGGGGATCAGGCGCCCGGTGATGGGCAAGCGTACCTGTTTGCCGAGCAGGTGGCGATAGCGTTCATCCTCCGGGTGCACAGCCACCGCGGTGTCCCCGAGGACGGTTTCCGGGCGGGTGGTGGCGACCACCAGGAAGCCGTCCTCCCCTTCGATCGGGTAGCGCAGATGCCAGAGTGAACCCTGCTCTTCGTCGTTCAGGACTTCGAGGTCGGAGATGGCGGTATTGAATACCGGGTCCCAGTTCACCAGGCGTTTGCCTCGATAGATCAGGCCGTCGTCGTAGAGTCGAACGAACACCTCGCGCACCGCGTTGGAGAGGCCTTCGTCCATGGTAAATCGTTCCCGGGACCAGTCCACAGAGGCCGCCAGACGACGCATCTGGCTGGTGATGGTACCGCCGGATTGGGCTTTCCACTCCCATACCTTGGCGATGAATCCGTCGCGACCCAGGTCGTGGCGGTTCCTGCCCTCGGCAGCCAGTTGTCGCTCCACTACCATTTGCGTGGCGATTCCGGCGTGGTCGGAACCGACCTGCCACAAGGTGTTGTCGCCCAGCATCCGGTGGTAGCGGATCATAGTGTCCATCAGGGTGTGCTGAAACGCGTGGCCCATGTGCAGGCTGCCGGTCACGTTGGGCGGCGGAATCATGATGCTGTAGCTGTGCTCCCCGCCCTGAGGCTGGAAGTAGCCCTGCTGCTCCCAGTGCTGATACCAGCGAGCTTCGATGGTGGCGGGTTGAAAGGTCTTGTCCATCGCTAGTGGTGTCCGGCTGCAAAAAAGGCGCGATTATACGCCGCTGAGGTCGTGCTTTTCCAACTCGTAGCCGCGGGACTGGTAGAAGCGCCAGGAGGCACGCGAGGCTTCCAGGCTTGCCGCGTCCTGGGTCACGACCTCGGCGACTCTGTGGAAGCGGCTGAAAAACGCGGGAATCGCGCGCTGAAGATTGATCAACAGGTCGTCGTGACCCTCGGGTTCCTGGCCCCAGCCAATGGCGACCAGCTCCGAGCCGGGTTCCCCGGGAAGGCCATGGGGCAGAAAACTGCCGGGGCGGAATTCCCACAGCAGATCGTCCAGGGCTCGTGCCTGGGCTTCATCGTCGGCATTGATGAAAATGCGGTGGCCGAGTTGGAAGGCCTTGTCGACAAGCCTTGCCGCCACCTGCAGGCGTCGGGCCTGATCGGCGGCCTGCACCACGTAAAACCCGACCCGGGTCATGTCAGCTGGAGGCCTTGGGCGCAGCCTTGGCCTTGCGTGGCCCGGCCTTCCGCGGCCCGGCCTTGCGAGGCTCAACCCTGTCCTGCAGATACCGGGCCAGCAAAGCCACCGGCCGGCCGGTGGCACCCTTGGGGCTGCTGTTCCAGGCGGAACCGGCGATATCCAGGTGGGCCCAGGGGTAGTCCTCGGCGAATTGTGCCAGGAAGCAGGCAGCGGTAATGCTGCCGCCCTCCGGGCCGCCGATATTGGCCAGGTCGGCAAAGTTGCTGGTCAGCTGCTTGCGGTAATCGTCCCACAGGGGCATGCGCCAGCCGCGATCATGGGTAACCTCTCCGGCTGCCAGGAGGTTGGCCGCCAGTTCATCGTTGTTGGCGTACACGGCGGACGCGTGCGAACCCAGCGCAATGACACAGGCACCGGTGAGGGTGGCGAGGTCGATCACGGCTGCAGGCTTGAAACGTTTGACGTAGCTCAGCGCATCGCAGAGAACCAGCCGGCCCTCGGCATCGGTGTTCAGGACCTCGATGGTCTTGCCCGCCATGCTGGTGACCACGTCGCCAGGCTTGGTGGCACGGCCACTGGGCATGTTTTCCGCAGCGGCGATGACCCCGGTAACGTTGAGTGGCAGCGCCATTTCGATTACGGCGTGCAGGGTGCCAAGTACGCTGGCTGCACCGCACATGTCGTATTTCATTTCATCCATCTTGGCGCCGGGCTTGAGCGAGATGCCGCCGGTATCGAAGGTGATGCCCTTGCCGACCAGCACCTGGGGTGCATCGCCCGACTTTCCGCCCTTGTATTCGATGACAATCAGCTTCGCCGGCTCATCACTGCCTGCTGACACAGAGAGCAGGGCACCCATGCCCAGCTCACGCATTTTTTTCTCTTCCACCACCTTGGTTTTAACCTTGTCGTTACCGCGGGCGAGCTTGCGCGCTTCGTCGGCCAGGTAGCTCGGTGTGCAGATGTTGCCAGGCAGATTCCCCAGCTCCCGGGTGTAGTTGATACCACGCCCGACCGCCGCCCCGGTGTCCAGGGCCTGCTGCGCTTCTTTGGCGGTGAGTGCCTTGCCGGGATTCACAGCCAGTTTCTTCAGTGCCAGTGGATCCTTGGGTTTGGTAACCGTGGCTGAGTAGCGGTAGGAACTGCTGACCAGGCTCCGGGCCAGGGCCTCCAGCAACCAGTCCAGCTCGACCTTGTCAGAAGAGCCCAGGTCGGCCGCGTGGAGCATGGCATCCGTAGCGCTGCTGGCGCCAAGCGCGCTGTTCAGCCCCTGCAAGGTTTCCCGGACAGCGGCCTGGTCAAACTTGGCCTGCTCACCGCAGCCCAGCAGCAGCACCCTGGCGGCGCCTCCGATACCCGGGAGCATCAAGGTCTGGCCGGCCTTGCCCTTGAAATCCCCGAGCTTGAGCGCCGCGGCCAGGCAGCCATTGCCAGCGCTGTCCAGGGCCTTTGCCGTCGCCGAAAGCTGGCCGCCGTAGACCGGGACGATGGCGCACTGGGTTTTGGCTGTGGCGATGTCGGGAACAGTTCGTGCGGTAAAGGTCAATTTGCTCATCGGGTGTCCCTGTCAGTTTTCGTGGGCGGGTGTCTGGGCGCTAGTGTATGATGATGGGCGATGAAACTGAACAGCTGGTGTTGCTCTCTCTCGGGCGGCATCTGGCGCTTCGATCCGGGTCCGCATGAAAATCCTGGCATACCTCACACGCGATGTCCTGCTGCACACGGTGGCCGTGAGCTTCTCCCTGCTGGTTATCATCTTCAGCGGGCGCTTCGTTAAATACCTCGCCGAGGCGGCTGTAGGTAATCTGGCGGGCGATATTCTACTGCCGGTGATGTTCTACCGGCTCCCGGGCTTTCTCGAGCTGATCCTGCCGTTGGGGCTTTTTATCGGGATTCTGATGGCCTACGGTCGGCTCTATGTTGAGAGCGAGATGGTGGTTCTCTCAGCCTGCGGGGTCAGCCCCTCCCGGCTGGCCGCTTACACGCTGGTCCCCGCCGTGCTGGTTATGGTCGTGGTCACTGGACTCAGCCTGCTGGTGACCCCCATGGGCGCCGCCCGCTCTTCCGCCCTGCTGGATGACCCGGAGAAATCCCAGGGGCTGCAGACTCTGGCCGCTGGCCGGTTCCAGACCCGCCGCGGCAGCAACCTGGTCAGCTATGCTGAAACGATCGCCGCGGACACCGGGGTCATGCGAGGCGTATTCCTGTCGCAGCAAACCACACCCGGTGAAGGCAGGCCGCAGCTGACGGTGACGGTAGCGGCGGCAGGGGAGATCGTGCTCGATACCGTCACCGGGGCCCGCTACCTTGAGCTCCGCGAAGGCTACCGCTATGAGGGCCTCCCCGGGCATCAGGATTATCAGGTGATACAGTTTGCAACCTTCGGCGAGCGGATCCCGGAGCCGGAAGGCGGCATTCGCAGCGCCCCCCGGGTGGATGGCCGGCCCACGGCAGCGTTGCTGGCGTCTGACGCCCCGGAGGACGTCGCCGCCCTGCACTGGCGTTTGTCCCTGCCCTTGACCGTCCCGATCGTCGCCATCATTGCCCTCTGTCTCAGTCGCACCGACCATCGGCGTGGGCGCTATATCAAGATGGCACCCGCTTTTGCACTGTACCTGGTGTATCTGGTGCTGCTGACCAATGCCCGGGCAGCCATGGAGGCGGGGGCCGGTCCACTGGTGCTCTGGCGTGTGCACTTGCTTTATCTTGCCCTGGCACTCTGGCTGCTCTACGGCGACCGCATTTGGCGCCGGCTGCGCAGGCGCGGGGGTGCGCATGCGACTGCTTGACCGCTATATCGGCCGCACTGTCTTTGCGGCAATATTGTTGGTGCTGCTGGTCATTGTCGGCATTGATGTGGTGTCGGCGTTTATCGACGAATCCGGGGATGTCAGCGCGAGCTACGGCTTTGCCGAGATTCTGGTGTTTATCGGCCTGACCATTCCCGGGCGCCTCTACGAATACATGCCTTTCGCCGCCCTCATCGGCTGTCTCGTCGGCCTCGGCCAGCTGGCCACTGCCAGCGAGTTGATCATCATGCGCGGTGCCGGTGTCTCGATCGCCAGACTGGTGGCAATTGTGATGAAGACGGCACTGCTGGTGGCCCTGGCGGGATTTCTGTTAGGCGAGTACGTGGCCCCGCAAGCGGAGCAGCTGGCCCAGAGCCGGCGCGCCATGGCGCAGAATCCCGGTGAGGGCGTAGCGGGGCGCTATGGGATCTGGAACCGGGAAGGCAATTCCTTCCTCCATTTTAATGCCATGGAGAGTGAGCGAGTGGTGCATGGCGTCACCCTGCTGCAGTTCGATGACCGGCGCCGTATGCAGTCTGCCTTACGCGCCCAGCGCGCTGTCCATGCCGGTGACCATTGGCAGCTGGAGCAGGCGGTGAAGACCGATTTCAGCAGCTGGGAAACCACCCAGACGCGGCACGAGACCCTGCGCTGGGATACGGGTATCACCCCCCAGTTGCTGGTGATGGAGGTGGTGGCGCCGGAACGCCTGCCACTGACAGATCTCTACCGCTATAGTCGTTATCTGCAGCAGCAGGGCCTGGATGCGGACGACTTCGAGCTTGCGCTCTGGCGCAAGCTGCTGCAGCCGGTGTCCGTCGCTGGCCTGGTGCTGGTTGCAATTGCCTTTATTTTCGGACCGCTGCGGGATGGCACCATGGGGCTGCGTATTTTTATCGGGGTCCTGGTGGGGGTGGTGTTCCAGATCAGCCAGGATCTGTTGGGCCCTGCCAGCCTGGTATTCGGGTTCTCGCCCCTGTACGCAGCCCTGGCGCCAGTCCTGTTATCTATCGCCGTGGGACTCGTGCTGCTGGCGAGAACCCGCTAGCCCTGGTCCCGACAGATGCGTTCAGGTCTTCGGCTGTTCGGGTAGCAGCAGCAGGTGGGTGCCGCTCAGGTGGTCGTGCCAGTAGCGCTTGCGCCTATCCACCAGACACCACCAATAGCCCAGACCGGCAGGGGCCAGTGAGACCAGCGCGGCCAGGCAGCGCAGCAGGCAGCGTCCCATGCCTGGAATCTCGCCCTGTTCATCCACGAGCTTGACCCGCCAGGCCTGCATGCCCAGGGTCTGGCCGCCCTTGCGCCAGAAGGCGCTGAAGAAGACGATAACGCAGGCAACGCTGAGCGCCTGCACCAGCTGCGGGTGCATTTGATAGTAGTCATCGCCGCCACCGGCGTTCAGGAGCCACATTTCCACCGCGGTGGCGGCGGCGATGGTCACGCCGATAAACGGGATGACCAGCAGCGTGTCATAGAGCATGGCCGCGAGTCTCCGCAGCAGTGGCGGTGGGTCCAGGGTGGCACTGTCCTGCATGTATATCTCCGTCATCAGGGTCTGGCACAGCAGGGCGGTACCCTGGCGCATTACCGGATTGTAAATTGTCCCGGGGGCGCCGCCAGTGCTAAATTGCCCGGCATGATAATAACGGGTTGCGCGGGATGAAAGTGTTGTTGGTGGAAGACGATCGTGCCGTCGCGGACTTTATCGTCGCGGAACTTGCGCAGGCCGGGCATGCCTGCATGCATTGCGCAGATGGCGACAGCGGCCTCGGCAGCGCCCGCGAAGGGCATTACGACGTGCTCGTTGTCGATCGCATGCTGCCTCGGCTGGATGGCCTGGCGCTGCTGCGCTCTCTGCGCCAGGCGGGCGACGATACGCCGGTGCTGATTCTCAGCGCATTGGGGGATGTCGATGACCGGGTGCAGGGCCTTCATTCGGGTGCCGATGATTACCTGGTAAAGCCTTTTGCCATGGCAGAGCTGCTGGCGCGGCTGGAGATTCTCTCCCGCCGCAGCAGTCAGTCCGGATCCGAGGTGCCTACCCGGCTCCAGGTCGGCGATCTGGAGATGGACCTCCTGAGCCAGGAAGTACGGCGACAGGGCGAGCTGGTCAACCTGCAACCCCGGGAGTATAAGCTGCTTGAATACCTTATGCGCAATTCGGGCCAGGTCGTGACCCGAGGCATGCTGCTGGAGCATGTCTGGGGCTACCATTTCGATCCGCAAACCAATGTCATCGATGTGCATGTGTCCCGGCTGCGGCAAAAAATCGACCGGGATTTTTCTCCGCCGCTGTTGGCCACGGTGCGCGGTGCAGGCTACTGTCTCGCAGCCCGCTGACCGGCATGCGTATTCTGGATGTCCTCAATAGTCTGACGTTCCGCTATATCGCCAAGTATGTCACCGCGCTCAGCGCCACGGTGTTCCTGTTGCTGGCGGTGCTCTACGTGTATTTCAGCTATGACTATTTTATCGAGTTGCGCTCCTCCATTCTCGATGAGCTGGAAACACTGCAATTGGTGTACGACGGCCAGGGTCTGGCGGGAGTCGAGCAATACCTGGCCGATCAGCGCAACCTGCCGACTATAGGTCGCTACAGCTACCTGGTCGTGGACGCAGAAGGCAGCAAGGTGGCGGGGGATCTGGCCCAGACCCCTAGCTACCGCGAATTTTCCGGCGGCTGGCTGGGGTTCCAGCTGGCTCTGCTGAACTGGGGTGAAACAGTGGATGCGGATTTCCTCGCCCGGCGCGAGCCCCTGGGTGACGGCTACGCAGCCCTGGTGGCACGGAACTATGCTGATGCTGCGGCCAGTGGCGGGCTGGTTTTGGTCACCTTGTTCCGGGCGATGATCGCGACCGTGTTGCTGGGCATTGCCGGTGGCTTTTTCAGCGCCGCGACCACACTGCATCGTTTCGAGCGTCTCAACAGCGAGCTCTCGAGTATTGTGCGCGGCAACCTGTCGAAGCGACTGTCGGTAGAGGCAAAGAAAGGTTATCCACGTGAGCTGGCCAGGGCCATGAACCAGATGCTGGACCAGATAAGTTCACTGATGCTGGGGGTGAAGCTGGTCTCGGACAATATTGCCCACGATCTGCGCACGCCCCTCACCCGAATCCGCAACCAGCTCAGTCAGCTGCGCCAGCGTCTTGACCCGGCTGGCCAGGACGAGGTTGAGCGGATCATCGAGGAATGTGACAGCTTGCTGTCTTCCTTCAATGCACTGCTGCGGATATCAGCGCTGGAGTCCGGCAGTCGCCCTCCGGTCCAGACCCGAACGTCGCTGTCGGGCCTGCTGCAGGATCTGGCGGAACTGTACGAGCCGGTGGCGGGTGACAAGCAGCTGGTTCTGCGCCTCGCCATCGCCGGGGGGGTGGAGTGCAGGGGAGACAGCGACCTCCTGTTCCAGATGTGTGCCAATCTGCTCGACAACGCCATCAAGTACACCCCTGCCGGTGGCAGCATTGAACTGGCACTGGCAGCGCAGAGCGGTACCGTGGAGATCATGGTGGCTGACTCAGGGCCCGGCATCGACCCGGAGGAGCAAAAGAATGTCTTTCGTCGCTTCTACCGGGTGGAGTCCAGTCGCAGCGAGCAACCCGGGCACGGCCTGGGCCTGAGCCTGGTTCAGGCCATCGTCCACTACCATCGAGGTACTATCGCTCTGGAGGACAACGAACCCGGGCTGCGCGTCGTTGTCAGCCTGCCCGGGGTTACTCTTCAAGACTGAGTTGGCTGGTGTCCGGCGGCGTTGCGGTATCCCGCTTACGGTACTGTTCTTCCAGGACATCAGCGCCCGCCGCGGCAAGTTCCAGGTGCGAGAGATCGACTGCTGGCGGCGCAGCGGGTGGCAGTGCGCAGTCGCTGAAGTCTCCCCCCGCCGGTTCCAGCGCCAGACCTTCACTGATGGTCACAGCGACCGGTTCCGCACCGGGGAGCCCGGGAATGTCCTCACCGGTCTTTGCCAGGGTCAGGTGACTGGTATCGGGTGCCGGCGGAGGCGCCGGCCTGGGCTCTGCGAGCAGCTCCCCTGCTGCAGCGACATCGAGTCTGGGTGCACTGACGCTGGCTACGACGGCAGGCGCGCGTTCATCGGGGCCAAGAACGTCCGCGCCCGGGGGTGCAAGTGCCAGCCCGGCTTGTGTCTGGTCGGGTGCCGGCGCCGCTGTGGTC
>JBGTGB010000061.1:0-5428 GCA_041746975.1 Haliea sp. | reverse complement strand
AGCAGTCGGGCTTTGCCGCCGGGCAGGTGGTCGCGCCCCTGTGCGGCCGCGTTGGCAACTGTGGCAACGCCCTGGTGCCGCTGCTGATGTGTCAGGCGCTGACGCAGATGCGCGCCGGCGAGCGTCTGCTCACGGTCTTCCAGGGGGACGGCGCCCATGCGCTGAGTTGGGTGCTGGAGGGCGACTCGCCACTGCAGGGTCATCGGTTGGAGCAGCAGCTGGCTAACCGCTTAGTGATGCGCGACTATCACCACTACCTGCAGTGTCGCGGCCTGCAGCCCAATAGGCCGACCACGAACCCCGCGGATGGCATTTCGGGCACGGTGAGCTGGCGAGAGCAGGACGCTGATATCGGTTTTCTGGCCGCTCGGTGCAAGCACTGTGGCACCGAGCAATTCCCGCCGGCACGGCTTTGCTATCGTTGTTTCAGCCGCGACGACTTCACCCTGCAGCCCCTCGCCAGCCGCGGCGGCCAACTTGTCAGCTACACCGAGGACCACTTCTTTCCGTCGCCTACGCCGCCGGTGGTGGCAGGTATGTGTGAGGTCGAAGGTGGCGCCAGGGTCTACTTGCAGATGGCGGATTATGCCGGTGAGCCCCTGCGCACGGGCCTGCCGGTCGAGTTCGTATTCCGGCGCATGCATCAGACCGGCGGCAAGCCCGCCTACTTCTGGAAAAGTCGCCTGCTGGCGCCCACGGCGTCCGCGAGCAGTGGCATGGAGGCATCACAGCAGTGAGTAACAGCATGCGGGACAAGGTGGCGATCGTAGGGGTGGGCTGCTCTCAGTTCGGCGAGAACTGGCACCAGTCCCCGGAGGATATGATCGTGGAAGCGGCCTTCGAGGCCTATGACGACGCCGGCCTCGAGGAGCCCCAGCGCCAGCTGGAGGCCGTGTTCTGCGGCGCACTGTATCCCTCCCGGGGCACGGCGGAAGTGGCCGAGTCCCTGAAACTGTTCGACCTGCCGATCACCCTGGTCCAGAATTATTGTGCTACAGGGACCGACGCGTTTCGCTGTGCGGCGATGTCGATCGCGGCGGGCTTGTACGATACCGTGCTGGTAGTGGGGTTCGACAAGCCCAAGGACCGGGGCGTATCGGGCCCCAGCGTGTCGTTGACCACCGCCCGGGGCCTGCCGATGACGCCAGCGGGCTGGTTCTCCCTGTGCGCGGCCAAATACTTCGAGACCTATGGTGCCGGGCGTGAAACCCTGGCGAAGATCGCGGTCAAGAACCACCACAACGGTACTCTCGCGCCGCGCAGCATGCTGAAAAGGCGCATCACGGTAGAGGACGTGCTCAGTGCCCGCATGATCTCCTGGCCCTTCGGCCTCTACGATTGTGCGGCCCAGTCCGACGGTGCTGCGGCACTGGTGCTGTCCAGTGCCCGGAAGGCCAGGCATTACCCCCGGGATCCGGTCTGGCTCAAGGGCGTTTCAGTGATCCTGGGGTCCAACCCCCAGTCCGATCCCGATTTCGATTTCCTCGGCTGGAAGCCCACGCGCGTGGCCGCGCAGGATTGCTACCGGCAAGCCGGAGTCACGGACCCCATGGCGGAGATTGATGTGGCTCAGGTACACGACTGCTTTACCCTGACCGAGTTGCTGACCTATGAGGATCTCGGCTTCTGTCCCCGCGGCGCGGCCCGGGAAAGGATTGACGCGGGCGTGTTCGAGCTGGGTGGTGATCTGCCCGTCAATACAGACGGCGGCCTCAAGAGTTTCGGGCACCCGACGGGGGCTACGGGAGTGCGGATGCTCTACGAGAATACGCTGCAACTGCGGGGCGAAGCGGGTCCACGCCAGGTGCAGGGAGCCAGCACTGCCCTCAGCCACAACATCGGTGGCGCCCCCCAGGCCTGCGGTGTGGTGATTCTGGGCCGGGACTGAAGGACGACAATGGACGCGCAACAAGCGGCAATTCACCAAGTCGAGGCAGGCGATATCCCTGCCCTGCAGGGCATGGTGAGTGAGGACTTCGGCGATTGGTCGCCACCACTGGCGATCACCCAGGGCATGGTCGATGAGTTCGCCAAACTGACCGGGGATCGCCAGTGGATCCACATCGATGTGGAGCGGGCACGGCGCGAGAGCCCCTTCGGCAGCACCATTGTGCACGGGTTCCTGCTGCTGGCGCTGCTGCCCAGCCTGCGCCCGACCCCGCGATTTACGGTGACAGCTTATACCACGGCGGTGAATTACGGCTCCGCGGGTCTGCGCTTTCTGGCGCCGGTACCGGTAGGGGCAGAGGTCCATTCCCGCCAGCGGCTCAAGCGGGCAGAGTCCCACAAACGCGGCGTGTTGCTCACCAGTGAAGTGGTGATCGCGGTGGTTGGTGGCGACCGGCCCGCGCTGGTATACGATCTGCAGGTCCTGTACGTGATTCCCGCGGCGACCTGACCGGGAGGGAGGCGAGATCGAGATGGAACGACACAGAACCCTCTGGCAGCTGATTGCATTACGGGCGCGCCAGTCCCCCGACACCGTGTTCCTGCGCGACGAGGCCGGACAGACTCTGGGCTACGGTGCCTACCATGACCGCGCCGAGCGCGTGGCGGCAGCGCTGGCGGAGGAAGGCATTGGTGCCGACAGTACCGTCGCCTGGCAATTGCCCAACTGGCAGGAGGCGCTGGTGCTGGCGGCGGCGCTGGCGCGTCTCGGTGCGCGTCAGGTGCCGATGCTGCCCATCTTGCGCCTGGAATCGGTGGCGTTTATCTGTGGCCAGGTCGGCGCACAGCTGCTGATCACCCCCAAAACTTGGAAAGGCCACGATTATGCCGCGATGGCTGCCCAGGTTCGCGAGAGGCTTCCCCAGCTGGCACTGCTGGCCGTAGACAGCAGCGCCGCCGGTGGTGCCGGTCTGCCGGAATCCCGGCAATCCCTGCCGCCCTTGCCCACCTCCGGAGAGGACCCCGTGCGCTGGGTGTTCTTTACCTCGGGCACCACCGCCGAGCCCAAGGGCGCCCTGCACAGCGACGACTCTCTCATCGCTACCGGCTTCGGCATGGTCGCGGTGCTGGAACTGGCCGCTGACGACGTCGTGCCCCTGGTGTTCCCCTTCACCCACATCGGCGGCTTTTCCTGGTTGGTGTCATTCCTGCTCACCGGCTGCGAGTGCCTGCTGGTGGAAACCTTTTCCGGCACCATTGTGCCCTGGATGCGGGAGCATGGGGTCACGGTGGCGGGTGCCGGGGTGGTGTTCGCCCAGACCTACCTGAAGGAGCAACGAGAGCAGCCCGGTGAACCCATTTTGCCGCGCCTGCGCCTGGTGACCGGTGGTGGCTCCACCAAACCGCCGCCGCTGCACGAAGAAGTGAAGGTGGAGCTGGACTGCGGTGGTTTCGTCAGCGGCTACGGGCTCACCGAGTGCCCGATCGCGGTCATGAACACGGTGCGCGACCCTGATGACCGGCTGGCGCACACTGAAGGCCGCCCGCTACCGGGCATGCAAGTGCGCATCAAGAGCCCCGACGGTCGCGTGCTGGGTCCCGGCGAGCAGGGTGAAATCTGGCTGCGGGGCCCGCACCAGTGTCGGGGCTATGTCGACGCCTCTCTCAATGCGTCCGCCTTCGACGCGGAAGGCTTCCTTGCCAGCGGGGACCTGGGTCAGCTTGATGCCGAGGGCTGGCTCACTGTTACCGGCCGCATCAAGGACATCATCATCCGCAAGGGCGAGAACATTTCGGCCAGGAAGGTCGAGGACGCCCTGTACCAGCATCCGGCCATCGCCGAGCTGGCCGTGATCGCGCTGCCCGACGCCGAGCGCGGTGAACTGGCCTGTGCCGTGGTGGTTTTACGGGGGCCGTCAGAAGCGCCCAGCCTGGCGGCGCTGGCGGAGTTTGGCCTGCAGAAGGGGCTCCTGAAACAGGAGTTGCCCGAGCGCCTGGAGATCCTCGCTGAACTGCCGCGCAATCCCAGCGGCAAGATCCTCAAGGAGCAACTCAAGCGGGATTATGCCGAATCTGGCCCGGCCTGAACGGGCGCCGCCGGGCCGGCGCAAGGCTGACCGCTTCTGACCTCTTCGCGTCCAGTTTCGAGACTGCCGCGGCGCACTGGCAAGGCCTGGCCGATGTTAGCATTCCCGGACATTTTACCCAGCAGGCAAGTGCGATGGACTACGAATTCACGGCGGAGGAACTCGAGTTCGTGCGCCAGGTCGCCGAGTTCCTTGAGGAGAATCGCGGCCCCGGGGCGATGGACGTTACCCGCGAGAACATGGCCCAGGTCAGCGACACACCGGAGCGGCGCGCTTTCATGCGCAAGCTCGCTGCCCGGGGCTGGCTGGGGCTAACCTGGCCCAGGGAATACGGCGGCTCGGAAACGAGCGGCGTATACGAGTACCTGCTTAATGAGATGCTGGCCTCCGTGGGCGCGCCCCAGATCGGCAAGGGGGTGGGCATCATCGGCAAGACCCTCATCCGCCACGGCAGCGAGAAGCTCAAGCGCGAATTCCTGCCTGCGATTCTCAATGCCGAAGTCGAATTCGCGGTCGGCTATTCGGAGCCCAATGCCGGTTCCGATGCTGCCGCCATGCGCCTCAAAGCCATCCGCCAGGAGGAGGGTTGGCTGCTCAACGGCCAGAAAATGTTCACCACCTCGGCGCACTTCGCTGACTGGTACTGGGTGGGTGCGCGCACGGATACGGAGGCCGCCAAGCACCACGGGATCACCCTGTTCCCGGTGCGTATGGATGATCCGGGCCTCACCATTCACGCCATGCCCACCATGGGCGGCGAGCGCACCAACATGGTGTTTTTTGACGATGTGTTCGTGTCCGATGAATACCGGGTGGGCGAGCTCAATCGGGGCTTCCAGTATATCTCTGAGGCGCTGGATCTGGAGCGCTTCACCATGTTCACTTTTTCGCCCATCAAGGAGCGCCTGAATGTACTGGTGCAGTATGTGAAGGAGACCCGGCGCGATGGCGGCAGCCTGCGCGAGGATCCGCTGATCCGCAAGCGGGTGGCCAACCTCGCTACTGAGTGCGAGGTGGCGCGCCTGCTGGGCCTCAAATTCGTCTCCGCCGCCCTGGCCCACGACAAGCCGCCGACCAGCGAGGCCTCCAGCTACAAGCTCTACGCCACGGAACTGTCCCAGCGTCTCGCCGATGCGAGCATGGACATCGCCGGTCCCGGGGCCCAGCTGGCGGTAGGCAATCCTACTGCGCCCATGGCGGGGCGGGCGGAGAGCACCTACACCTATACCGTGATCGACACCATCGGTGGCGGCACCTCTGAAGTACAGAAAAACATCATCGCCCGGCGCAAGCTGGGGCTGCCGAAAAACTTCTGAGGGGGCGGGACCGGCTGTGCTAACCCACATTACTGTCATCAATCTGGCCAGTGTCGGTCCTGCTGCCCGCGCCGCGGGCATGCTGGCGGACCTCGGCGCCCGCGTGATCCAGGTGGGTGCGGTCGCGGCCGGCCGGCA
>JBGTGB010000060.1:0-19663 GCA_041746975.1 Haliea sp. | reverse complement strand
GTAGTCGGTCTCGCTGAACTCGGTGCCGATGGCGAGCACCACGTCCGCCCCCGCATACAGAGCTCGCACCGCAGGCAGGGAGGGACTGCTGGCCACCAGCAGCGGGTGTTCCGGGGGCAGAATGCCGCGGGCGTTGTGGGTGCAGGTGACCGGCGCGTCCAGCAGTGCGGCCAGCTCTCGCACCTGGGCTGCGGCATCGGCGCTGCCACCGCCCAGGGCGATGACCGGGTGTTTGGCCTCGTTAAGCAGGGCCGCTGCCTGCGCTATGGCCGCCGGGTCCGGGCCCGGTCGCGAGGGCAGCGGCCAGGGCTTTGTCTCCAGATGGCTGGCGTCGGCGGTAATCACGTCCTGGGGAATGCTGATGTGCACCGGGCCCGGACGCTCACTGGCGAAAATGGCGAAGGCACGGGCCAGCACCCGGGGCAGCTCGTCCGCACGCAGCAGGCGGTGGCTCCAGACACTGCACTCTGCCATCGCCGCCTGCAGGTTGCGGGTTTCGTGGAGGCGGCCCTCGCCGAGGCCGAGCTGATGGCGGCTGTTGTCGGCGGAGATCACCAGCATGGGCACCGAGTCCTGCAGGGCCTGGCCCATGGCGGTGGCGATATTGAGCGCGCCCGGGCCGGACACCGTCAGGCAGGCGGCGGGCTTGCCGGTCACCCGGGCATAGCCGTCGGCCATGAAGCCTGCGCCCTGCTCGTGGCGCGGGGTGATGTGGCGGATGCCGCTGCCGGGCAGGCCGCGGTACAGCTCGATGGTGTGGGTGCCGGGGATACCGAAAGCCAACTCAATGCCGCAAGCCGCCAGCATCTTCGCCAGGTACTCGCCGCAGGTTACTCCGCGCTGTGTCGTATCTACGCTTGTCATGGAGTCAATAGTAGCTGGGCCCCGGTTGCGGCAATATCGAATTATCCGGCATACTTCATTACCAAATTGCATGAAGTCACCCCCTCATGAGTATCCGGCTGCCCTCGACCCGCGCCCTGGCCTGTTTTCACGCGGTGGCCAGCAGTGGCAGCGTCACTCGTGCCAGCGAACAGCTCAATATGACCCAGGGTGCGGTCAGCCGTCAGCTGGCCAGTCTGGAGGATCAGCTCGGGATCCGGCTGTTTGTGCGCCAGCGCCAGCGCCTGCAGCTGACGTCGGCAGGTCGCCAGTACGCTGAGCGGGTGGCGGATATACTCGAGCGCCTGCGGCGGGCCACGGAACAAGTGCGCAGCGCCGGCAAACATAGCCTGAAGGTTGGGGCCGAGCCCGCGCTGGCCATCAGCTGGCTGATTCCACACCTGGAGGAATTTTACCGCGCGCATCCGCTGGTAGACCTGCAGCTGATAACCGACCTCGACAAACTGCACCCGCTGTCCAGCCACTGTGATCTGGCGTTGTTGTACGGCGATGGCAAGTGGCGGGGCGCGAGTGCCAGGCGCCTGATGGGAGAGACCCTGGTCGCCGTTTGCAGTGGCGCGCTCCTGCAACGCCACGGTGCGCTGGAGGACTACGGTGATGCCCTGCGCTACCCGCTGGTGCACCACAGCGGCCCCTGGTCCTCTAGCGTCACCTGGCTGCAGCGGGCGGGGTGCGATCAGGAGCAGATTGCGCGTTTGCCTGGGCCGCGGCTGGAAAACTTTGGCCTGGTGCTGCAGTGCGCTATCCAGGGGCTGGGATTGGCCTTCCTGCCTACCTACTTTGTCCTTGAGGCCCTCACCCGTGGCAGCCTGGTGGAGGCCAGCGACCTGCGCCTGCCCTGTGAGCAGCACTACTATCTCGTCGTGCCAGAGGACAGCGCGGGAGCACCCGCGGTGGCAGCCTTCACCGAGTGGGTGGAGGCCCTGCCCCAACTCTGATCGTCAGCGCCGCTCCCGGAACACCAGAAGCACCAGCACCAGGAAAAACACTGCGGCGCTGAATATCGGCGCCAGAGCAGGGTGTACCTGGTACAGGGCGCCGGCGCAGATTGGCCCCACGACAAAGCCTATGGCCGGACAGGCGGAGACCAGTCCGGCCACAGCGCCCTGTTCATTGGGCTCCACCGCCAGCGAAGCGCCGGCGGCGATGGCGGGCATGGTCAGCCCCAGCCCGGTGCCGATAAAGGCCATGCCCACCGCCAGCAGCGGGAAGCGCTCTGCGCTGGCGAGGATGGCGGCGCCAAACAGCATGGCAAGCAGGCCCAGGCGAATGAATTGCCCGGGTTCCAGCCTGAGCCTCTGCATCACCGTGACCTGTATCAGGAAGGTGAAGGCGGCAGAGACCATCAGCGCCGCACCGGTCATCTGCGCGGTCTGGATACCGGTCAGGTCTAGCTTGTCCTGCAGGGTAAAGCCAAGCGTTTGCTGAATGCCCGAGAATCCCACGAACAGTCCCACTGCGGTTGCCAGCAGGTGCCTCACTCGCCGGTCGGAAAAGCGCAGCCGCACCCGAAGATGTCGGGGTACGAGATCCCGCTGGGGTGTCTGCGGCAGTTGGCGCCAAATCAGCAGCGCAGCGGAGGCCGCCAGCACCGCTGCGAAGTACAGTGGTGCGAGTAGGCCGAAGGTCGCCAAGGCTCCGCTAACGGCCGGCCCCAGAATAGTGCCGAGGCTGTTGGCGGTCCCCAGCTTGGCCATGGTGCGGGTGCGGTGATCGGTGCTGCTGTTGTCCGCTGCGTAGGCGGTGGTGGCCGGGCCGGTAGCGGACATTATGACAGCCTGGCCGCAGCGCGCCAGCAGTGCGACCCCGTACAGCAAGGTGCCACCCAGCAATCCCGCCAGACCGGCGTAGAACACGCTGGTGAACACCAGGGTGCCCACGGTGTAACCCACCAGGCCGATGATAATGATGGGCTTGCGCCCGACCCGGTCACTCAGCCGGCCCCAGTGTGGTGATGCGAGGGCAAACACCAGGGCGGAAATGGCGATGATCGAGGTGATCTGCAATTCGCTCATGGCGACTTCCCGCCCCAGGGGGGCGAGGATGGCGAACACCAGTGACTGGCCGATTCCGGTGGCCATCAGGGCCAGAATCAGTACCGTCAGCTGTCCCCTTGCCAGTTTGCCGGTGGTCATCAGCGTGGGAGGAGGTCGCTGCCCTGGGTCATGCGGGCTCGTCCCGGCCCACTTTGCCCAGGCCGGGCAGGAAGCGCGGGTAGCTCACCGGGAACAGGCGGGTCAGCAGGTTGATGAATTTTGCGTCGGGGCCGATGATCAGCCGCGGGCTGCGCTTTGCCACGGCGGTCATGATCTGGTTCGCCGCGGACTCTGCGCTCGTGCGCACGTGCTGGTCAAATAGAGCGGCTTTCTCATCGGCACTGACACCTGCCGGGCCACCGCGGCTGCGCCGGGCGATATTAGTGCCCACGCCGCCCGGGTGGACGCAGCAAATGTGCACATTGCTCTCCGCCATCTCCATGCGCAGGGCCTCGGTGTAGCCGCGCACCGCGAACTTGGCCGCGTTATAGGCGGACTGGGTGGGGACTCCGATCATCCCGAAAATGGAGGAAATGTTGACCAGGTGGCCCTGTGGCGCGGCCTTCAGCAGCGGCAGGAAAGCCATGGTGCCGTGCACCACGCCCCAGAAATTGATCCCCATCAGCCATTGCACGTCGGCGTAGTTGCACTCATCCACCCGCGCGCTGTAGGCCACCCCCGCATTGTTGACGACGATATCTACCGCTGGTTGCTGGTCCGCGATGCTGGCGGCCCAGCGGTCCATGGCCGCCTTGTCGGACACGTCCACCTGCTCAGGCGCCACCGACACGTCCTTGCGCTCGAGGCTGGACACGGTTTCCGCCAGGCCGCCAGCATCGACGTCGCTGAGAAAAAGAGCGCAGCCTTCCCGATTCAACTGTTGCGCCAGGGCGCGGCCGATGCCGGAACCGGCGCCGGTGATTACGGCGGATTTACCTGTGCTGTAGGCCATGGGCTCAAGGCTTCTCTATCAATGAATCGGTTGCACATGATAGGAAACCGCCTGCGTGACGCAACCGTTTTCTGAGTTCGGCACGATCAGCGCCCTTCGGCCACTGCCTGGCTCTGTTACTTCCTTCCCCCGGAGGCTTGGCGGGCTTTGCTCCCTCCGTTCGCGTGGCGGCCTACGGACTGCGCGTCCCGGCCGTGCGTCGCTCCGGCACGGGCATGCTCCTTTTGCTCCACTTCGGGCGCATGCGGCGCGCGTTCTCGCGGAAATCTTCCGCTGCCGTCTGGCCGCGCACGCTGCACCGGATCAACGCAAGTCGGAAACCGAGGCAACGGAACCCTGTCAGTGGAGGTAGGGGTCCCTGTTGGCGGGATTCAAGCGCAATGCCATCCCTGATCCTCACCAAGACGAAGTCGATGGTGCCCATTCAAGGTGCCCCGCGTTGATCCGGGGGGCGGGGGCTTCGAGACGGACTTGCAGGGCGTCGGTGCGCTCGCCCAATTGTCTTAGTGGCTACTAACCCGCAGCCTTGAAAGTAGGAACAGGTCAACTCAACTGACACCGACGCCATGGCAAGTGCCAGCCCCGCTGACACCGTGCATGGCCAGACGGCAGCGCAAGAACAATGAGGGAACGCGCGCCGCATGCGCCCGGAATGGAGTATCGGAGTCCGCGTCTCCCGGAGCGACGCAGCGGCCGAAAGGCCGCCATGAGAACGAAGTGAGCGGAGCCAGGCAGTGGGCGCAAGGCCGCCAGCGGAACGAAGAGCCCCGGCTGGCGCTGGACACTGTTAGGGGTATCCCCTACAATCTGACGCCAGATTTCACACGCCCGGATTGCGCCCCGGGCTGCACTTGCACCTGTGAATAACCAGAGCTGATTCTATGAGAAAAAGCGAGATGCGGCCTGCCCATCTCGCTTTTTTTCGGGCGCCTGCAGCAAAGGTTTGCCGCTGAATCTTGGAGGTTGTCTTGTCCAGTCCAGCCCTGTTAGCCCTTGAAGATGGCAGTCTATTCAGAGGCATGGCGATAGGTGCTGAAGGCGCCTCGGTCGGCGAGGTGGTGTTCAATACCGCGATGACCGGCTACCAGGAGATCCTCACCGATCCCTCCTATGCCCGACAGATCATTACCCTGACCTATCCCCACATCGGCAACACCGGCACCAATGCCGAGGACGAGGAGTCCGCGAATATCTGGGCCGCCGGTCTGGTGATCCGCGACCTCCCCCTTATGGCCAGCAACTACCGCAACCAGGAAGACCTGCAGAGCTACCTGCAGCGGCGCAACATCGTCGCCATCGCCGACATCGACACCCGCCGCCTGACCCGGATCCTGCGCGACAAGGGTGCCCAGAACGGCTGCATCGTGGCCGGCGCCGATATCGACGAGGATGCCGCCCTGGCCCAGGCCCGCGGCTTCGCCGGCCTCAAGGGCATGGACCTGGCGCAGGTGGTGTCCGTTACCGAACCCTACTCTTGGCGCGAAGGCAGCTGGCAGCACGGCATCGGTCACACTGAGCTGCCCGAGGCGGAGCTGCCCTGGCACGTGGTGGCTTACGATTACGGCACCAAGCGCAACATCCTGCGCATGCTGGTGGACCGCGGCTGCCGCCTGACCGTGGTGCCGGCCAAAACGCCTGCCGCCGAGGTGCTGGCACTGGCCCCGGACGGAGTGTTCCTGGCCAACGGTCCCGGCGACCCGGAGCCCTGCGACTACGCCATCCGCGCTATCCGCGAGATTCTGGAGACCGACATCCCGGTGTTCGGCATCTGCCTCGGCCACCAGCTGCTGGCCCTGGCCAGCGGCGGCCGTACAGTCAAGATGAGCCTCGGTCACCACGGCGCCAACCACCCGGTCAAGAACCTGGATGACGGGACGGTGCTGATCACCAGCCAGAACCACGGTTTTGCCGTTGACGAGGCCGGGCTGCCGGACAATCTGCGTGTGACCCACGTATCCCTGTTCGACGGCACCCTGCAGGGAATCCACCGCACCGACAAGGCGGCCTTCAGCTTCCAGGGCCATCCGGAAGCGAGCCCGGGGCCCCATGACGCCGCGCCGCTGTTTGATCATTTCATTGAGCTCATTGTCGCCAGAGCAGGAAACCGCTGATTCGCCATGCCTAAAAGAACCGATATACAAAGTATCCTGATCCTCGGCGCCGGCCCCATTGTCATCGGCCAGGCCTGTGAGTTCGACTACTCCGGTGCCCAGGCCTGCAAGGCGCTGCGGGAGGAGGGCTACCGGGTCATCCTGGTGAACTCCAATCCCGCCACCATCATGACCGACCCGGCCATGGCGGATGCCACCTATATCGAGCCTATCACCTGGTCTACCGTCGCCCGCATTATCGAGCAGGAGCGTCCCGACGCCCTGCTGCCCACCATGGGCGGTCAGACCGCGCTGAACTGCGCTCTGGATCTGGACCGGGAAGGGGTACTGGAAAAATTCGGCGTCGAGATGATCGGCGCCACCAAGAAAGCCATCGACATGGCGGAAGACCGCCAGCTGTTCGGCCAGGCGATGAAGCGCATCGGTCTGGAAACGCCGCGCGCAGCGCTGGCCCACAGCATGGAAGAAGCCTTCCAGGTCCTGGACCAGATCGGATTCCCCTGCATCATCCGCCCCTCCTTCACCATGGGCGGCTCCGGCGGCGGCATCGCCTACAACCGCGACGAGTTCGAGCAGATCTGCACCCGCGGCCTGGACCTGTCTCCCACCAGTGAGCTGCTGATCGATGAGTCCCTGATCGGCTGGAAAGAGTTCGAAACGGAAGTCGTTCGCGACAAGAACGACAACTGCATTATTGTCTGCACGATTGAGAACTTCGACGCCATGGGTGTGCACACCGGTGACTCCATCACCGTGGCCCCGGCCCAGACCCTGACCGACAAGGAATACCAGATCCTGCGCAATGCCTCGCTGGCAGTGCTGCGTGAAATCGGCGTCGAGACCGGTGGTTCCAACGTGCAGTTTGGTATGGACCCGAAGACCGGGCGCATGGTCGTTATCGAAATGAATCCAAGGGTGTCCCGATCCTCCGCCCTGGCTTCCAAGGCTACCGGTTTCCCTATCGCCAAGATCGCCGCCAAATTGGCGATCGGCTATACCCTGGATGAGCTGCAGAACGATATTACCGGCGGTGCTACCCCGGCGTCCTTCGAGCCCGCCATCGATTACGTCGTGACCAAGATCCCGCGCTTTGCCTTCGAAAAGTTCATGGCTGCGGACCCGCGCCTGACCACGCAGATGAAGTCCGTGGGCGAGGTGATGGCCATCGGGCGCACCTTTCAGGAGTCCCTGCAGAAGGCCCTGCGCGGCCTCGAAGTGGGCTCCTCCGGGTTCGAGCACAAGGTGGATCTGGACGCCGAGGACGCCCGCGAAATCCTCATTCGTGAGCTCACCATCCCGGGCGCGGATCGCATCTGGTATATCGGCGACGCGTTTCGGGCCGGGATGACGGTGGGCGAGGTCTACCAGTTCTCCGGAGTGGACCCCTGGTTCCTGGTGCAGATCGAGGACCTGGTGCGCACCGAGAACAGCCTGAAAACCGTGTCCCTCAACGAGCTGGACCGCGATGCCATCTTCCGCCTCAAGCGCAAGGGCTTCGCCGATGCGCGCCTGGGGGTGCTGTTGGGAGTGAGCGAGCGCTCGGTCCGCAGGCACCGGCAGGATCTGGGCGTGCGCCCGGTGTACAAGCGGGTGGATACCTGCGCCGCGGAATTCGCTACCGCCACCGCCTACATGTACTCGACCTACGAGGAGGAGTGCGAGGCCAATCCCTCAACGCGGGACAAGATCCTGGTGCTCGGCGGCGGGCCCAATCGCATTGGCCAGGGGATCGAGTTCGACTACTGCTGCGTGCATGCGGCTCTGGCCATGCGGGAGGATGGTTACGAAGCCATCATGGTCAACTGCAATCCGGAAACCGTCTCCACCGACTACGACACCTCGGACCGTCTCTACTTTGAGCCGGTGACCCTGGAGGATGTGCTGGAAATCATTGACCTTGAGCAACCGGTAGGCGTGATCGTGCAGTTTGGCGGCCAGACCCCGCTGAAGCTGGCCCGCGACCTCGAGGCCCAGGGCGTGCCCATCATCGGTACCTCCCCGGATGCCATCGACCGCGCCGAGGACCGCGAGCGCTTCCAGAAGATGATCCAGAAGCTGGGCCTCAAACAGCCCGCGAATACCACCGTGCGCAGCGTCGACGAGGCGCTGGAAGGCGCCAATCGCATCGGCTACCCGCTGGTGGTGCGGCCCTCCTATGTGCTGGGCGGGCGCGCCATGGAGATCGTGTTTCGCGAGGAAGACCTGTTGCGCTACATGCGCGACGCGGTAAAGGTGTCCAACGACGCGCCGGTGCTGCTGGATTCCTTCCTCAGCGCCGCTATCGAAGTGGACATCGACGCGGTCAGCGACGGCGAACAGGTGGTGATCGGCGGCATCATGCAGCATATCGAACAGGCGGGGGTGCACTCCGGTGACTCCGCCTGCTCCCTGCCTCCCTACAATCTGGCCCCGGAGGTGCAGGACGCGATGCGCGAGCAGGTCCGGCAAATGGCCATGGAGCTGGGGGTGAGAGGCCTGATGAACGTGCAGCTGGCCTGGCAGGACGATGAAGTCTACGTGATCGAGGTGAATCCGCGGGCGTCGCGCACGGTGCCCTTCGTGTCCAAGTGCATCGGCGTCTCCCTGGCGAAGATCGCGGCGCGCTGCATGGTGGGCCAGACGCTGGCCTCCCAGGGCTTTACCAGGGAGATCATCCCGCCCTATTACTCGGTGAAGGAAGCGGTGATGCCCTTCAACAAGTTCCCGGGGGTGGACCCGATCCTGGGGCCGGAGATGCGCTCCACCGGCGAGGTCATGGGCACCGGCGACACCTTTGCCGGCGCTTTTGCCAAGGCCCAGCTCGGTGCCGGCGAGCCGCCGCCCCGCAGCGGCACTGCATTGATCAGCGTGCGCGACGTTGACAAGCCCGGCGCGGTCCAGGTGGCCCGCCAATTGGTGTCCCTGGGATTCAAGCTGGCGGCGACCGGTGGTACCGCCAATGCGCTGGAAGCGGCCGGGCTGGAGGTGCGCAGGGTCAACAAGGTCCTTGAAGGTCGCCCGCATATTGTGGATATGATCAAGAACGACGAGGCGGACCTGATCATCAACACCACGGAAGGCCGTCGCGCCACCGCGGATTCAGCGCCTATTCGCGCCAGTGCGGAGCAGCACCGGGTGTTCTACACTACGACCCTGGCCGCAGCCGAGGCCATGTGCATGTCGTTGAAGCTGGAGACCGACAAGACAGTTCGCAGGCTGCAGGACCTGCACAGGAGTATCGGAGCATGAGCAAGGTACCGATGACAGTCACTGGCGAGCGTCGCCTGCGGGAAGAGCTGGACCGGCTCAAGCGCATTGAGCGGCCGCGCATTACCCAGGCCATTGCCGAGGCGCGGGCGCACGGTGACCTCAAGGAAAACGCCGAGTATCACGCCGCCCGCGAGCAGCAGAGCTTTGCCGAGGGTCGCATACAGGAAATTGAGGGTAAGCTCGGCAACGCCCAGGTCATCGATGTCACCACCATTGCCTGCACCGGCAAGGTCATTTTCGGCACCACGGTCGAGCTGATCAATACCGAGACCGACGCGACGGTGACCTACCGGATCGTCGGCGAGGACGAAGCCGACGTCAAAAACAACCTGATTTCAGTGGGGTCCCCCATCGCCCGCGCACTGATCGGCAAGGAAGAGGGTGATGTGGTGGTGGTCAAGGCGCCCGCCGGGGATATCGAATACGAGATTGGCGAAGTGCAGCACATCTAAAAGAGGATGGGGACAGGTCTCGCACGCGAGACCTGTCCCCATAGCCCATACAGGTCTCGCGCGCGAGACCTGTCCCCATGGCTTGACCTGTCCCCATGGCTTCTTCCCAGGGCTAAATATTACCCCCGTTCGTGCTGGAACAGTTTCAGTTCGGTTAGTACCAGGCGCGCCATCAGGCGCACCAGCAGGGCGTGGTTCTCCCGCCGCATGCCGGCCAGGCCCTCATTGATATCATGGTAGAGCTGTTCGCGTTCAGCTTTGTCCAGGCCCGGGGGCAGGGTGATGCTGATGCTTTGCTGTTCCGAGTCGTCAAGCTCACAGTAAATGTCAGTCAGCTGGGTAGCGGCGAAGTCGATCAGGGCCTGGTCAGCGCCGCGTGCGGCCAGAAGCTTGCGTAGCTCACGATCAAGCCACGCCATGCCCTGGGCGCGCTGAGAGGGGAAATCGAGCAGGTCGCCCATGGATGTCGATCCGTTTGCTTACAGTTCGCCAACTGTAGCCGCGGTCGCTCACGCTGGGAAGTCCCCCTGAGGGGTTAGTCGATGCTTTCGGGGTGCCTGTCCAGGTTTCCGAGGCTGGCTAGAGCACCCGCATCAGGTTGGACAGCCGCGGATCCGGCTTTTTGGCTCGTTTCAGCAGCAGCACGATATTGCCGATGCTTTGTACCAGCGTGGCGCCGGTCTCGGCGCAGAGGGCGTCGGCAATTGAGGTGCGGGCGTCCCGGTCGCCGACGGTGATCTTCACCTTGACCAGCTCGTGGTCTTCCAGCGCCCGCCGTACTTCCTGCAGGACGTTGTCGCTGAGACCGTTGCCCGCAATCGTGACCACCGGCTTCAACTTGTGGCCGATGGCGCGCAATTGCTTGTGGTCCAGACTGGCTTTCTTGCTCATGGGGTTTCCGCGCTACAATGCCGGGTTTCGGGGGCGCTCAGTCTACACAAGCAGTGGCCTGACGCCTAGATAACGCATTCACCCTCACCGGCAGCCGCCGGCGCAGCAAGGGCAGTCATGGCCAAAAAAGCATCCTCCAGCAAAGCGTGGCTCAAGGAGCACCGCAATGACCCCTATGTGCAGCGCGCGCAGCGCGAGGGCTATCGCTCCCGCGCCTGCTACAAGTTGTTGGAAATCCAGGAAAAAGATCGCTTGCTGAAGCCCGGGATGACGGTGCTGGACCTCGGCAGTGCGCCCGGTGGCTGGTCTCAGGTCGCGGTGCAGCTGGTCGGCCACCACGGTCGCGTGGTGGCTTCGGATATCCTGCCCATGGACAGCATTGCCGGCGTCGAATTCGTCGCAGGTGATTTCACCGAAGAGGCGGTGTTTGAGCAGGTCCTCGCGGCCCTGGGCGGCGCGCCGGTGGATGTGGTGATCTCCGATATGGCGCCGAACATGAGTGGAGTGAACGCAGTCGACCAGCCGCGGTCTATGTACCTGGTCGAGCTGGCTCTGGACATGGCGCGGCAGGTGCTCGCCCCACAAGGGTCCTTTGTGGCCAAAGTGTTCCAGGGCGAGGGATTTGACGACATTTTTCGCGAGACAAAATCGCTGTTCGGCAAGGTGCTGACCCGCAAGCCCAAGGCCTCCCGGCCGCGGTCCCGTGAAGTCTACCTGGTCGGCCGTGAGTTTCGGGGTGGCGCCAGCGAGAGCGAGGGTTGAAAAATGGAGCCGGGGACCCAACTAGTGTACATTGAAGTTCTTTATCTGCCGTTGCACTGAGCTGCTGTCCAGGCGCATCCGTATAACCGGCTATAATCAGGGAGAATGAGGCTGTCACGCCCACCCATTGCCGGGTGGTTCTTTGGTGAGGAAACAGCGTTGAATGATATGGCGAAAAATTTACTCTTATGGTTGGTGATTGCCGCGGTTCTGCTCTCGGTTTTCAATAATTTCAACATGCAGACTCCGACCCAGCAGGTCGGCTACTCGGATTTTATCCAGGAAATCCAGAACCAGCAGATCAAGCAGGTCGTGGTGGACGGCCTTACCATCAACGGTGAGCGCCATGACGGCAGCCGCTTCGAGACCATACGCCCGATGGTCGAGGATCCCAAGCTGATCGATGACCTGCTGCGCAACGATGTCGAAGTCATTGGTCGCAAGCCCGAGACGCAGAGCGTCTGGACCCAGTTGCTGGTCGCCAGTTTCCCGATCCTGATCATCATTGCTGTATTCATGTTTTTCATGCGCCAGATGCAGGGCGGCGCGGGTGGCCGCGGCGGCCCCATGAGCTTTGGCAAGAGCAAGGCGCGTCTGCTCGGCGAGGACCAGATCACCACGACATTTGCGGACGTGGCCGGGGTCGATGAAGCCAAGGAAGACGTACAGGAGCTGGTCGAGTTCCTGCGCGACCCCGGTCGCTTCCAGAAACTGGGCGGCCGTATTCCCCGCGGTGTGCTTATGGTCGGGCAGCCCGGCACGGGTAAGACCCTGCTCGCCAAGGCTATCGCCGGCGAAGCCAAGGTACCGTTCTTTTCTATCTCCGGTTCCGACTTCGTCGAGATGTTCGTCGGCGTCGGCGCTTCCCGGGTGCGGGACATGTTTGACCAGGCCAAGAAGCAGGCCCCCTGCATCATTTTCATTGACGAAATCGACGCTGTCGGCCGCCATCGCGGTGCTGGCCTCGGCGGCGGTCACGATGAGCGCGAGCAGACCCTGAACCAGTTGCTGGTGGAGATGGACGGTTTTGAGGTCAATGACGGCGTTATCGTGATCGCTGCCACCAACCGTCCCGACGTGCTGGACCCGGCGCTGCTGCGCCCGGGCCGCTTTGACCGCCAGGTAGTCGTGGGCTTGCCCGACATCCGTGGCCGTGAACAGATTCTCAAGGTACACATGCGCAAGGTGCCGCTGGGTGAAGACGTGGTGCCCTCCAAGATAGCCCGCGGTACCCCCGGGTTCTCGGGTGCCGACCTCGCCAACCTGGTGAACGAGGCAGCCCTGTTTGCGGCCCGGACCGGCGTGCGCACCGTGGGCATGACCCAGTTCGAGCTGGCCAAGGACAAGATCATGATGGGCGCTGAGCGCAAATCCATGGTCATGTCCGAGAAGGAAAAGCGCAACACCGCGTACCACGAGGCGGGGCACGCCATCGTCGGGCGCCTGGTGCCGGAGCACGACCCGGTGTACAAGGTCAGTATCATCCCCCGCGGTCGCGCCCTGGGTGTGACCATGTTCCTGCCGGAAGAGGACCGCTACAGCCACAGCCGGCGTCACATTATCAGCCAGATCTGCAGTCTGTTCGGTGGTCGTATCGCCGAGGAGATGACCCTGGGCAAGGACGGTGTAACCACCGGTGCCTCCAACGACATCCAGCGCGCGACCGAGATCGCACGCAAGATGGTCACCAAGTGGGGCCTGTCGGAGAAGCTCGGGCCGCTGATGTATGACGAGGCGGAAGAGGAGGTTTTCCTCGGCCGCTCCGCGGGTCATCAGAACAAGTCCATCTCCGGGGAGACCGCCAAGGCGATCGACGAGGAAGTGCGCAGCATCATCGATGAGTGCTATGCCACCGCCGAGCGCATACTCGAGGAAAACATCGACAAGCTGCACGCCATGGCCGATGCCCTGATGCTGTATGAAACCATTGATGCCGACCAGATCAGTGACATCATGGAAGGGCGCGCGCCGCGTGAACCCAGCGACTGGGGCGGCAGCGCCGGTGGCAGCAAGCCGGACAAGCCGGATACCCGCGCCAGCAAAGGGCAGGAAGGTGAGGGTGGCAGCCCTATCGGCGGCCCCGCCGGCGAACACTGACGCTGTAATACTGTGAGCTCCGCTCAGCGCCCGGCCCTTGATTGTGCCGGGCGTTTGCTTGATCTCTCCCGGCCCGTGGTCATGGGGATCGTCAATACCACCCCCGATTCTTTCTCCGACGGCGGCGCCCTTTACCGCAATGGCGCGCTTGACCTGGAGCAGGCATTTGCCCATGCCCGCAAGCTCAGCGAGGCCGGTGCGGCCATACTCGATATAGGCGGCGAGTCCACCCGGCCCGGTGCCGCGCCGGTCTCCCTGCAGGAAGAGCAGGATCGGGTATTGCCATTGGTGGAGCGCGTAGCGGCGGAGCTGGATGTCATCATTTCCGTGGATACCAGCAGTCCCCCGCTCATGCGCGAAGCCGCCGCCCTGGGGGCGGGGTTGATCAATGATGTGCGCGCACTGGGCCGCGAAGGCGCCCTTGAGGCCGCCGCGGCCACCGGGTTACCCGTCTGTCTGATGCATATGCAGGGCCAGCCGGATAGCATGCAGGCGGCACCGCAGTACGCGGACGTGGTCGCCGAGGTGCGCAGCTTTCTGGCGCAGCGCATTGCCGCCTGCGGTGCCGCGGGAATCGACCGGCAGCGCCTGCTGCTGGACCCCGGCTTCGGCTTTGGCAAGACCCTGGCCCACAACTTCCAGTTGCTTGACCGCCTCCCGGAGCTGGCGCTGGAAGGACTGCCGCTGTTGGTGGGCTTGTCGCGCAAGTCGATGATTGGCAAAGTGCTGGGTCGGGAAACTCATCACCGCGTGGCGCAGGATGGCCTGCCCCAGGATCGCCTGCCGGCCAGCCTGGCGCTGGCGGTGCTTGCAGTCGAGCGGGGGGCCGCTATAGTGCGTGCTCACGATGTGGCAGAGACAGTGGATGCGCTGGCCATGTGCGCGGCAATGAGAGAGTGGGGGCGGCATTGAGCAGACAGTACTTCGGCACAGACGGCATTCGCGGCAGGGTGGGGGAAGCCCCTATCACCCCGGATTTCATGCTCAAGCTGGGCTGGGCCTGCGGCCGCGTGTTCGCGCGTCAGCTGCGGGAAGGCGGCCACAATACCGTTATTATCGGCAAAGACACCCGCGTCTCCGGGTATATGTTCGAGTCCGCCCTGGAGGCGGGCCTGGTAGCCGCCGGCGTCGATGTGAAACTGCTGGGGCCGATGCCGACCCCTGCGGTGGCCCTGATGACCCGCACCCAGAATGCCGTCGCGGGCATTGTCATCAGCGCTTCCCACAATCCCTACTACGACAACGGCATCAAGTTCTTTTCTTCTCACGGCTCGAAGCTTGCCGACGATATAGAGCATGCCATAGAGCGCGAGCTGGATTGCGACCTGGCCGTAGTCCCCTCCCGCGACATTGGCAAGGTGGTCCGGGTGGCAGACGCCGCGGGCCGCTACATCGAATTCTGCAAAGCCACCGTCCCCGACAGCTTCACCCTGCGCGGGATGAAGATCGCAGTCGATTGCGCCCATGGCGCAACCTACCACATAGCGCCCAATGTGCTGGCCGAGCTCGGGGCCGAGGTGGCGAGTATGGGCGTAACGCCCGACGGTTTTAACATTAACGAAGGCGTGGGCTCAACGGATACCGCCGCGCTCTCGGCCCTGGTGCTGGAAAGCGGCGCCGATCTTGGCATCGCTTTTGACGGTGATGGCGACCGGGTAATGTTCATCGATGTCGACGGCACCCTGGTTGATGGGGACGAACTGCTGTATATAATCGCTACCCATCGCGCGGTCAACGGCTCGGCCGAGGCCGGAGTGGTTGGTACCCTGATGTCCAACCTTGGCCTGGAGCTGGCCTTGCGCGACCTCGGGCTGGAGTTTGTCCGTGCCCGAGTTGGCGATCGCTACGTTAAGGAATTGATGGAGGCGCGGGGCTGGCGTCTCGGCGGCGAGTCGTCTGGCCACATCATCTGCGCCTACCACACCACTACCGGCGATGGAATTGTGGCAGCCCTGCAGGTGCTGGTGGCGCTCAGAGAGTCCGGCCGCAGCCTCGCAGAGCTGCGCTCTGGCATGCGCAAGTGTCCACAGATGATGATCAATGTGCCGGTGAACGGGCGCTTCGAGCTCACCGAGCTGCCCGCAGTCGCAGCCGCGGTGAAGGCCACGGAACAGGCCCTGTCGAGCCGCGGCCGGGTGCTGTTGCGACCCTCCGGCACTGAGCCACTGGTGCGGGTCATGGTCGAGGGCGAGGACGCTGCGGAAGTCGAGCGCCTTTGCCGGGGGCTCGCTGTCGACGTCGCCGATGCACTGCAGGCTGCCTTGTAAGCGGCGGTTAACTTGGGTAACATTGCCGCCCGTTTTGCCTCCGGGGGAACACAGTGCGTCGACCGCTAGTGATGGGCAACTGGAAGATGCACGGTTCCAGGGCCAGCGTCAGGCAGTTGCTCACTGAGATCGCGAAGGCTGGCGAGTCTCTTCCAGCCGATGTCGTTGTCTGTCCTGTGTATGTGCACCTGCAGCAGGCGCTGAACCTCTGCGAAGGCAGTGGCGTTGCCGTTGGCGCCCAGGACTGCAGCCACATGGAAGCGGGTGCATTTACCGGAGAGGTTTCCGCGGAAATGCTGCTGGATCTCGGCTGTCGCTGGGTCATACTCGGCCACTCCGAGCGGCGCCAGTATCACGGTGAGTCGGACGACCTGGTAGCAGCCAAGCTCGCAGCCGCCCTGCAAGCGCGCCTGCTGCCGGTAGTCTGTGTCGGTGAGACACAGGAAGAGCGCGAGGCTGGCGATGCGGAGTATATTGTTGCGCGGCAGCTGCGCGGGGCCCTCGAGGGACAGGCGGGGCTGAAGCAGGTGGTGATTGCCTACGAGCCGGTATGGGCGATCGGCACCGGTCTTACGGCTACGCCAGACGAGGCCCAGGAAATGCACGCGTTCATTCGCATGCAACTGGGAGAGATTGCCGGGGCGGACCCCGGCGCCATGCGTATTCTGTATGGTGGCAGTGTCAAGGCAGCGAACGCGGCAGAGTTGTTCGGGCAGCCGGATATAGACGGTGCCCTGGTGGGTGGGGCATCGCTGGATGCCAATGAATTCCGGCAGATCGTTGCGGCCACAGGCCCGCGGCGGTAGGCGGACAAATTGATCAGGAAGCCCTGGCGGGCATAGGTGTTATGGAACAGATTATTCTTATAGTGCATCTGCTGATTGCGCTGGCGATCATCGGCCTTATCATGCTGCAGCAGGGCAAGGGTGCAGACGTAGGCGCGTCGTTCGGGGCGGGAGCTTCGCAGACCCTGTTCGGCAGTGCCGGCAGCAGCAATGCCCTGACCAAGGCCACAGCCTGGCTGGTGGTGCTGTTTTTTGTCACCAGCTTTGGCCTGGCTATGCTGGCGACCGATAAAACGCGGGTGGTCGATGACCTGGACCTGGTGATTCCTGCAGCCCAGGAACGGGTGGTACCGGTACTGGATTCCGACCTGCCAACCGTGGATAATGCCGACCCTGCAGCGGCGCCCATCGGGGCCGATGTGCCGGAACTGTAAGTTTTTAGCCGAAGTGGTGGAATTGGTAGACACGCTATCTTGAGGGGGTAGTGGGCATTGCTCGTGCGGGTTCAAGTCCCGCCTTCGGCACCAAGTAACCCAGAGGCCCCGTATCGCGGGCCTTTGCGGCCATTTAGGGCACCCGGACCAGAAAAAGGTCCAAAGTACTGTGCCAAACTTCATTGTTCAACGTGCCTCCGGGTACTACCTGCGGTACGTCTTGCCGAAAGTCTATTCTCACCTACTGTCTCAGCGGGAGCTTCGGTATTCTCTCCGCACGCGCTCCCGTACGGACGCAAAACGCAGAGCCCGTGAGGTGCTGGCGAGAGTCGAGAGCCTATTTGATGACCTGTGTAGAGGTGGATTGATGCTAGACGAGGCAAGCATTCGCGACACGGTGCTGCGGTATGTGGATGATGCGAGAGACAGCATTGATTTTTTCCACACCAAGGAGACGCGCACAGCGATAACCACTGAGGTTCACGAGGGTCTGCTGCTGGACGACATGCAGGACATGGACGGCATGCTGGCATCCTCCAATTTCAGAACGATTGAGGCCGGTGTGGTCAAGCTGTTCGGGCTTCCTGAAGGATTCGACACATCAGCGGTAGAGTTCCGCCAAGCGTGCCGGGAATGGACTAGGGCCACGCGGGAGCTTAGGAAGTATCAGCTCGAACTGCTGAAGGGCCAAGTGTCGCCGACTGAGGTGCCATATATCACCCCACACCAAGCCCACGCAGGAAGCCGGGAGGGCCACACCTCAACCCGCCAAAGCAAGCGGCTGGACGTCAGTGAGGCTCTCCGGCGGTTCTTGTCGGACCGGGAGAAAACCCAAGGGATTACCGAGGGAACCAGCAGCGGCTACAGGAGCATTGTCGGGCTGCTCATTGAGCTTGAAGGAGACGCACAGGTTGACCGGGTGGACCCTGAGATAGCCACAGGATACCGGGACAAGCTACTGGAGTTTCCAAAGAACCCCAAGAAGGGGAAGGAGTACCGGGGGAAGAACGGGCCGGAACTGGTGGCCATGGAGATACCAGAAGGCGACAGATTGGCACCCAGGACAGTGAACAATCACATGGTGCACCTGAGCACATTGTGGGCTTGGCTGGTGCGGAAGCAGTACGCCGCTCACAATCCGTTCGAGGGGCTCGGGGTGGCCGCAGTGGAGAAGAATTACACCCCTCTGGAGCCGGAGGACCTAGACGTAATCTTCAGGAGTCCGCTGTACACACCTGAGTCCCCGTACTTTCGCAACAGGTCAACAACGGCGGGCAAGTGGTGGCTGCTGCCGCTGGCACTCTACACCGGAGCCAGAGCGGGGGAGTTGATGCAATTGCGACTGGACGACATAAAGGAGATGGACGGCGTGCTGGTGATGTCGGTATGTGAAGACGCTGAGAGGGGAAGACGTGTCAAAACGAAAGCTGCGCTGCGGGATATTCCAGTACACCCCCGGTTACTGGAGCTGGGATTCCGTGAATATCTTGAGCAGTTGAGAGAGGCGGGGGCGGAGCGTGTCCTTGAGGGAATACCGTTGAACACGAATAAGGCCAGTAAATGGGGGTATAAAGATTTCTGTGTAAATGGCCGGTTCATCTCAGACAGGCACCCTGTCACCGTAGAGAATGATGAACTGGTTTAGCGCAGCTTTCCAGTCCCGGATCGGCATCGTCCATTTCTTCGAAGCGTTACGCAAGCCCAGGTAGATCATCTTTCTGATCGCATCGTCGTTGGGGAACGAGCCGCGTCCCTTGATGACCTTCCGTAAACTGTAGTTCAGCGACTCGATGGCGTTGGTGGTGTACACAACCTTTCGGATCGCAGGCGCATAATCAAAGAATGGTATCAGCCGCTCCCAGTTCCGCTCCCAGCTCGGTACGATGGCGGGATATTGCTCGCTCCACTGTGCAGCGAAGTCGCTGAGAGCGACTCTGGCTGCCTCTGGAGTCGGGGCGGTATAGATAGCGCGCAACCCGCTTGCAACCTGCTTTCGATCCTTCCAGGAAACATACTTCAGGCTGTTGCGCACCTGGTGAACGATGCACAGCTGCACCCGTGTGTGCGGGTAAACAGCCTCGATCGCCTCTGGCAGGCCTTTAAGGCCATCCACGCAGGCAATGAAGCAATCCTCGACACCGCGGGTTTTGAGCTCATTGAATACGCTGAGCCAGAACTTGGCTCCCTCGGATTCGGACAGCCACAGGCCCAGCAGCTCTTTCTCGCCACTCATGTTGATACCCAGGGCCAGGTACACCGCCTTGTTGCAGATGGCTCCATCCTCTCGTGATTTCACGAACAGGCAGTCAAAGTAGAGAATTGGATAGACGGAATCGAGGGGACGGGACTGCCAGGCTTTCACCTCATCCAGAACGCTGTTGGTGACGTTGGAAATCAGCGTGGGCGACACCTCGGCGCCATAGAGCTCTTTCAGCTCGGCCTGGATGCCACGCGTGCTCAGCCCCCGAGCGTAAAGGGCGATAATGACGTCGTCGATTTCGTCAATCCGGCGCTGTCCCTTCCTGACAATCTGGGGCTCGAAGCTGCTATTACGGTCCCGTGGCACGGAGAGCTCCATGGGGCCGTCTTTGCTCTGGACGGTCTTACCGGTGCGGCCATTGCGGGAGTTTCCTGAGCCATTGCCCGCAGGATCACTGGGTTCGTAGCCCAGGTGCTCGGTGAGTTCGCCCTCCAGCATGGCTTCTACAGCACGCTTCTTGAGCT
>JBGTGB010000059.1:0-10332 GCA_041746975.1 Haliea sp. | reverse complement strand
GGCCTTGACCCTGTTGCGAGGTGGGCGCCTGGTTGGAATGAGCGCGGGCAGTGTCTGGCGCCTGGCCTTCGCCGGCCTGCAGCGTCGCGGTACCGCCAACGCCCTGCAGGTGGTGATCTTTGCCATGGCCATCATGCTGCTGCTGGTACTGTTGCTGGTGCGGACCTCGCTGATCGATACCTGGCAGACGCAGCTGCCCGAAAACACTCCCAACCACTTCGCGCTTAATATTGCACCGGAGGAGGTTCAGGGTGTGGAGCAGATGCTCCGTGCCCAGGAGTTGCCCGGGGCCGCGCTGTCACCGATGATTCGCGGCCGTATTCTCACCGTCAATGGCGAGGATCTGCCGCGGCGCGAAGACGCGGAGGAGGAGGGCAGGCGCCAGCGCGAGGCCAATTTCACCTGGTCCGACAAGCTGCCCGAGGACAATACCCTGGTGCAGGGGGAGTGGTGGGCATCCCAGAGCGACGCCGAGGAGGTGTCACTGGAACGCGAGTTTGCCGAGCGTTTTGGCGTCGTGCTCGGCGACCGCATCGGTTTCCAGGTAGGGTCCGAGCCCTTCGAGGCGACCGTGACCAGTATCCGCGAACTGGACTGGCAGTCCTTTAATCCCAATTTCTGGCTGGTGTTCCCGCCACGGCTGCTGGCCCCCTACCCGGCGACGTTCATGACCAGTTTCTATCTGGAGCCGGAGCAGAAGCCTTTCCTCAACCAGTTCATCCGCCGTTTCCCGACGGTGACGGTGGTGGAGATGGATGTGGTGGTGGCGCAGGTTCGGGGCATCATCAGCCAGGTATCGGCGGCGGTGGAACTGGTGCTGGCGGTGATCATCGCAGCCGGCGCCCTGGTGCTGGTTGCGGGAGTCCAGGCCAGCGTCGATGCCCGCATGCACGAGAGCTCCATTCTCCGGGCGCTTGGCGCGCGCCGACGGCTGGTGCTGGGAGGCCTGCTGATCGAGTTTGCGGCCATGGGCCTGTTCGCCGGCCTGCTGGCGACGGTCGCGGCGGAGCTGTCGGTTTATATCCTGCAGGCGCAGGTGATGGGCATGCAGTACGCGCCCTCGCCGTGGGTGTGGCCGGTGGGAATTGTGGTGGGCACCGTGCTAATCGCCGGACTGGGCGTATTCAGCTGTCGCAAGGTGGTGTCCAGTCCGCCGCTGGCGGTACTGCGCGAACTCTGACCCGCGTACCTGTAGCCCGCTCCTACTGAAATCTGCCTCAGGTAGGGGTCCCGTGGCTGCTGATGCCGGTGATAAAGGTCTGCACCCCGAGCTCGACTTGACGGGGGAGATCGATGTGGCGCTGGAACAGTTCCGGGGCATCCACCAGCAGCGTAGCGAGGCCGTGAATGCCTGCCCAGGCGGCGTTGGTGAGATAAGCCAGGTCCTGCTGGCGAAAAATCCCCTGCTCGATACCGCGGCGAAGAATGGCCTGAACCTGCTGGAATGTGTCCCGGCTTGCTTCCCGCAGCTCCGGATGGGAGTCGGGGTGCACGGAGGGGCCGAACATGAGCTTGAACATTTGCGGGTACTGGCCGGCATAGGCCACGTAGGCATGAGCGAGTGCCTGCAGCTGCTCCCGGGGGCAGTCCTCGGTAGCTGCGGCAGCTTCACGCAGATTGGCCAGAAGGCGTCGGTAGCCAACGGTAGCCATCGCCGCCAACAGGTCACCCTTGTCACTGAAGTGGCGGTAGGGCGCAGTTTGGGAGACGCCGATACCACGGGCCAGAGCCCGCAGGCTCAGAGCCTCCGCGCCTAGGTCCTCCACCTGCTCCACTGCGGTGTCCAGCAGTTCGGCCCGCAGGTTGCCGTGGTGATAGCTTTTTTGTTCCGCCTCGTGACTCACGCTCCGCGGGGTCTATGGCAGCAGGTGCTGAACGGCATCCCGCTCCTCTGCCAGTTCCTGCTCCGTTGCCTGCATCTTCTGGCGGCTGAAGTCGCCAACCTCGACGCCCTGGACGATTTCCCAGCTGCCGTTCTTGCAGCGGCAGGGGAAGGAGTAGATCAGACCTTCGGCAATGTCGTAGGAACCGTCGGAGTAGACGCCCATAGAGACCCAGTCGTCGCCTTCGGTGCCCAGCGCCCAGGAGCGCATGTGGTCGATGGCGGCATTCGCCGCTGACGCGGCAGAGGAGGCGCCGCGGGCCTTGATGATGGCGGCACCGCGCTGCTGCACGGTGGGGATGAAATCGCTTTCGTACCAGCTCTGGTCGACCAGGGAGATGGCCTTTTCGCCGCCGACTTCGGCGTTGAACAAATCCGGGTACTGGGTTGCGGAGTGATTGCCCCAGATCGTCATCTTGCTGACGTCGTTAACGGTTTTTCCGGTTTTTTGCGCGATCTGGCTCATGGCGCGATTGTGGTCGAGGCGAGTCATGGCGGTGAAGTTGCGCGGGTTGATGTCCGGCGCGTTGCGCTGGGCGATCAGGGCATTGGTATTGGCGGGGTTGCCCACCACCAGTACCTTGATGTTCTTGCTCGCGCTTTCGTTGATGGCCTTGCCCTGGACCGAGAAGATCGCGGCGTTGGCTTCCAGCAGATCCTTGCGCTCCATACCCGGACCGCGTGGACGTGCGCCGACCAGCAGCGCATAGTCTGCATCCTTGAAGGCGACGTTCGGGTCGTCGGTGCAGATGATATCCGCGAGCAGCGGGAAAGCGCAGTCATCCAGCTCCATCTTGACGCCGTTCAGGGCTTCCATTGCCGGGGCGATGTCCAGCAGCTGCAGGATCACCGGCTGGTCGTCGCCCAGCATGCTGCCTGAGGCAATGCGGAACAGCAGCGCGTAGCCAATCTGGCCGGCGGCGCCGGTAACGGTCACTCGAACAGGTGCTTTCATTGGAAGGGGTTCCTCAGAGGTCGGGTAATTAGGCATTTTGGGGGCGACATTGTCGAGTGAAACGGGTGAAAAAACAACCCGCTGCCTGTAAAATGCGCAGCCTTACAGGTACCCGAAGCAGGCAGGGCGTGCGCGAACTTTCCCGGAAAGAACGGCTGGAATTCAACAAGCTACAGAAGCGCTTGCGGCGCAACGTGGGCAATGCCATCGCCGACTACAACATGGTCGAGGCCGGCGACCGGGTCATGGTCTGCCTGTCCGGGGGCAAGGATTCCTACGCCATGCTGGACGTGTTGCTGGCGCTGCGGGTCAACGCGCCTGTCGACTTCGAACTGGTGGCGGTGAACCTCGACCAGAAGCAGCCCGGCTTTCCCGAGGAGGTGCTGCCCGCCTACCTGGCGCAGTTCGACATTCCGTATTACATCCTGGAGAAAGACACCTACAGCATCGTTCGCGAGGTCATTCCCGAGGGCAAGACCACCTGCGGTCTGTGCTCGCGCCTGCGCCGCGGTAGCCTGTATGGCTTCGCCCAGGACATCGGCGCCAGCAAAATCGCGCTGGGCCACCACCGCGACGATATCGTCGAGACTTTGTTCCTGAACATGTTTTTCGGCGGCAGCCTCAAGGCAATGCCCCCCAAGCTGCTCTCCGACGACGGCCGCAACGTCGTGATCCGGCCGATGGCCTACTGCAAGGAGAAGGACCTGGCGGCGTATGCCGACTACAAGGCCTTTCCCATCATCCCCTGCAACCTCTGCGGCTCCCAGGAAAATCTGCAGCGGGTGCAGATCAAGCAGATGTTGAAGGACTGGGAACGCCAGTACCCGGGACGCACGGAGACCATATTCCGCAGCATCTGCAACGTCGCTCCCTCGCAACTTGCGGATACCGCGCTGTTTGACTTCAGCAGTCTGCGCGCCGAGGTTGACCGGGACCTGCATTTGCCCGCCATCCGCGCAGTCAATCTCTAGGTGACGGCGTACGGGGCCCCCGGCGGGGCACTGCTGGAGGCAGAAGGCCTGGGCCTGGAGCGGGGCGGACGCCAGTTGTTCAGCGCTATCGACTTGAGGGTTGGGCCGGGTCAGCTGGTGCAGATCGAGGGTGCCAACGGTGCCGGTAAAACCAGTCTGCTGCGGATATTGGCGGGCCTTTCCCGCTATGGCTTCAGCGGCCGGGTCAGCCGCCATGTTCCGCAACTTTTTCTGGGCCATCACAGCGCCGTGAAGGGCCTGCTGACTCCGCGTGAGAACCTCGCCTGGCACATCGCCGGCGAAGCGGAATTCAGCGCCGCGGAAATCGACCAGGCACTCGCGGCGGTAGGTCTTTACGGCTACGAGGATGTGCCCAGCCATGCGCTTTCCGCCGGCCAGCACCGGCGCGTCAATCTGGCCCGCCTGTACCTGTCACAGGCTCCCCTGTGGCTGCTGGACGAACCTTTCACTGCGATTGATCGCACCGGTGTCGCCGAGCTGGAGTCCAGGCTTGCAGGGCATCTGGCCGCCGGTGGTTCGGTCCTGCTGACCTCCCATCAACTGGTGGCGGTGCCTTATCCTCTGCTGCGGCTGGATCTGGCCACGGGCATCCTGCAATGAGGGCCGCCAGCAGCGCTGCGTTCTGTGGCAGGCTTCTGCGACGGCAGCTGGTCCTCGGCCTGCGCCGGCCGGTGGAGATCGGCAATCCGCTGCTGTTCTTCGCCATGGTCATCGCCCTGTTTCCACTCGGCTTGGGACCCGCGCCGGACACGCTGGCGGCCTTTGCCCCCGGCATATTGTGGATTGTGGCCCTGCTGTCGAACCTGCTCACCTCCGAGGGAGTGTTTCGTGGCGATTTCGAGGACGGCAGCCTGGAACAGCTCCTGCTGGCACCCCAGCCGCTGTATTTTTCGGTGCTGGCCTATGTTTTGGCGCAGTGGCTGCTCACCGGTTTTCTGCTCGCTTTGCTGTCGCCCCTGTTTGCACTGATGTTGGGGCTGGAGCCTACAGCCATTCCCGCCCTGGCAGGCAGCCTGTTGCTGGGCACTGCTGTGCTGAGCCTGGTGGGTGGCATAGGCGCTGCGCTCACAGTCGGGCTGAGGCGCGGGGGCATGTTGATTTCCTTGCTGATCCTTCCGTTCTACATGCCGGTGCTGATCTTCGGCAGCGGCGCGGTACAGGCGGCACTGGCGGGGGCCCCCGCAGCCCCTTACCTGGCGATCCTGGGAGCAATGCTGTGCATGGCCGTGGCTCTGGCGCCGCTGGCGATTGCCGCCGGCCTGCGCATCAGTGTTGACACCTGAGCGATTTCCGCCGAATCAGATTGTTCGGCGCCCGGGTCGCTGTATAATTGCCGCCCTATGTGGTCCCTCTTCCATAAGTTTGGTTCCCCTCCCTGGCTATACCGCCTCTCAGGGTCCATTCTCCGTTGGCTGTTGCCCATCACCGTGGTCGCGCTGGTAGTTGGGGCCGTGTGGGGGGTCCTGTTCACGCCGCCCGACTTCCGCCAGGGCAACAGCTACCGCATTATTTATATTCATGTGCCCGCGGCGGTGGTCGCTCTGGCGGGTTACTACGTGATGGCAATCGCCGGTGCAGTGAGCCTGATCTGGCGAATGAAAATGGCCGACGTCGCGATGCGTGCCGCCGCCCCGATTGGCGCTGCCTTGACCTTCATCGCCCTGGTCACCGGGAGCATCTGGGGCAAGCCTACCTGGGGTACCTATTGGGTGTGGGATGCACGCATCACCTCCATGCTGATCCTGTTCTTCCTCTACCTGGGTGTGGTCGCTTTGTACGAGGCATATGAAAACAAGGAACTGGCCGCCAAGGCCTGCGCCGTGCTCAGCCTGGTCGGCACAGTGAACATTCCCATCATTTACAAGTCAGTAGATTGGTGGTTTAGCCTGCATCAGCCGGCTTCGATCAAATTCACCGGGGGCACGACCATCGATTCGAGCATGCTCTATCCGCTGTTGTTCATGATCATCACCTTCTACGCACTGTTCACCTGTGCGCTGTTGCTGAACATGCGCGCGGAGATCCTGCAGCGCGAGCAGCGGACGGCCTGGGTGCGGCGGCTGGCGGGGTCCGGGGAGTCTGACTGATGTATTTTGAATCCCTGGCCTCGGCTCTGCAGATGGAAGGGCACGGCGTCTTTGTCTGGTCAGCCTATCTGATTACACTTGGGGTTATCGTTTTTATCCTGCACGCACCGCGGCGCCGTGAAAAGCGCTTCTTGCGGCAATTGGAAGGACAAATAAGGCGCAGCGGCATCGAAGCCCCCGGCGCCGGCAAGGAGGTTTGATGCACCCCGTACGCAAGCAGCGCCTGTATCTGGTCCTGTTCCTGGTGTTTTTTTCCAGCGCCGCTGTCGGCCTGGTCGCCTACGCCCTGCGCGGAAACATCAACCTGTTCTATCCACCGGTGGAAGTCGCCGCCGGCATGGCGCCGGTGGGCCAGAATCTTCGCGTGGGTGGCATGGTGGTCGACGGCAGTATCCAGCGCAGCAGCGACAGCCTGGAGGTTCGCTTTGAACTCACGGACTTCGAGGCAGTGGTCCCGGTAACCTATGTCGGTATCCTGCCGGATCTGTTCGATGAGGGCCAGGGTGCGGTCGCCTTGGGCAAGCTGGATGCAAGCGGCAGATTGCAGGCTACGGAAGTCCTGGCCAAGCACGACGAGAATTACATGCCGCCCGAAGTGGCGGCGGCGCTGGAAGCATCCAAGGCGAGAATGGCCGGGCAGGCCGCGAAGCAGGAGTATGCGCAATGATCCCCGAGTTTGGCCATTTCGCCCTGATTCTTGCTCTCTGCCTGTCGGTCCTGCTTTGCACCGTGCCACTCTGGGGCGCCTGGCGCGGCAACGCCACCGCCATGGCGCTGGCTCCCAATCTGGCGATCGGCATCCTGGTGTTCTCCGCGATCAGTTTTGCCTGTCTCACCTGGGCCTTCATGCAGGACGATTTCTCTGTAGAGGTGGTGGCCAACAACAGCAACAGCCTGTTGCCCTGGTACTACAAGTTTTCCGCGGTGTGGGGCAACCACGAGGGTTCGCTGCTGCTGTGGATTCTCACGCTCGCGCTGTGGACCTGCGCCGTTGCCGTGTTCAGCCCGCAGCTGCCGCTGGTGATGCTGGCTCGGGTGCTGGGGGTGATGGGGTTTGTCGGTGTGGGCTTCATGGCTTTCTCTCTCTTTACCTCCAATCCCTTCGCGCGCTTGCTGCCCGGGACTCCAATGGACGGGCAGGACCTGAATCCGCTGTTGCAGGATTTCGGCCTGATTATTCACCCGCCGCTGCTGTACATGGGCTATGTCGGCTTCTCGGTGGCCTTCGCCTTTGCCATCGCAGCTCTGCTGGGTGGGCGTCTGGACGCGGCCTGGGCGCGCTGGTCCCGCCCCTGGACCAATGTCGCGTGGGCCTTCCTGACCTTGGGGATCATGCTCGGTAGCTGGTGGGCCTATTACGAGCTGGGCTGGGGCGGCTGGTGGTTCTGGGATCCGGTGGAGAACGCGTCTTTTCTGCCCTGGCTGGCGGGTACCGCGTTGATCCACTCCCTGGCGGCAACGGAGAAACGCGGCTTGTTTAAAAGCTGGACCGTGTTGCTCGCCATCTTTGCCTTCTCCCTCAGCCTGCTGGGTGCCTTCCTGGTGCGTTCGGGGGTGCTGACCTCAGTGCATGCTTTCGCCACCGACCCCGCCCGGGGTGTGTTTCTGCTGATATTCCTCGGTATCGTTGTGGGCGGTTCCCTGATTCTTTACGCCCTGCGGGCGCCAGCAGTGAGCAGCCGTGTGGGCTTCGCCTGGCTGTCACGGGAATCACTGCTGCTGGTCAACAACGTGGTGTTCCTGGTCGCGACTCTTACCGTGCTCTTCGGTACCCTGTTCCCGCTGCTGATGGATGCGCTGGGCCAGGGCAAGTACTCCGTGGGCCCGCCCTATTTCAATGCCGTGTTCGTGCCCTTGATGGCCCTGCTGATGCCGTTCATGGGGATCGGCCCAGTGTCTCGCTGGAAGCAGGACAGCGCCAATCGCTGGAAGGCCGAGCTCATGCTGCCGGCGATCGCGACCGTGGTCTGCGCCCTGACGCTGCCGCTGCTCCACGACGGCGGTTACAATGTCTGGGTGGCCTTGGCCATCCTCCTGGCAGGCTGGGTGGTGTTCGGGATGCTGCGCGACCTGGCCAACCGGGTGCGCAACGCCAGCTCCATCGGTGCAGGCCTGCGTCGCTTGGCGCCGAGCTACTGGGGCATGTTCGTGGCCCACGTGGGCTTTGCCATTACCGTGATCGGTGTCGTGGTCACCAGCCAGCTCGCCATAGAGCATGACCTGAAAATGAGCCCCGGTTCCAGTGAAACCGTAGCAGGCTACGAGTTCCGGTTCCTGGATGTGCGCGGCGTGCAAGGGCCCAACTGGGTCGCTGATGAAGCGCGCTTCATAGTCTACCGTGACGGCCGCGAGGTCGTGCGCCTGGCGCCCCAGAAACGGCGCTACTTGGCCAGCGGCGATGTCATGACCGAGGCCGCGATCGACGACGGCTTCTTCCGCGACCTCTTTGTCGCCATGGGGGAGCCGGTGGGTGTGGACGGTGCCTGGGCCATTCGCCTGCATTACAAGCCCTTTATTCGCTGGATGTGGGCGGGCTCTGTGCTCATGGCCCTGGGTGCCTTTGTGACCGTGGCCGACAAGCGGTACCGGCGCCAGCGTAGTGCGGCGCGAGACACCCTGCGCGAGGGAGGGATCCGTGGCGCCCAGGCTTAAGCTTTTCCTGCCACTGATCCTGTTCCTGGTGCTGGCGGGGTTTCTGTTCCGGGGGCTGTCGCTGGATCCCATGGCGTTGCCGTCGGCGCTGATCGACCGGCCGCTGCCGGATTTTCAGCTCACCGAGCTGGCGGATGATCGCCCGCTGTCCCGAGCCGATGTCGTCGGAGAGGCGGCGCTGTTCAATGTCTGGGCTACCTGGTGCATTTCCTGCCGGGTGGAGCATCCCTATCTGCAGCAGCTGGCGGACAATGGTGTCCCTATCTACGGCATCAATTACAAGGACGAGGACAACGCTGCCCGGCGCTGGCTGCGTGACCTCGGAGATCCCTACCGCGCCAATATCGTCGACCGGGAAGGGACCCTCGGTGTGGACCTGGGGGTTTACGGTGCTCCGGAAACCTACCTGGTGGATGCCGACGGCGTGATCCGCTACCGCCATGTCGGAGTCATCGATGAGCGCGTCTGGCGCGATACCCTGGAGCCCCTCTGGCGGGAAGTTCTCGCCCTGGAGACAATGCCATGAACGTACTGCGCACTATCATCCTGACCTTCTCGGTTCTGCTGCTGGCAGTGCCGGTAGCCGCGGTGATCGAGACCTACGAGTTCAGTGAACCGGAGCTGGAGCAGCGCTACCGCGATCTCAGTCAGGAGCTGCGCTGCCCCAAATGCCAGAACCAGAATATCGCCGATTCCAATGCACCCATATCCCAGGACCTGCGGCGCCTGCTGCACCAGCAGCTGGAGGCCGGCGCCAGTGACGGAGAAATTCTGGAGTTCATGGTGGCTCGCTATGGCGAGTTTGTGCGCTACCGGCCAGCCTTCAATTCCGCTACCGCAATTCTTTGGCTGGCGCCGGGCTTGCTGCTGCTGGGCGGCGCTGGCGGATTGCTGATGCTGCTGCGTGGCCGCGAGCAATCCCCGGCCACGCTGGATGGTGACGACCAGGCCCGCCTCGCGGCCCTGCTGCAACCAGCGGAGAAAGACACTTGATCGTATTCCTGCTTGCCTGTGGCGGCCTGATCCTGCTCAGCGGCCTGTTCTACCTGTTCCCCGGCTGGGCCATGCGCCGGCCCCTGGACGACGGGGCCCAGGCCAACCTGGACTGGTACCGGCTGCGGCGCCGGGAGCTGGCGGAGGAGGGCGACACCGGCCTGGAAACCGACGCCCAGCTGCGATTGCTGGAAGACCAGCAGGCACCGATGGAAACTCCGTTGCCGGACCCCCGGGCGCCGTTCCCGGTCTGGGTACTGTTACCGCTGGTGGCGTTGATGGCGGGGGGCCTCTATTACCAACTGGGTTCAGTAGCGGACGTCAAAATCGGTGGTCAGCTGGAGGCGCTGGCGGAGGATGCCGGCGAGGATGAAGTGCTGGCGCTGATGGCTGCGATCGAGAAGCGCGCGGGCCAGCGTCCGGACAATCTGCATTACCTGGCACTGCTGGGGCGCTTCTACATGGGTCAGGGCGACTTCGCCATGGCCGCGGAGACCTATAACAGGCTGGCCGTGGCGGCCCCGGAAGATGCCCAGGCGCTGGCTTACGCCGCCCAGGCCCGTTACCTCGCCAGTGGCCGGACGCTGGACCCGGAATCCCAGGCGCGGGCTGAGCAGGCTCTGGCGATCAATCCACACCAGCGCACGGCGCTGGGTTTGCTGGGCATGGCAGCCTTCGAGCGCGAGCAGTTCCGCGCGGCGATCCAGTACTGGGAGCGGTTGCTGGCCATGGAGGCGCCGGGCGGCGAGGGCGCACAGATGATCGCCGGCG
>JBGTGB010000058.1:0-68351 GCA_041746975.1 Haliea sp. | reverse complement strand
GCGAAGCTGGCTTGCCGGCGACGTTCCGCTGTCTGCGCGCGATCGCGTCATCATCTACGAAATCCGGCTGCCGCGCATGGCGCTCGGCATTCTCATCGGCGCCGCTCTGGCCGTGTCGGGCGCCGTCATGCAGGGCCTGTTTCGCAACCCGCTCGCGGATCCTTCGCTAATCGGGGTCACCGCCGGCGCGTCCCTCGGCGCCTCGCTGCTGATCGTGCTGGGCGGCGGCCTGTTACAGGGCTTTGTCGGCCTGACGCTGGTGTCCGTTGGCGCTTTTATCGGCGGTGTCCTCGCGGTGCTGCTGGTCTACCGCCTGGCCAGCTCGGAAAATGGCACGTCGGTGGCGACAATGTTGCTGGCCGGGATTGCCATCACCGCGCTGGCCGGTGCCGTCGGCAGCCTGCTGGAATTCTTCACCGATAACGAGCGTCTGCGCCAGATCAGCCTGTGGAAGATGGGCGGCCTGGACGGTGCCAACCTGCCGCGGCTGGCGCTGGCGAGCGTGGTCAGCGGCGCGGTGCTGCTGGCCCTGCCCCGCTACGCGCAGGCGCTGAACACCCTGTTGCTGGGGGAATCGGAAGCGCGCCATCTGGGTATCGACGTGGACCGCACCAAGCTGGCCCTGATCGGCTGGGTTGCGGTCGGCGTGGGCACTTCGGTGGCACTGGTAGGCACCATTGCCTTTGTCGGCCTGGTGGTACCCCACGTCGTGCGCCTGTGGATCGGCCCAGACCATCGCTATCTGTTGTCTGCGTCCGCCCTCGCCGGCGCCATCCTGCTGGTGGTGGCGGACACGCTGTCCAGAGTGGTGCTGGCGCCCACGGAACTGCCGGTGGGCATTATCACCGCGCTGATCGGCGTGCCCTTCTTCATTTCCCTGCTGCGCCAGCGACATCAGTACGGGATGCAGACATGAGCGTGCTTGTGCTGGACGAGGTCTGCGCCGCCCCCTGGGGCGAACCGGTCCTGGAGGACATCCATCTGCAACTGGACGCGGGAGAGGTGGTAGTGCTGATTGGTCCCAACGGCGCCGGCAAATCCAGCCTGCTGCGACTGCTTGCCGGGGACTTTGCCGCCAGCGCAGGCACCATTGAATTCGGTGGGCGACCCCTGAGCAACTGGCAGCGGCGCGCGCTGGCACAGCAGCTTGCGTTTCTGCCCCAACTATCGCTGCTGAATTTCCCCTATACGGTGGAAGAAGTCGTGCTGTTGGGGCGCACCCCGCACGCCACCGGGGCTCGCATCGACCGGGAGATCGCCCGGCATGCTCTCGAGGCGACCGACACTCTGGAACTCCGCAACCGCCTCTACACCCAGCTGTCCGGTGGTGAGCGCCAGCGCGTGCAGCTGGCGCGGGTCTTTGCCCAGATCTGGGACAGCGGCGACATGAGCGGAAAACTCCTGTTGCTGGACGAGCCGACAGCGGCCCTTGACCTGGCCCACCAGCAGCAACTGGCAGCCGCCATTGCCGCCATTGCGGGCCGCGGTTGCGCAGTGCTGCTGGTGGTGCACGACGTCAATCTCGCCGCCGCCGTGGGCAGCCGGCTGGTGGTCCTGGACCGGGGTCGGCAGGTAGCCACCGGGTCACCGGGGGAGGTGCTCACGGCGGCCCTGTTTCGCGACCTGTTTCACGCCGAGGTGCTGATACAACAACATCCCAACGGTCGCCAACCGCTGGTCATCGGCCTGTGACGGCGCGCCCACTCATCCTGCTCTGCCTGCTGCTGGCGCTTGCGGGGACTGCCCGGGCGGAGCCTGTCAGCGTGGTCGATTTCCAGGGTCGCACGGTGACCCTGCCGGCGCCAGCGCAGCGCATCGTCGCGCTCGCGCCGCATATCGTCGAGAATCTCTACAGCGCGGGCGCCGGCGAGCGGCTGGTCGGGGTGGTCAGCTACAGTAACTTTCCCGAGGCAGCTCGCGGCCTGCCCCAGGTCGGCTCCTTCAATGCTTTCAGCCTGGAACAGATAGTCGCTGCGCGGCCAGATCTGATTCTGATGTGGGGTTCGGGCAACGGCGCCGGCGCTTTGGACAAGCTGGAGCGGCTGGGGATACCGATTTACGTGAGCGAGCTGCGCCAACTATCTGACATTCCCGCCAGCATCCGTTTGCTGGGCGAGCTGGGCGGAACGGGCGTCAGTGCCGAGGCCTCAGCGCTGCGGCTGGAGCAGGGATTTGCGGAGCTGGCGCAGCGCTATCGAGACGCCATCCGGGTTTCAGTGTTTTACCAGATCTGGCACGAGCCCCTGCAGACGATCAACGGCGATCATCTGATCAGCCAGGTGATCGGCCTGTGTGGCGGCGTCAATATCTTTGCCGACGTCGCCACCCTGGCGCCGCGGATCAATATGGAATCTGTGCTGGCACGCAACCCCGATGCCATAGTCGCAGGCGGCATGGGTAGTGCGCATCCCGAGTGGCTGACTGACTGGCACCGCTACCCGGGCCTGCGCGCCCTGCGGGGTGGCCTGTTGGTGGTCGACCCGGATCTGATCCAGCGCCCGACGGCGCGAGTGCTGGAAGGAGCCGGGGACCTCTGCAAGCAATTGCAGGGGGTGCGCGAGCGGCGCAGCGGCGATCAGTCGTCCTGACTGGGGGCGGTCCTGTTGGCGCCCTCTTCCAGGCCTTTGAAAAACTCGCCCATTTTGCGCCCGGCTTCTTCGGGCGACATGTCCTCGATACCCTGGAACTGGTTGCCCATGCGTTCCATCCGCGCCTCCATCTGCCGCGCGGCGCGCTCGCTGGCAATATTCGACAGGATTAAAAGCGCCGCCAGGACACCGAATACAATCTGCGCAGTCCTGCGCTCGCGGCCGTGCACCGACACGCTGGCCTCAATCATCAGGAACGCACCCCAGGCGATCATCACGATGCTGCCGATATAGGGCACGATCGCCAGCAGCGCCGAGATAGGGTAGATCGCTGCGGCAGAGGCCTGACAGCGAAACGCGGTTTCATAGCTCTCGGCCGAACCCATCAGCTTCCAGATTACATACAGAATGGCGGCACCGATAAACGCGCCCAGCACGGCAAAGATAGGCATGATTATGATCGCACCCAGACCCGCCGCCAGCATGCCCGCCGCCGAACCGAAGAATGAAAGCACCGCAGTAATGAGACCCATCACCGCGCCCATCACCGCGACGAAGATTACCGGATTACCGTAGCCGCCACTCTTGGGCATGGTCTGGTAAAAGCCCACAGGATTGGTGATGACCGCCTTCGCCTGGGCAATGACCTGATTGATGTCGAAAGTCTTTTGCTGCTCTTGCTGCTCTTGCTGCTCGTTCATGATTCCCATCCCCTGTTGTTTGTTGTGCTGACACGGCACTGAGGCCGCTATAGGTAAATAGTACGAGCTAGCTGCCGCGATTGCCACCGCTATAGGTTTGGCCCGGCAGCACTGGTATCCTGCACCCCTGCCCTCTTCATCCAGGTTGACCATGACCCCCCGTCTGTACCTCTTCTCACTCCTGACATTGCTACTCGCCCTGGGCACAGCTTCCACACGCGCTGCCGACTACGAGCTGCTCTACCGCGCCGCAATCAGCCCCGACAGCGAAGTTGCCAGGGTGGAGATCCGGCTTCTGGGGGAGCGCCTGCCCAGGAAACTGGTGCTCCACCTTGATCCCGGTCGGCACCTTGGGGTGCACAGCGACGCTGGACTCACACTGGATGGCGACACCGCCACCTGGGCACCTCAGGGCCCCGAAGCCAGCCTGCACTACGAGTTCGTGCTCAGCGAGCAAAAAGCCAGCGGCAGCTATGACTCGCTCCTGACCGATGAATGGGCCATCCTGCGCAGCGACAAGCTGGTCCCGCCAATTACCGCGACCGTGGCCAAAGGGCTCACTGCGAACGCCGAAATCCAGTTTGAGTTGCCGCCCGGCTGGTCCTCTGCAGCACCCTACGCCAGCACCAGCGCCAACAGCAATCACTACCGGATTGTCGACCCCGGGCGCCGCCTGCCACGGCCGAAAGGCTGGCTGATACTTGGCAATATCACCAGCCGCCAGGACGTCATAGCCGGCATCGACGTCCGCGTTGCGGCCCCGGCCGGCCAGGGCGGGCGCCTGCAGGACACGCTGGCGTTCCTTGGCTGGACAATCCCGGATATCAAAAGTGTGTTTCCCGGTTTCCCCGAGCGCCTGCTGGTCGTGACCGCCGGCAATCCCATGTGGCGGGGTGGCCTGTCGGGTACCCGCTCGCTGTTCATGCACGCCGAACGGCCGCTGGTCAGCGGCAACCGTACCAGCAGCATGATCCACGAGCTGGTGCACGTGGCTACCGGTATCCATGGCGGTAAGGACGCGGACTGGATCGTCGAGGGACTGGCCGAATACTACGCCGCCAACATCCTCTGGCGCTCGGGGGCGCTCAGCGATCTCCGTTACCAGCAGACCGTGGCCTGGAAGGAAAACTGGGGCCGCAAGGCCGATACCCTGTTCGTGAAGCGTTCCTCCGGACCGGTCACCGCCCGCGCGGCGGTGTTCATGCACCGGTTGCATCTGGCGCTGGAGGAGGCAACCGACGGCGCTGCAGGTCTGGACGACGTCGCCCGGGAATTGGCAAGCAAGCGGGGGCGCGTTTCCCTGCAGCAGCTGAAATCGATCACCCACACGCTGGCGGGTGACAGCGTGGACGTCGACGCGATCATCTCCGGCCTGGAGCAGAAGGACGGGGCTTAAGAGGGAGGGGATGCTACAATAATCGACCTGACCCCTTTAAAATAAAGGGACCTGACCCTTTAACCCAGGAAGTGTAGATGTACCGTTTCGTTTGCCGTCATTGGATCGCCGTGCGCCTGTGCTGGGCGCTGCCGGCACTGCTTCCGCTCCCGGTGCTGGCGGTATCCATTGAACTGCCGGTCAGCCTGGACTACGCGGTCGTCAGCGACGCACTGAAGCAGCAGGTTTTCCAGGGTCCGGAGGGCAACGCCGAACTGTTCCGGGACCGCAACGACTGCAACTACCTGATGCTCCACGACCCCCGGGTCGAGGGTACAGACACCGGCCTGCTGCGGTTGACCACCCGGGTGAGCGCCCGCGCCGGCACCCCGGTGGGAGGGCGCTGCTTGCTGCCTTTCGCCTGGAACGGCAGCATCGAGACGTTCAAGGAGGCCCTGGTCGAGCCGGGCAGCGGGCGGGTCAGCTTCCGGGTCACCGATTCAAACATCCTCGGCGGCGACGTCGAGGGGCAACGGAACATGTCCGGGGTAGTCTGGAACTGGATCAAGGATCAGGTCCACCCCCGCCTCGGGGCCGTCAACATCGATTTCGGGCCCGCAGTCACCGATCTGCGCGCCCTGCTCCAGGACGCACTGCCGGTCGGGGAAGCGGATCCCGGGCTCATCGCCAACTCCCTGAACCTGCAATCCGCGCGCGCCGAGACGGACGCCATGAGCGTGACTTTTTCCCTGGAGGCACCTGCCCCCCCGCCCGATTGGGCGCCAACGGAGGAAACTGCGCTGACGCCGGAGGAACTGGCCGCCTGGGACGCCGCGTGGCAATCCTGGGACGCCTTTGCCACCTGGCTGGTCAAGGATCTGGCAACGCCCGCGGAACCCGAATTACGCGCCACACTGGCGGAAATCCTGTTGGAGGCGAGGCACGAATTGCGGGATGCCCTGGCAGCCGACGTTCGCGATCACGACCCCGTGCGCAGCCTGTTTCTCTCCACCTGGGCACGCCTGGCTCCGCTACTGCGCAGCACTGATCTCAACCTGCCCGGTGCCCGCGGCATGCAAGTGGCAACCTTCGTCAGTGCCGCCAACGCCCTCGAAGCCCTGGATATCGCCGCCCCACACCTCGGCCTGGCCCTGGACAGCAACACCCTGCGGCGGATGGCACGCATGCTGGCGCCGGCGGTTACCGAGGAACAACTGGCCTACGACTCCCGGGTTGATCCGCAGCTGCGGCAATTGCTGGGGCTGGAACCGGAGCTGGAATTGGAGCCCCTGGAGGACACCCCTGCGGCCGGCCCTTTTGCCTGGCTGATAGCGCCCGCCCAGGCGGCGGCTGTGAGCCCCGCGCTGGTGAAACAACTGACCGGCTGGATTCCAGCTCCGAATGACCTGGATCGCTACCTGCGAACCATGGAGCAGTTGCTGGATGAAAGCATTGCCGCTGAGCGCAAGCGCGGCAAGGTGCCCGCTGAGTACTTTGAGCTCTACGAAGACATGATGCGAGCCACCGCCTGGCAGGAGTCCTGCTGGCGCCAATTCGTCGAGACCAAAGGCAAGGTCACCCCGATCCAGTCTTCCGCAGGCTCGGTGGGGCTGATGCAGATCAATCAGCATGTCTGGCGCAACATTTATGATCTGGATGCACTGCTAAAAAATGTCGGTTATAACGCCCGCGCCGGAAACGAGATCCTCTCCCATTATCTGGTCGACTATGCAATCAAACGCAAGGAACACGAGGTGCGGGGCGATATCCACGATCTGGCGCGAGCCACCTACGGCGTCTACAACGGCGGACCGCGGCACCTGACCCGTTATCGCCAGGACAACACCAATGCCTACCTCCGCGGCATTGACGCTGCGTTCTGGGACAAGTATCAGGCAATCCGCAAGGATGGTGCAGAAGCGGTCAGGCAATGCTACGGCGGCTAGCTATAGCACGCGGCTGCACCAGCCATTTTTAAACCATGCTGGCTTCCCGCCGGCCGCGCTTGCATCAGCTGCCTGTGATGGTCTAAGCTAACCGCGGTCAAAAACATAACATAAGTAATGCCCACACCCTGGAGATGCCATGAAATTCCTGCGCAGTAATTCTGTTGTTGAACGACACTCCGTGTTTCAAAAGTCCATTATCGGTAGCGCTATCTGCCTGTTGAGTGGCGCCGCCATGGCGCAGACCACGGCCCAGACTCCGGCGCGCAGCACTGCCCTGGAAGAGGTCATCGTCACCGCGGAGCGCCGGGAAGCGGGCCTGCAGGAAACGCCCATTTCGGTAGCCGTCATGGGCGAGATGGAATTGCAGGCCATTGGCGCCTTCGAGGCTTCGCAGGTAGCAGACTACATCCCCAATATCCGTATCAACAAACAGCCCGGTTCCCAGTCCAATCTGGGCATAGCGATCCGTGGAGTGGCGGCCGTGGAAACCGCACTCACCACGGACCCGGCAGTCGGCCTGTATGTCGACGGTGTGTATCTTGGCCGCAGCACCGGCGCCGCCTTCGACATCGTTGACCTGGAGCGCATTGAAGTGCTGCGCGGTCCCCAGGGTACTCTTTATGGCCGGAACTCCACCGGCGGGGCTATCAATCTGGTCACCAAACGGCCGGCGGGGGAATTCGGCTTCTCCCAGGCGCTGACCTTTGGGGAGCGAGGCTTCTTCCGCAGCACAACCAGTGTGGACACCCCTAAATTTGGCGATTTTGCCGCCAAGATTTCCTACCATCGCAGCCAGCACGACGGTAACGTGAAGAGCCTGTACACGGGCGACGATCTCGGGGAGTACAAGTCCGATGCCGCCCGCGCGGCGCTGCGTTGGACACCGACGGAGAACTTCACCGCAGACTACGTCTGGGACTGGTCCGAACGCCAGGAAAACAACCAGACCTCGCAACTGAGCCATGTACGCCCCTTCCATATTGGCCTGGGTGGCGCGTTTTATCAGCAACTGGCGGCAGTGTCATCACCGGACCGATTGAGTGCTCTGCCCCTGCGCGATAACCGCAGTGACGAAGGCACATCGGACGTTACCGGCCACGCGTTGACGCTGGAGTGGAACCTGGGAAACGTGACCCTGAAATCCATCACCTCCTACCGCGATTGGGACAGCCACGCCAGAGGCACCAGCTTTGGCATGGTCCCCGTTGCAGCCAACACGGTGCTGAATGGCCCGACCGGCACCTTTATACCCGCCGGTGAATTCGTATCGAGTTTTGCTGCGACGCGATTCAGCGAGCAGGATCAGGTCACCCAGGAGTTTCAACTCATGGGTACGGCCTTCGACGATCGTCTGAACTACACCGCCGGCGTATATTTCTTCCACGAGGAGGCTGAAGAATTCAACCCACAGCGGTTTGTACTACCCGCCATTGTCGCCTTTGGCCAGCAGCCCCTGCCGGTACAGCAGTTCCTCTGCCAGGGTCAGGGGCCCGCCGCCTGCATCGGCAAAAGTGTACGCCTCGGCAATCCCGACTTCGCCTACGGTATTGATAACGATGCCGTCGCAGCCTACGGTCAGGCAACCTGGTCCCTGACCCAGGACTTTGACATCACCGTCGGAGCACGTCTGTCCAAGGACTGGAAGGAGGCTTCGCTGACGACCAATTTCTCGGATCTCGGGCGTGTAGACACTGTGAAGGACAGTACCACCTGGACCAACTTCAGCCCGATGATGACCCTGTCCTACCAGTGGACGCCGGACGTCAACACCTATTTTACAGCGTCCTCAGCCTTCCGTTCGGGCGGCTACAATGCACGCGCAACCACGGTCTCCTCCTTCACCCGCCCCGCCGATGAGGAAGAGATCGTCGCCTTCGAACTGGGCCTGAAATCCGAACTGTGGGATCGGCGTGCCCGCCTCAATGGCGCCCTGTTCTACATGGATTATACCGATCGGCAGGTAGCACAGTTCGAAGCGGGCTCGGGCGGCGCCTCTACCCGCGTCGTCAATGCCGGCGAGAGCACCGCCACCGGCGTAGAAATCGACCTGACACTGCTGCCGTTAGAAGGCCTGTTGCTGCAGGCGAACTACGGCTACCTGAAAATCGACTTCGATACTTTTGTCACAGGTATTGCCAACCCCATCACCGGCCTACCCCAGGGGGAAGGAGAGATCAAAGATTTTGCGTCCACCAACGTGCATGCGCCGGAACATACGGCCGCACTGATTGCGCAGTACACTTTTCCAGCCACATCCGTTGGGACGCTGGTAGCACGGGCAGACATGACCTACGCCGACAACCGCGGTTTCCACAATCAGCTCAATAACTTCGACTCGGTGTCGGCGCATGACCTGCTCAATGCCCGCCTCACCCTGCGCGACATTCCAGTTGCGCGTGGAAACCTCGAGGTAGGCTTGTGGGGTCGCAACCTGACCAATGAAAAGATACGCGAATTTGGTATCGATTTCGGGGTGCTGGGTTTTGCCATCAACACCTATCGTGAACTGCGCGCTTTTGGCGTGGATGCTCGCTACGAGTTTTAACTGCGCAGGCGTTACATTTAAAGTCGGATCTGCCCTGCCATGAACAGCACTGCGCGGCCAGCCATATGCACCCGGTCGCCGCGCAGTTCCACTGTCAGATCACCACCGCGCCGGGAAACCTGGCGCGCACTCATCCTGAGCTTGCCCAGACGCTGCGCCCAGTAGGGCACCAGCTTGCAATGCGCGGAACCGGTTACCGGATCTTCGGGAACCCCCACCCTGGGGGCGAAGAACCGGCTAACGAAATCGTGCTGTTGCCCGGGCGCGGTGACGATAACGCCTCGATAGTCCAACGCGGCTAGCAGAACCTGATCAGGCTCCAGTCTCCGCACTTCGTCCTCGCTGGCGAACACCGCCACCAGGTCATCCGCTGCCAGCACCGCTTCTGGCTCCCGCCCCAGGGCCGCGGCCAGACCAGCGGGCGCCGCGCAGATTTCGGGGACACTTACGGGAAAGTCCAGCACGTACTGATCGCCGTCCCGACGCACGCTCAGCTCGCCACTGCGGGTATCGAAGCGGACGTAGTCGGCGCTGTAGCCCAGCTCGGTGTAGAGCACATGGGCTGCTGCCAGGGTGGCGTGGCCACAGAGGTCCACCTCGGTTGAGGGGGTGAACCAGCGCAGCTGGAAATTATTTCCCGCAGGCACCAGATACGCGGTCTCGGAGAGATTGTTCTCCATCGCTATGGCCTGCAGGAGCGTGTCAGCAAGCCAGGACTCGAGCGGGCAAACTGCCGCGGGATTGCCTTCGAAGACACGGCTGGCAAAGGCGTCGACCTGATACTGTCGCAGCTTCATACCGTGGCCTCCCGGCTCTCGCTTGCCGGTACTGGCAGCTGATCCACGGCATAGGTGTAGATGACGTCAGTGCTGGAATTCAGTGCCGTCTCCGCTGAATCCTGAATGACACTGATGACAAAGCCCACCGCCACAACCTGCATGGCAACGTCCAGCGGAATGCCAAACAGGGAACAGGCCAGCGGCACCAGCAACAGGCTGCCGGATGGCACCCCGCTGGCGCCGCAGGCAGCTAGGGCGGAGATAACACAGAGCAGCAGGGCTGTGGCCAGGGACACCTCGATCCCCAGGGTATTGGCAGCAGCCAGGCTAAGGACCGTGATGGTGATTGCCGCACCGGCCATATTGACGGTGGCACCGATCGGGATGGTCACCGCATAGAGTTCTTCGCTGATACCCATTTTCTTCGCCAGGTTGAGATTGACCGGAATGTTGGCGGCGGAGCTGCGAGTAAAGAATGCGGTGATTCCTGACTCCTCCAGACACCTGAAGACAATCGGGTAGGGGTTGCGCTGGATCAGCAGAAACACCAGCAGCGGGTTGACCAGCAGCGCCATCACCAGCATGCAGGCGACCAGCAGCCCGGCCAGGCTGGCATAGCCTACCAGCGCCGACAGACCGGTAGTCGCCACCGTGGCGCAGACCAGCCCGAAGATACCCAGCGGTGCCAGACGGATGACATAGCCGACAATATCGGTGACACCCTTGGCCAGCGTCTGCAGATGCTCCTTGAACGTGTTGTTGGCTTTGCGGAAGCTCAGACCCAGCAGAATGGCCCAGGTCAGGCAGCCGAGGAAGTTGCCCGTGAGCAGCGCATTCACCGGGTTGTCGATGAGTTTGAACAGGACATCGGCGAGCACCGCAGTCACCGCCAGCGGTGGACTGCCCGTGGCGCCCTCACTGAGCGCAATGGTCTGCGGAAACAGCTGGCTCATTAACACTGCGACTACTGCAGCGCACACCGTGCCCGCCAGATACAGAGCCAGCGTCAGCAGTGACTTCCGTCCGTCGCTGCCACTCTCGTGCTTGTTGGCGATGGCGGACATTACCAGTAGCAGCACCAGTAGCGGCGCCACCGCTTTCAGCATGCCAACAAAGAGCTCACCCAGCAGACCCAGCGGTGCCGCCAATCCCGGTACAAGCCACCCCAGCAGGGCCCCGAGTGCTACGCCAATAAGGATCTGGGGAACGAGGCCCAATCTCAGAATGGACATGGATTCTCACTCTCTTTGCTGCGGGGCGTATAGTAGGTCATGGCCGATGATACACTCCCGTTTCTCGCGGACACAGCACACGTACATTCGGGTGGTTTTTGGTGATGACTCTCAGCACCACTTTCCTGCTGCTCTGCAGCCTCCTGGCCGGCGCCTGCGCCGCCTCACAGGCCGGCGTCAATGCACAGCTAAGGCTCGCCCTGCACTCGCCCATTCAGGCCGCATTCCTGTCTTTTCTCACCGGCACGCTGCTTCTGGGCGTGATTGCCCTCCTGCTCGACGCGCCCTGGCCCGCGGCGGAGGCCCTGACAGACATTCCCTGGTGGGCATGGCTGGGTGGCCTGCTCGGCGCTTTCAATGTCGCCATGTCAGTGTATCTGGCACCTAAACTGGGGGCATTGACGCTCGCCATCAGCATCGTCGGCGGCCAGCTGCTGGCGTCCATGGTGCTGGACCACAACGGCTGGCTCGGCTATCCCAGAATTGAAATGTCCCTGCCGCGAATGCTGGGAGCAGTGCTGATCGTCGCTGGCGTCTTTCTCGTCGCCAGAAAGCAGTCGGTCTGATGCATAATTCGCCCGGCAAGTATCTCCTGTTGGCGTGCAGCATTGCCGTCGGCTGCTCTCTCGCCTCCCAGGCTGGCATCAATGCCGAGTTGCGCACCCACCTCGCCTCTCCGGTGCAGGCGGCGCTCGTTTCGTTTCTGCTGGGGACCTGCACCCTGGGGCTAATCGCCATGACCCGCGGCTGGGTGTGGTTCAGGACCGGCGCGTTCGCGACCACCCCCTGGTGGGCATGGCTGGGCGGCGTCTTCGGAGCGTTCATCGTCACCATGGCGATTTTCCTGGCGCCCAGACTCGGCGCGTTGACGCTTGCGATTACCCTTATCTGCGGTCAGGTGATCGCAGCGCTGCTGCTGGACCGGAAAGGCTGGCTTGGATACCCGAAAATTCCCCTCTCACCGCCCAGGCTAGCAGGCACCATCATGATGCTGCTTGGGGTGATGCTGGTCGCAGCAAACTGAGCAAATCACTGTCCCCAGCTCACACATTGAAGTGCTTACCCAGGGGCAGCTCCCGAATGCGCTTGCCGGTAGCGGCAAAGACCGCGTTGGCGATGGCGGGCGCGGTGGGCGGCGTGGGGGGCTCTCCAACCCCGGTTGGGGCCGCGTCACTCTTTATGATGTGGCTGCGGATCACACCGGGGACCTGGTCCATGCGCGCGATGGGATAGTCGTGGAAGTTGGACTGCTGCGCCTCACCGCCGTCGAAGGTGATCTCGCCGTTCAGGGCCAGGCTCAGGCCAAAAATCATGCCACCCTCCATCTGCGCGTGGACGCGATCCGGGTTGATCACACGGCCGGCATCGATGACGCCGTGCAGTTCCAGGACCCGCAAGCGACCGTCTCTCACTTCCACCTTGCTGGCGACTGCGACATCGCTGAGGAAACTGTTGGCCACCGAGAGCCCCCAACCCTGCCCTTCCGGTAACTCTTCACCCCAGGGGATGGAGGCCACCAGCTCACGGATCACGCCCTTGGTACGCGCCGTGGCAAAGGGATACTCCGCAAGGGAGCGCCCATAGTTGCTGTACTCGAAACCCTCGGCACTGAAATCCAACAGGCGGTCCTCGCCGATAAGCTGCAGCCAGAACTCGGCCGGGTCGCGACCGGCAGCATGTGCCAGCTCGTCGACAAAGCTGCCAACCCCGAACGCAAAAGGAACATTATAAACAGCGCGCAGCCAGCCGATACGCACATGGGCGGGAGCCTCGTGACTTTCCATGCGCAGGTTGGGTACCGCGAAGGGCACGCTGGCAAAGCTCTGGGACAAGCCGCCAGCGCCATTCCTCCGCACGCTGGTATCGAAGGTGGCAGCAATCGGAGGCGAAGCTTCCCGTCCCAGCCACGCAGTCACCGTGCCGGCTTCATCCAGCGCAGCTTTAAAGTGCTGGGCGCTGCAGGAGTGAAAGTAATCGTGACGGATATCATCCTCGCGACTCCAGACCACCTGCACCGGTTTGCCAACGTGGGAAGCGAGCCTGGCCGCTTCTACCGAGAAGTCCGGCTTGGACTTGCGTCCGAAGCCACCGCCCAACAGCGTTACGTGTACCGTAACGGCAGAGGGGTCCAGCTCAAGCGTATCCGCAACGGCCTGCTGGGTAGCCTGCGGCGTCTGGGTGCAGGCCCAGATTTCACAGCCCTCATCTGTAACCCGCGCGGTCGCCACCGGCGGCTCCATGGAGGCATGAGCCAGGTAGGGGGTCCGATAGGTCGCCTCAAGGAGCGTCGCTGCGTTTGCCAGGGCGCTGTCTACATCGCCTCGCTGACGCCGCACTTCACCCGCGCCACCCTCAACCCGTGCCACCAGCTGATCGAGGTAGGCGTCCGCGTTGTGGCTGCTATGGTCGCTCTTGCGCCAGCGCACCTTCAGCGCCGCCCGCCCCTTGAGCGCGCTGTAGTTATTGGTCGCAATTACGGCAACGCCCTCGATGGGGTTGAAGCCCGGCGCTCCATCAACCGCTTTAAGCTCAACCACGTCCAGCACACCGCTCACTTCCAGTGCGGCGGAAGAATCGTAGGAAGCGATACGGCCCTGCAGCCAGGGAGTGCGCTCGATGCTGGCGTAGAGCATTCCGGGGACGTGCACATCAATGCCGTAGGTGGTATTGCCGGTGGTCATGTCCTGCAGGTCGACAATCGGCACATCCTTGCCGATATAGCGGAAATCCGCCGGATCCTTAAGGCGCAGGGTCTCCAATTCCGGCAGGGGTTGGTCTGCGGCTTTCGCCGCCAGCTCACCGAAGCCGAGGCTCTTGCCGCCGCTGTGGTGTACCGCGTGCTCGCGCGCTGTGCACTCCTCGACCGGCACTTCCCAAACAGCGGCCGCAGCTTGCTCAAGCAGGGTCCGTGCCGCGGCTCCCATCTGCCGCATGACCTGGTAGAAGTCGCGCACGGAGCGGGAGCCGTCGGTGTTCTGGCTGCCATAGCGGGCGTCTGCATGGGCCTGGATTACCTTGACCCGCTGCCAGTCTGCCTCCATTTCATCCGCTACCACCTGCGGCAGGCTGGTGCGAATGCCGGTGCCCATCTCGGAGCGATGGGCAATGATCTCCACAGTGCCATCGGTGGCCACGCTGACAAACAGGTTGAGCTGTGACCCCTGGGCCTCATCGAGAATACCGGCCAGAGCCAGATTGCGAGGAGCAACCGCACCCAGTACCAGACCGCTGGCCGCAAGACCGGTGAGCTGCAGGAAACGGCGTCTGGAAACTACGCTGAGAGCACTCATACCGTGTCCTCCCTTGTTACTGCCTGGGCAATGGCAGCGGCGTCCGTGAAGGTACTTTTGATCGCTGTGCGGATTCGCGGATAAGTCCCGCAACGACACAGGTTGCCCGCCATCGCACTGTTGATTTCCTCGTCCGATGGCGAGGAGTTATTCGCCAGCAGCGCGCTGGCGCTCATTAACTGGCCGGACTGGCAGTAGCCACATTGGGGGACATTGAACTCGCGCCAGGCTTGCTGCAGTGGATGGGAGCCATCGGCTGACAATCCCTCTATGGTCGTTACCTTGCCCTTCGCAGCGTCCGCCACCGTCAGCTGGCAGCTGCGCCGCGGCTGGCCATCCAGGTGCACCGTACAGGCGCCGCAAAGTCCCTTGCCGCAGCCGTACTTGGTGCCGCGCAGGCCAAGGAGGTCACGCAATGCCCACAGCAGGGGCATGTCGGGCTCTGCGTCAATTTCTGTCTGCTTGCCGTTTATCGTCAACTTCATGATTGCTTCCCCTCAATGTTATACCGTAACTCTATACTCTTCAGCGCAGACAGCAAGTCGAGAGGCGCGACTTGGGCGGCCCGACCTTGCCATCCCCTGCGGGTCTGGTACGCTCCCTCGCTGGTAGAATACACCCACAGCGGATCGACACCATGAAACCAGCAACTATCGCCCTGCACGCGGGCTACGATGGCGACCCGGCGACCAACGCCGCCACCACTCCCATCTACCAGACCACCTCCTACACCTTCAATGATACCCAGCACGGTGCCGACCTGTTCGACCTCAAGGTGCCGGGAAACATTTACAGCCGCATCATGAACCCCACCAATGCGGTGCTGGAGGCACGCCTGACGGCGCTGGAAGGCGGAATTGGCGCCCTGGCCGTGGCCTCGGGCATGGCGGCGATCCGCTATGCGATCGAGGCCATCGCCGAAGTGGGTACCAATATCGTCAGCACCTCGCAACTCTATGGCGGTACCTACAACCTCTTTGCCCATACATTCCCGCGCCAGGGTATCGAGACCCGCTTTGCCAAGGCCGACGACTTCGAACGTGTCGCGTCGCTTATAGACGAGAACACCCGGGCCCTGTTCTGCGAATCCATCGGCAACCCGGCAGGAAACGTGGTGGATATCGACCGCTGGGCGGAAATCGCCCATGCCGGGGGCGTGCCCCTGATTGTCGACAATACCGTCGCTACCCCGCTGTTGTGCCGGGCCTTTGACCACGGCGCCGATATCGTGGTGCATTCCCTGACCAAGTACATCGGCGGCCACGGCACCACGATTGGCGGCGCCATCGTCGATTCCGGCAAATTTGACTGGGCAGCACACACCGAGCGCTTTGCAATTATGAATACACCGGACCCGTCCTACCACGGCGTGGTCTACACCCAGGCCATGGGGCCCGCTGCATTTATTGGCCGCTGCCGGGTGGCGCCCCTGCGCAACACCGGGGCCGCGCTTTCGCCACACAGCGCGTTCCTGCTGATGCAGGGTCTGGAGACTCTGGACCTGCGCATGGAACGCCATTGCAGCAATGCGGAAAAAGTTGCGCAGTATCTGCACCAGCACCCGCAGGTGCGCTGGGTAAATTACGCCGGCCTCAAGGACAGCCCCTTTCGGGAAACCTGCGAGAAAATCTGTGGTGGCAAGGCCTCAGGTATTCTCAGCTTCGGCATTGACGGTGGTCACGATGCGGGCGGGCGCTTTATCGATGCGCTGCGATTGATCCTGCGTCTGGTCAATATCGGCGACGCCAAATCTCTCGCCTGCCATCCGGCGAGCACCACCCATCGCCAGCTTAATCCCGAGGAGCTCGCAGCAGCGGGTGTCAGTGACGACATGGTGCGCATCTCGGTTGGTATCGAGCACATCGACGATATCATCGCCGATATCGAGCAGGCGCTGGCTGCCAGCAAAGGCTGATCGCGGCGGCCTGCGTCCGACGCGGGCCCTCTCACTGCAACAAAAGCTTCCCGAAACTGTAAGAACACTGCAATCAAACCGGTGCATTGTGGACCAAACCAACGGTAGCTGCGTCATGCGTGGTTGCCACGGCGCGGGAAGCCCATGCTCAACGGTATTGAAACTTATCTCCTGCTGGTACCAGCCATGCTGGTATTCATTTACCTCCTCTGGAACAGGCTGCGTCTGTCTCTGGCAAAACACCCCTCCCTGCGTGGCCACGCCAAATGGTCACGCCGGATCTCCCGTCTGGTTCCCTATTACAGCTTTGGTCCTGAACGCTACTTCAACAGTGACGGAGCGCCTTCTGAGGTTGCTGAGCAGCGTCGAGCCGGTTTTGGCAGGTTAATCCGTCAGCTGCAGGCGCGCTCCCCCAAGAGCCTGGAGTTCGGCGCAACGCTCGACAGCAGTATCTCCGATGTGAGCTTCACCAGTGCCTACCGGGTGCCCTTTCCCTATCGGAATGGTCTGGCGAAAGCGCTGCGCCAAGGCTCCGTCGTTGACTGCAGCGACGGAGTTCGCCTCCGGGATATTGACGGCAACTGGCGCTACGATCTGTCGGGCTCCTACGGCGTTAACGTCTTCGGTTACGATTTCTACAAGGACTGCCTTGCGGAAGCCACGCGCATAGCGGGTCCGCTGGGACCAGTGCTCGGCCCCTACCATCCGGTAATCCGGGACAATGTAGAACGCTTGCAGGCCCTATCGGGACTGGATGAAGTGTCCTTCCATATGTCCGGCACGGAGGCAGTAATGCAGGCCGTACGCCTTGCCCGCTATCACACCGGCCGTTCACACCTGGTCCGGCTTTGCGGCGCCTACCATGGCTGGTGGGACGGTGTGCAGCCGGGTGTCGGCAATCAGCGCAAGACCAGCGACGTGTACACATTGTGCGACTTGAGCGAGCGTACGCTCAAGGTGCTGGAGACCCGCAAGAACATCGCCTGCGTGCTGATCAACCCGCTGCAGGCCCTGCACCCCAACGCGGATGCAGCCGGCGATGCCACTCTGGTGAGCAGCGGCCGCAGCGCCCATTTTGACCGCAGCACCTACACCCACTGGCTGCAGCTGATACGCGAGGTCTGTACCCGCCGCGGTATCGTCCTGATCTTCGATGAGGTCTTCACCGGCTTTCGGCTTGCCCATCGCGGCGCCCAGGAGTACTTCGGCATCCAGGCCGATATGGTCACCTACGGCAAAACCCTGGGCGGTGGCCTGCCCGTGGGTGTACTGTGCGGTCGCCGTCAGTTGATGAAGCGCTTCAAGGAAGAACAGCCGGCAAACATCGCCTTTGCACGCGGCACTTTCAATTCCCATCCCTATGTCATGGCCGCAATGAACGTTTTTCTGCAGCGTGTGGAAGAACCTTACTACCAGGCCCTGTACCGGGACGCGGATACACTCTGGAATGCGCGCGCGAGGCAGCTGAACGATCAGCTTACCAGGGCGCAACTCCCTGTGCGAGTCGCCAATATGCACAGTATCTGGACCGTCCTCTACACGGTGCCCTCCCGCTACAACTGGATGTTCCAGTTCTACCTGCGCGATCAGGGTCTGGAGCTCTCCTGGGTCGGCAGTGGCCGCCTGATCATGAGCCTCAACTACTCCGACGATGACTTCTCCGCAGTCGTGCAACGCTTTCTCGATGCGGCCCGGCAAATGGCCATGGACGGCTGGTGGTGGCAGTCAGAGCAGCTCACCCACCGCGAGATACAACGCCAACTGGTCACAGAAATGTTGCGAGCCAGATTTGGCCTGCAGCCAGTCGCCGGTCACTCACCCATAGCGACCGACACTATCGACGCCATCACCGGGAGAACACCATGACTGTTACCCAGCTTGATCGCGCCCGCCAGGCAGACTTCCGCCCTTCGCTCGCGAACGGCTTCAATAGCTTCCTGGAGCAGGAGGAGACGCGCTTTGCGGCGGAGGATCGACTCCGGATCGATCTGCACTGCCACGACCTGAACAGCGACCAACCGGATGAACTATGGGGGCGGATACTGCGCCTGCCCGAGACCTGGCTGGAAAGCAAGAAACTGGTGAAATGCCTGCGCCAGCACGGCAGCGATGTTATTACGGTGACCAACCACAACAATGCGCGGTCCTGCTGGCAGCTGTTGGACAAGGGGGAGGATGTGCTGGTAGGTGCCGAATTCACCTGTCACTTTCCCGATCGTGACCTGTTCGTGCATGTTCTGACTTATGGTTTCAGTCCAGCCCAGGAAGAAATTCTCAACCGCCATCGGCGCGATGTTTATCAGTTTCTCCGCTACGCTGCCGAGCATGACCTTCCGGTTATCCTGCCGCACCCCCTGTTTTTGTATGCCCACACCGGCAAGGTCGATCCCACCGTCTTTGAACTGCTGGCGCTGTTGTTCCAGCGAGTCGAGGTCCTGAATGGGCAGCGCGACCTCTGGCAGTCGACGCTGACACTCAACTGGGCCCGCAGCATCACTCCAGAAAAGATGCAGGCCTGGGGACGCAAGCACCGGTTGAATCCCGCCGATTTCGGTGTGAATGCGGAGAGTCCGAAGGTTCTTACCGGTGGCTCGGACGATCACATGGGAATATTTGCCGGACAGTGCGGCTCTTTTCTGCAGGTACCTGACCTGCAGCAACGCCTGCTCCAGGAAAAGCCCTCAGCGCTGGCCTTGGAAGCCATCCGTGAAGGGCGCATCGCGCCATTTGGCCACGTAGGCGAGAACCAGAAGCTCAATATCGCACTGCTTGATTACTTTGCTCAGGTAGCCACCCGCATTCAGGATCCAGGCCTGCTGCGTATTCTCCTGCACCGCGGTGAAACCAGCGACAAACTCGCCTGCCTCGCAATCAGCAACGCCATGCTCGAACTACAGAAGAAGAAGCACGCCCGCAAGTTCTTCGAGTTTGTCCACGACGCCCTCCAGGGCAAGAAACCCAACCGCATGCTGAAGTGGAAAGTGGCGAAGAAATACCGCTTCTGCCTCAACCATCTGCAGCGGATCGCGGCGAGCAAGCAAGGGACGCCGGAAGAATTCGTAGCGACAGTCAACGAGTCTATCGGTGAGCTGTTTACCGATCTTAATCGCCTGATGCTGGCGAAGGTTGAGAAATCCGGGCTGCTGACCTCTGACAATCAGGCCCTGCGGTTTTCTACCGAAGAGCTGACGCGCAATTTCGAGATCCCTGCCCAGCTGAGCGCCCTGGTATTCGGTGGTGACAATCCACACCGCCACACCAGTGGGCGCAAGGTCACGGACTTGCTGGACGGCATATCCTTTCCGCTGATGATCTCGGCGGTTCTCGCTGGCGCCACTGTCGCAAGTACACGTTTACTCTATCAGAATCGGCAGTTTCTCAACGACTTTGCCCGACAACTGGGTAGCAACAGCCACAATTGCCGCGCCCTGCATCTTACCGATACGTTGTTTGACCGCAACGGCGTGTCCAATTCCCTGACCGGAAAGCTGCGCCAGATTCAGCAGAGAGATCTGCCCATCGACCTGCTGGTCTGTGACGACGAGCGAGAGGCAGAGGATCACCTGCTGGTGTTCAGACCGCTGGGGAGCTACACCCTGCCCGACACCGGCGGCCAGCAGCTCAGGATTCCCGATCTGCTGCAGATTGCCCGCGCATTCTATGAAGGTGGTTACGATCGCGTGATCTGCTCGACCGAGGGCCCCATGGTACTGGTCGCGCTGTTTCTCAAGTACATGTTCAACGTGCCCTGCTACTTTTTCATGCACACCGACTGGCTCGAATACATCAAGTCAACGACCGACGCCACGCCCCACGAACGCGACCGTATTCGGCGCCTGCTGCGCCTGCTATACCAGCAGTTCGACGGTGTTTTTGTGCTGAACACCGAGCACAAACGCTGGCTGACCGGCCACGAAATGGAGCTCGATCCTATGCAGGTGTTTCTTACCGCGCATCAGGCACCTGAGGCCATTGCGAACAGCGTGCCAGTGGAAAAGCGGGAACTTTTTGCCGACGCTGACGCGGAGACGCCCGTGCTGTTCATCGCCTGCCGCCTCAGCCAGGAAAAGGGCCTGCGCGATCTACCGCGAATTCTCGATCGGGCGCGGCAGTCACTGCCGGACCTGCGCCTGGTAATCGCGGGCTCAGGACCGGAGGAAGATGCTTTGCGGGCACAACTGCCGGACGCCGTGTTTCTTGGCTGGACCGATCATGCCCGACTCGCCCAGCTGTACCAGGGCCTGGACCTGTTCGTATTCCCCTCGCGTTTCGATACCTTCGGCAACGTTTTACTGGAAGCTTTTGCTCACGGCATGCCGGCTGTCGCCTATGCCACAAAAGGACCCGCGGACATTATCCAGCCTGGCGTGAGCGGTTATCTGGCTGCGGACGAGGAGGAGTTCGCCGCCCACATAGTGGCTCACTTTCAGAAACCGGGACGACACGCGGCGCTGCGGGCCGGCGCCCGTGCTCGCGCCGCCGACTATGAGGGCAGTGCAATCATGGATGAATACCTGCGAAATCTTGACCTGCCGGCGCCCATCGGCCCACTCAAGCAGCGCTCGGTGGCCTGAGCCATGAACCAGCTGATTCGTCAATTGGGCCAGCAGGAGCAGCTCAACTTCCTCCTGACCAACCGCATCCCCCGCAGGCTGGCAACACAGTTCCTGGGCTGGTTCAGCCGTATCGAGAGCCCACTGCTGACCCGCCTCACAATAGCACTCTGGCGTCTGTTCGCTGATGATCTCAACCTCGATGAGACGAAACAGCAGCGCTTCAACAGCCTGCAGGCCTGCTTCACGCGGGAACTCAAGACGGGCGCCAGAACCGTGGATATGAGGCCGGATGTCGTCACCAGTCCCTGCGATGCCATAGTCGGTGCCCGCGGCAGGATCATGGGCACAACCCTGTTCCAGGCCAAAGGCTTTCCCTATGAACTGGCGGATCTGATTCCAAACCGGGAGCTGCAGGAACAATACCGTGATGGTGTCTTCGTTACCCTGCGCCTCACGTCCAGCATGTACCATCGTTTCCATGCACCGGTGGACTGCAGACTGGAGCAGGTCACCTACATTTCCGGGGATACCTGGAACGTCAACCCGATCGCCTTGAAGCGCATTGAAAAGCTTTACTGCAAGAATGAACGGGCAGTACTGCCGCTGCATACGGAGGATGCGGACAGCGCTATATGTCTGGTACCGGTAGCTGCCATTCTCGTTGCGAGCATCAAGCTGCACTGCCTGGAAACGGCCCTGGACATGCGCTACCAGGGGCCGGAGCGAATCAACTGTAGCGTAAGCGTGCGCAAGGGCGATGAACTGGGCTATTTCCAACATGGCTCCACCATCATCCTGTTTGCCCGCGGTAACCACCAGTTCTGCCCCGGCACCGAGACCGGCAGCCGCGTGCAGATGGGACAGGCCCTGCTGCAACGAAACGCGGTCGGGGAAAAGCTTCCACCCACTCAAGACACTGCGTCGCCACCGGAGATACTGTCATGAACTTTGCTGAAGAACTTCACCAGCAGCGCTGGGACGACCACCGCTACTATCATCACAACCGGATCAACCAGTCGCTGCACCTGCTCAGCGCCAGCTGCTTCATCGCCAGCTATCTGCTGCTCCTTGTGGACCCGGTGCTGGCAGTGATGGTGGGATGGCTGTTGGCCATGATCCTGCGCCAGATCGGCCACTTCTTTTTTGAACCCAAGAGCTGGGACGAGGTGAACCAGGCCAGCCACGAGTACAAGGAAAGCGTCAAGGTGGGCTACAACCTGCAGCGCAAAGTGGTGCTACTGTCAGTCTGGATAGCCCTGCCCGCCCTGCTCTGGCTGAGCCCGAATCTTATGGGACTGCTCACTGACCATCAGGTGAGCAAAGGCTTCCTGCACAACACGGCGATCCTCTGGTTCTTTACCGGCGTTGGCGCGGTTGTCTTTCGGACCGTGCAACTGTTTTTCCTCAAGGGGGTGCAATCCGGCCTGGTCTGGGCGACCAAGATCATCACTGACCCTTTTCACGATATCAAGATCTACCACATGTCTCCCTTGTATCTGCTGAAAGGCGAACTGTACGACGACATGAGCCAGTGGTACCGGGAACGTCCCGTCGAGCAGGCCCCCGCACAACCGGAGTAGACTCAGCGCTTGCGATAGGGGATATCGCAGTAGGTAATGTCGCGGCGCGGCGATGCGCCGCGGCTCTGCAAATACAGCGCCAGTGAGTTCATTGACAGGTCGATATTGCCGGTAGGTCCGAGAAAAGCGTGCTCGATGGCCAACCGGCCCTCTTCGTCGCGCAGATCGAGGGGATACCACGGAATCAACATGGAATTGCCCTCGCGAAACTGCGCTTTGGCAGCAGTCACATCGCCGATCATGGGCGACACAATACGCCATTCCTGCTCTTCCTCAAACGCGGGATGCTTGAGCACTGCGGCGATGCGCAGCAAATCGCCCTCGATAGTCTGAAAGCGACGGACCCAACGGCGGTTCTGACCTGCCGTCTCGTGGTTTTGATCGCTGTCTGCCGCCAACGCCTCGACCGCATCAATGATCTCATCGATCATTTTTTCCTGTTGCGATGGCGTATACACGCAACGCCCGACTTCGAAGTGCTGACGCCGCGCGCAATCCAGTAAGTGTTCAGGCGTGAATCCGAGACTCACCCCCTTGCCGTGAACGCTGTAGCCGCGCCACTGGCTCAGCAGATTGCCGTTGCCACGGAAAGAGGCACAGAACAACATCGGCCCGCTCACAACCCGGTGGGTCAGCCAATCGAGAAACGCAGTCAGCAGGGCCGGCTTGTCGACCCCGGCTACGATGCGCTGGGTTACCTGCTCCCCGAGCAGATCAAGCGTGTGGCGTAGCTCAGTGGAATCGTTCATGTAGCGGATATCACTGCAGCGCAGCTCGGCGCTGTCGACGATACCCAGCAGGCCGCTCAGGGTTGTATAGTGATAGAGCGTTTCCTCGGGCGGCGTTGCGAACAGGCGCTGTGAGATGAGATCGAACATGGCCCTATTATTGCCCCTGCCGATGTCAAAAAAAACCCGCGCAGGGCGCGGGTTTGAGCTTACTGCTCAGTGGCCTAGTCGGTATCCACCGAAATCACCGTGCGAGCGATCTCGCCTTCAGCATTCTGGTGCGAGAGTACACCGAGATACTTGGAAAGTTGACCCAGGTCTGTCCAGTCGACGATGACCGAGCCTGACGTGCCGGACACCGCCGAGTCGGGTGCGGTCACGGTCATATTCCCCTCGTCCGTTGCGACGGACCAGCTGAATAGCGTGTAGTTGGCATCCGGGCCATCGGTTTCCCAGCCGTGGACAACGACGAGGTAGGTTGATGCGGTCGGATTGATAATATCCACTTGTTCGGCGCTGGTGCCCGAAAAGCTCCCGCCCACGTACCTACCGGTGTCACCGTTGTACACGTACAAGTCCAGATCATCGTTGCCATCGGTGTAATCATCGAACAGGGCAATACGCTGCAGCGCGGCGCCGGCCTCGACCTTCACACTATGGAAGGTTACCCCGACACCGGACCCGAGGGCGGTATTGATGTCGTTAGCCGGATCGTCCACCACATTGCCAGGGATCTCCGTCGCCGCTTGCAGACCCAATGGCCGCACTGAGTACTCTCCGGTATAACCGAAGGCGACGTCAAAAGAGAGGCTCCCAAAAATCCCTGCTCCACTCACAGCAGCCGGGACATCAATCTCAACTGGCCGTGCCACAACGGGAGAGCGGACACTGTTACCGTTGCCATCATTCCAGACAATTGCGCCGTTGGCGTACGCCTTGAGCGGAGCAGTGACGTTTCTCAGGGTCACGGTGTAAGTGCCCTGCCCGCCCTTGCCAAGAATCAGGCTCGCCGGCTCAACAGTGACATCGATACCATCGAGATCCCAAACTTCTACCTCGTAGGTCCCAGCCTCGCCGACGTTGGTTACCGTGCGGGTCACAGTCTGTGATCCGACCAGGGACCCTATCGCGATGGACGGGTAGTTAAGGTCACTGGGGTCCTTGCCGAGGCTTGCACAGTAAGGTGCGCTCACATCGCCGGTACCACAGAGGAATCCCAGCCAGTCGGTGAAACCAGCATCGTACACAAGGCCAGGGTTGGCAGCCCGATTGGGTACTACAAAACCTGCACCGTAGTCAAAAGGACCGCCGGCAATGAAGTTACCGTCGTTGGTTTTCTGGGTCGCAGTGGTCATGAAGGCGGACTTGATGGCCGCCGGGGACCAGTCCGGGTATCGCTGTTTCATCAGCGCGCCCAAGCCAGCCATGTGCGGACTGGACATGGAGGTGCCGCTCAACGCGTCAAAGGTATTGCCGTTGTAGCCCGCCGGAGAAACTGCGGCGATCACATCCACCCCCGGAGCCATGATGTCGGGCTTGAGGATGTCACCGCTACCGGCCAGCGCCGGGCCGCGGGAGGAGAAACCTGCGACCTCAGAGGCCTCGACAATCGCGGGAACGCTCGCATCAATACTTGCCAAGGGATCCTGGGCAGACGCGATATAGGCGCGTAACGCCGCACCATTTGTATCATTGACATGGATGGAAGGCACTACGTGGAAATCAGCATTGAGCGATTGCCCGGCGCTGGTATTGGCCAGAACCATGCCCAAGCCCCCCGCCAGCGATACTGCCCGGCTCTTCTCCACCCGGGCAATATCGCCGCGATCACAGAGGACAATCCTGCCCTCAACTTTGGCGGGTTCCAGCGTTCCCGGGTAGCACAATACGCCCTCCGTGGGATCTGCGCCCGCCAGGGTTACGTCCCCGGCAAAAACCAGCGGCAGCAAGTTGGTGCCGGAACCGGAAGTGATCCCCAGATATTTTTGGCCCTCGCCCGTAGTGACAAATGCCGGCTCAAAGCCGCGGTCATGAGTACCCGCCGCCACCGTGGTCAGCCAGGGACTGTTGTGGGCCACCGTGCTCGCCGTCGGGCCGGAGTTGCCAGCGGAGGCGGCGACAAATACACCTGCGTCGGCCGCGAAAAGAAAAGCTACTTCAACCTGGTCCAGGAAACTGGTCCGGGAACCACTAATCGAGAAATTGATAACATCCACGCCGTCGATTACTGCCTGGTCGATTGCAGCCACGCTGTCACTGGAAAAGCAGCCACCCTCGCCACCTCGGCCCCAACAGGTCTTATAGACAGAGACCCTTGCCCGCGGCGCCATGCCGCTAGCGAAACCCATATCGTTGCCGGCGATCGATACCGGCACATTGGCATTGCCCGCCGCGGTCGAGGCAGTGTGAGTGCCATGGCCATCGGCATCCCGCGCCGAGGCGTATTCATAGGGGAACTGTGCACGTACCCCCGCGTCACCGCCGAAACCGGCATTGAACCACTGGGCACCGATCAGCTTCTGGTTGCACTTCGAGGCGGGGAATTCGTCACCGGGGGTGCACTTGCCGTGCCAGCCCGGAATCTGCCGGTAATCGAGCTTGCCGCCCTTGCCATTTTTGTTGACACCGCTGCGATCGGAAAAGCTGGCACTTTCCGGCCAGACTCCGGAGTCGATAATCCCGACGATGATACCTTCTCCGGCATTTTCCACCCCACCGAGCTCGCTCCAGAGACCCGCTTCCAGCTGCAACATGTCACTGGTTGTGATGGTATCGGGCTGCAACAGGGTGTCCGGTGTTACCGAAATCACGCCCGGCAGATTGCGCAGCGCCTGAGCCTGGCCCGAGGTCAATTCTGCTGCGAAGCCGTTATAGCTATATTTGTAGCTATACAACTTCTTGGCACCGACCCGGACGATGGCTTCGTTCTGGCGCGCTGCCAGGTAGTCTGCATAGGCCACTACGGCGGGATCCCGCGGATTCAACTTACGGTTCTTGCCGGGCTTGGTGGCGCGCAGTCCTTGAACACCACCCTGGTAGGCGGCGACGGGGCTGTCCGCCATCCGCACGATATAGACTCCCTGTTTCTTGACGAGATCCGCCGGGAGGGCCGCTGCGAGCGCGGCGCCATCCGGCACCTGTGGTGGTTGGGCAACGGCTGTAGACCCGGCAACGAGAGCCACGCCCAGCGGCAGTGCCGCCAATGCGGTTATCAACTTCATAAAAGTTTCCCTTATGATAATTAGCGATAATGACTGCAGGCTCATCTCCCAAAAACCATGCGCGCCTGCGCCACTGACCGGCCGACTATAAACCCACTACAGATTTTGGCAAGAAAGAATTCATGTCGATGACGCCATGGTACCTGCCACCGTTCTCGGTAACGCCAGATCCGCCGATCGCGCTGCGGTCACTGCAGGCTTTCAAAGTGGTCGGTCAGCACACAGTCGAAGCGGCGGGCGTCGTATTCGCGCAATGGCTCCACGTCCTCGGCGCGAATAATTGCCTTATCCACCGCCGCCTGTAAGGCCTCGTCCAGAGTCTCAGCCTCGAAATCACCCTTGCGCCAGGCGCGGTGCAGGGCCTGGAACGATTGGTCCACCTGCAGCAACATCTGGAAGGTGGTTTCCACCCGGCCTACCGCATCCTCCGGGTCCTGGCTCAGGTACACGTGTGTCGCCAGCATCTCGCGTACCGCATTGGGTTCCATGATGAGCGTCCCCAGTTCGCGAATCTGATCATCATTCGGCGGCCGGAAAATCCGCCCCAGCGGCAGGCACAGGACCCGCATCAGCAGCCCCAGCGCACGCGGCTGAAAGTTATCACAGTAGGCGAGCAGAGCCTCCTGGGCTGCGAACAGAGAGTGCTGCAGAGCGTAGGCCGCGTGGGCATCCCCCTCCTCGCTACGCGGCTGGGTGGCGTGGAATTTCAGCAGGCTGCTGGAGATGAACAGCTGGCTGTGAACATCCCCCAGACGCGCCGAAAGCAATTCGCGGCGCTTGAGATCACCGCCGAGAATACCCAGGGCGACATCGGCACAGGTAGCCAACGCCGCACTCAGGTGGTTGATGCGCTGGTACCAGCGGCGGCTGAACGCATCGGCTCCAGAGGGTACCGAACTCAAGAGCGATGCACTTAAACCCAGCACTACCAGCCGCGCCAGGTTGCTGCTGATGTGTCCCAGGTGTTGCATGAGCAGGGGTTCAAATTCGCGCTCACCCTCGTGGGTTTCCTCTGCCTCCAGAGTCTGCATCTCATCGAACAGATAGGGGTGGCAGCGCATCGCGCCCTGGCCGAAGATCATCAGCGAACGGGTGAGGATGTTGGCGCCCTCGACCGTGATCCCCACCGGCAGCGCCTGGTAGCTGGCGCCGAGGAAATTGCGCGGGCCAAGTTGAATGCCGCGGCCGCCAACCACGTCCATGCCGTGGTTGACCAGCGTCCGCATCAGCTCGGTGGCGTGGTATTTGGCCATGGCGGTCATCACCGAAGGCGTACCATCCTCAAGACCGCGAGTGACCATCTCGCGCATGGCTTCCAGGGTGTAGGCACCGGCGGCTATCTCTGCGGTCGCCTCCTGCACACCCTCGAACTTACCTACTTCCATGTTGAACTGGCGGCGGATGCGCGCATAGGCACCCACCATCAGGTAGCACATCTCGCCGCTGGCGGTGGACAGCGCCGGCAGGGACACACCGCGGCCCGCACCCAGGCACTCAATCAGCATCCGCCAGCCCTTGCCCGCCATCGCCGGTCCACCGATGATCCAGTCCACCGGAATAAACACGTCCTTACCCATGATGGGACCGTTCATGAACGGCGCCCCCGGATTGTGGCGGCGCCCGATCTCCACACCCGGGTAGTCGGCGGGCAGCAGGCAGCAGGTTATCCCGTAGTCGACCGTGTGCGGATCGCCCAGGAGACCATCAGGATCGCGTAACTGGAATGCGAGACCCACGACCGTGGCCACCGGTGCCAGCGTAATCCAGCGCTTGTGAAAATTGAGCCGCAGGCCCAGCACTTCCTCCCCTTCGAATTCGCCCCTGCAGACCAGACCGATGTCCGGAATCGCCCCCGCATCCGATCCCGCCTCGGGACCGGTCAGGCCGAAACAGGGCAGTTCCGAACCGTCCGCCAGGCCCGGGAGCCAGCGCTGCTTCTGTTCCTCGGTGCCGTATTTGACCAGCAGCTCGCCTGGGCCCAAGGAATTGGGCACCATCGCGGTGACCGCCGCGGTAATTGAGCGGCTCGCAATCTTGCTCATGATGCGGCTCTGGGCGTACGGGCTGAAATCCCGTCCGCCATAGGACTCGGGGATGATCAGGCCGAAAAATCCTTTCTGACGCAGGTAGTCCCAGACCTCAGGCGACAGGTCCTGACGCTGGTGCACGTCCCACTCGTCGATCATGGCGCAAAGCTCGTTGGCCTCGTTGTCCAGAAATGCCTGTTCCTTGTCACTCAGCACCGGTGGCTGGATAGCTGCGAAACGATGCCAGTCCGGCCTGCCACTGAACAAGTCCTTTTCCCACCAGGTCGTGCCCGCTTCCAGGGCCTCGCGCTCGGTGATGCTCATTGGCGGCATGGCCTTGCGCAGCATGGCGTAGACCGGTGCGACCAGATAGTGGCGACGCCATTGCTCAACATTGAGCAGGGCGATGACGCCCAGCACCAACAGAAGTATCAGCCACATGCCCCCGTGCAGTTCGGTCAGCAACAGCGTGCCGACAGCCACAATCGCAGAACCGACCACCAATGTCGGGCGGTACCAGAGCACAGCGATCACCAAAACCAGGAAAAGGAGAATCGACAGCAACATGAGAGATTTACCTCGCTAAGGCGGCGCCGCCATGGCGCGCCCTTGTTTCAATCCGTAACGGTAACCTTAGACGATTACTGTGACCACGCACAATGCGTTATACTGTTCGTCTGCGCAGGACCCCTACCAATAAAAGCATCGGCCACCGCGACAGCGGACCGGTGACGCTGCAACACTTGTCTGTACGTTTCCCCACACATCCTAGAATTATTGGAGGACGACCATGACTATTGAACTTCCCGCCCTGCCTTACCCGCGCGACGCGCTGGCGCCGCACATTTCCAAAGAGACCCTCGACTATCACTACGGCAAGCATCACAACAGCTATGTGAAAAAGCTGAACGGCATGCTGCCCGGCACTGAATTCGAGGGCCAGTCGCTGGAGGACATTATCAAGACCTCCTCCGACGACATGTTCAACAATGCGGCCCAGGTGTGGAACCACAGCTTTTACTGGGAGTGCCTGAGCCCCAAAGGCGGTGGCGTCGCCACCGGTGCCGTGGCCGCGGCCATAGACGAAGCTTTCGGCTCTTTTGCCGACTTCAAAAAGGAATTCACCGAGGCCGCTACCGGCAACTTTGGCTCTGGATGGACCTGGCTGATCAAGAATGGAGACGGCAGCGTTGCCATTGTGAATACCAGCAACGCGGAGACGCCGTTGACCGACACTGCAGTTACACCGCTGTTGACCGTGGATGTTTGGGAGCACGCGTACTACATCGATTATCGCAATGCCCGCCCCAAGTACCTGGAGGCATTCTGGGCGCTGGTGAACTGGGAATTTGTGAACCAGAACTTCGCCTGAGTTACGCTGCCGGCGCGAGCTAAGGTCGCGCCGGCCTTCACACATGCCTACAACGGCAGCACAGTGGTGGCCTTGATCTCTTCCATCACAAAGCTAGCGGACACATCAAACAGATCGGCGCCTATCAGCTGCTGGTAAAGCCGATCATAATCCGGCATGTCGGCTACGACCGCCTTTAGCAAATAGTCCAGCTGCCCGCCCAGACGGTAGACCTCGAGCACGCCTTCCACACCCTGTACGACCTCCCGAAAGCGCTGCACCCAGGCCTCATTGTGCTGGTTGGTGCGAATGGTGATAAACACGGTCAGGCCAAGCCCAACGCTGGCGGCGTTGAGGAGGGTCACCCTTTGGCGGATGATTCCGCCCTGCTCCAGCTTCTGCAGGCGCCGCCAGCAGGCGGATTTGGAAATGCTCACCCGCTCCGCGAGGTCCGCCACAGAGAGCGCGGCATCCACCTGCAGCAGACGCAGAAGATGTTTGTCGGTGGGGTCGAGCATGTATGCCTCCAGCGCCACTGCAGAAACATTGTTTCGCTGATATCTATTAAAATGAAACATAATTCCGTTATAAGTCGATATTTAAACACATATAGGCACAATGTTTCAGCTGTCACGCGCTAATATGGGCGTTATAATTCAGCAGACATGCAACCCGGGAGCAGAGCCATGAGCCCTCTGATTGAGCGCATCCGCAAAGCCGTCATTGGCCAGCGCCAGCCGATCGCCACGCCGTTCGGTGACAAGCCTCTGGTGTATGCGGATTACACCGCCTCCGGTCGCTGCCTCGATTTCGTCGAAGACTACATCCGCGAGCAGGTGCTGCCCTACTATGCCAACACGCACACGGAGACCTCCTTTACCGGCGCCCACACTACGAACCTGCGGGAAGCGGCCCGCAGGCAGGTTCGCATGGCAGTCAATGGCGGCGTCGAAGACAAGGTAATTTTTTGCGGCTCCGGCGCCACCGCCGCCATCAACAAGCTGATCGATGTCATGAATCTGCGCCTGCCGGCGGAGCTGGATGCGCGCTGCCAGCTTGCGGCCCATCTGCCCGCGGAGGAACGACCGGTAGTCTTTATTGGCCCCTACGAGCACCACTCCAACGAGCTGCCCTGGCGGGAGAGCATCGCCAAGGTGGAGGTCATTCCCCTGGACACAAAGGGCGGTATCGACCTGGAGGCACTTGCATCTGCTTTGCAGCGGCACGCACACCGCTCCCTGCTGATCGGCAGCTTTTCCGCCGCTTCCAATGTCACCGGGATCAAAAGTGATGTGGCGGCCGTCACCCGTCTGCTGCAGGCGCACGGCGCGCTGGCATTCTGGGACTACGCCGCCGCGGGCCCCTATGTGGCCATCGACATGAATGGCGAAAACCCGCTGGACGCGGTATTCCTTTCTCCGCATAAATTTGTCGGCGGCCCCGGAACCCCCGGCATCCTGGTGGCGAAAAGTGCGCTGTTGCGCAACCGGGTGCCGGCCATGGTGGGCGGCGGCACGGTGACCTACGTAACTCCGGAGGACCACGTCTATACTAGTGACGTCGAGCGGCGGGAGGAAGGGGGCACACCCGCAATCGTGGAATCCATCCGTGCGGGCCTGGTGTTTTCCCTGCAACAGGCCGTAGGCACCGAGACGATACAGGCCCGCGAATCGGCGCTGGCCGAGCGCGCCATGGCCCGGCTGCGCGCCTGCTCGAATATCGAGGTTCTTGGCAGCCACGAGGCACCGCGCCTGCCGATCTTTTCCCTGCGTTTTCGCCACGGTGAGCACGACCTGCACTATGGCTTTGTAGTGGCCCTGCTCAACGACCTGTTCGGTATCCAGGCTCGCGGTGGCTGCTCCTGCGCGGGGCCGTATGCCCACGCCCTGCTGGGGCTGGAGATGGCCTACAGCAAGCAGCTGGAGGCTGCCATCACCGCCGGTGCCAGCCTGCTGCGGCCCGGCTGGGTCCGCTTGAACTTCAACTACTTCATCGACGATGAGGAATTCGAATACCTGCTGCGGGCGCTGGAACTGGTGGCAGAGTATGGTTGGCGGCTGCTGCCTTGGTACGAGGTGGATACGCTACACGGGGTCTGGCGCTTTCAGAGCCTTGCGGGCGCGCGCCCCGACCCTATCGCAGACCAGAGCTGGCTGGAGCGCCCGACAGCCGTAGCGAAAGGCCAGGCGCCGCTGGCGCTGATGACTCAGCTGGAACTGGCGGAGTACGAACTATGCCGGGAGGATCGCCCGGCAGCGTACTCCAGCGTGACACTCTCACCCGCCCATGAACAGCTGCGCTGGTTTGTCCTGCCGCAGGAAGTAGCCGCCGCTACGAGGTCCGCGGCGCTGACAGCCTGAGTCGCCGGGTGCGCCCTATTCCGCGTTGAACACAGTCTTGCCATCGACGATCGTGGTAAGCACGCGGGCAGTGTGAATGGCGTAAGGATCCATCTCGAACAGGTTGTCGCTGAGTACTACCAGATCTGCCTGCTTGCCCACCTGCAGGGAACCGATCTGGTCCTCTAAACGCAGCTGCCAGGCGGCATCAAGGGTGTAGCCACGAATGGCCTGCTCAAGGGTGATGACCTCACTGGCCGGAGGCTGCGGCACAAAGTCCCGATCCCCGGCTGGGCGTCGGGTCATCGCCATCTCGATATTGAACAATGGATTGAGGCCATCCAGGCCTATCCAGCTGGCTGGGTAGTCACTGCCAAGGGTAATACGAGCGCCGCCGGCAGCGATTGAACGCAGCGGATAGTGCTGCTGCAGACGCTCCTCGCCGAGAAACTCCAGCGCTATCTCGTCATACACGTACCAGGTCGGCGTGGACTGTGCGATAACCTCCAACTCCCCAAAGCGAGCGATATCCGCGGGGTTAACGACCTGCAAGTGGCACACGGTAAAACGAGAGTCAGTCTCAGGATGAGCTTTCCGCGCCGCCTCCACCGCATCCAGGGCAAGGCGGACGGCGCCGTCTCCCAGCGCGTGGAGATGGAGATCGATATTGTCGGCGGAGGCGCGGGCAACCGCGGCCAAGGCGTCAGCGGCGGGCACCAGCGGCGGTGCCTCGTGGCCCGCGGGTTTCACGTAGGGCTCCAGCATAAACGCGGTTTGAGCTTCCACTGTACCGTCGAGAGAAATTTTCAGCGTGCGCACGTCGAAGAACTCGGAATGAAAACGCTGCTGCATACGGGCAAGGTCTGCGGGCGCAGCAGCCAGCTTGGCCGGTGTGTTGACGTACAGGGAGCCGACCACGCGCAGTGGTAACCGCTGCTCGGCAACCAACTTTTCAAACAGGTTCAGGGTTTTCTCACCACCATCGAACAGCCCGGCGTCAAAGGCGGCGGTAATCCCCATGGCAGACATGGTGCCCAAAAACTGGTCCGCACCGGCTTCCAGGCTGGCTTCAGTGGTTACACCCAGCTTTTCGCTGACCCAATTGAAGGCAGCACCTTCTATCAGCCAGCCCGTTGGCGTGCCATCGGGGTAACGCTTGTAATAGTGCACGCCGGGCACCGGATCGGGGCTGTCGGCGCTGAGCCCGACCAATTCCATAGCCTTGCTGTTAATCCAGGCTGAATGGAACCCCTCGTCAAAAATCATCGCCGGCCGGTCCGGTACAGCCCGGTCCAGGTCCGCCGCGGTAGGCCCCTGCTCATCGAAAACAGCACCGAGAAAGCCGCTGCCGATCACCGGGTTTTGCTCTGGATACGCCGCCGCGTGCTCGGCAATCGCGGCTACCAGCTCATCCGGGCTCATATCCGGACCCAGAGATGCGGCAAACACATAGGGGATGGTGCCGGCTACATGCATGTGGGTGTCGATAAAGCCTGGCAGCACCAGCTTGCCGCCTAGATCGGTCTGCCGGGTGGTAGCGGCGAGATGAGGCTTGGCACCTGCGTAATCGCCTACATACACAATCGTGTCGCCGGCAATGGCGATGGTGTCCGCCCAGGGCTGCTCGGGGTCCTGGGTGTAAATGCGGGCGTTGTGAAGCAGCTGCTCCGCCGGTTGAGCCGCCAGGACAGGAGCCAGAAGTAAAACAACGCTGACCAGCAGGCAATGATGCCAAACGGGAAAGAGGAAAGATCGGGGCGCCATCACGCTTCTCCATTACCTGCGTGCCGCAGCACGGAGGCCTCAACTTCGCAGAGCCACCCTGCGGGAGCAATACCCCGCCGGGGTTAGGTGCTATGCTGGCTTTTGGATGGAGGGACAGCATGCAAGCTCAAGGCGTGGGGCGCAGCAGGATATGGACGTAAATGAAGCAATCAACGGGCGCCAATCCATACGCGCGTTCAGAAAAGACAGGCCGGTTCCCCAGAAGATCATCGAAGAAATTCTCCGCACGGCCGGTCGAGCCGCCTCTGGATCCAATATTCAACCCTGGCGGGTGTGGGTCGCCAGCGGCGAAAAACGCCAGCAAATTGTCGATGCCTGCTGCCTCCGACACGATCAAGGCGATGCCGGCGAGCAGGAATACAACTACTATCCGGTCGCATGGCGAGAACCCTACATCGGCCGCCGCCGCAACACCGGCTGGGGACTGTATGGCCACTTGGGTATCGAAAAGGACGATAAACAGGCCATGTCGCGCCAACATCGAAGAAATTACCAATTCTTCGATGCGCCCGTCGCCCTGTTGTTCACCATCGACCGCGACCTTGAGCTGGGCAGCTGGATAGACTACGGAATCTTTATCCAGTCGATAATGCTCTCGGCGCGCGGCTTTGGTCTTGAGACCTGTGCTCAGGCGGCCTTTCTCAAGTATCACGATACGGTGATGGGCCTGATCGGCGCACCACCGGAACAGATGTTCGTCTCAGCGATGTCCCTGGGTTATGCGGATCCAGGCGCACCGGTGAACCAGTATCGGACGCCCAGGTTGGAGGTGGATGAGTTCACCACTTTCCTCTCGAAGTAAAGGTTCAGGACCGGGGGCTCACCTAACCGCCTGATCTCGCCACCATCTGCTTGGCGATAATGATCCGCTGGATTTCGTTGGTACCCTCGCCGATACAGAGAAGCGGGGCGTCCCGGTAGAATCGCTCGATTTCATACTCGGTCGAATAGCTGTAGCCACCGAATACCCGCATGCCATCGAGGCTGTTCTGCACTGCCGCTTCGGAGGCAAAAAACTTGGCCTGGCCCGCCTCCAGATCACAACGTTCATCCTGATCGTACTTGCGCGCAGCTTGTTCAACCAACAATCTGGCTGCCTCGGAACGAGTAGACATTTCGGCAAGTTTCAGCTGAATAGCCTGATGCTCAACGATCGCCTTGCCGAAAGTCTTGCGGTCCTTGGCATAGGCGAGGGACAGTTTGGTTGCGCCCGCGGCCATGCCGGCACCTCTCGCAGCGATATTAATCCTGCCCAACTCAAGCCCGCCGGCCACCTGCACAAAGCCACGACCCTCCTCTCCACCAATCAAGTTATCCTTGCTGACGCGAAAGTCCTGGAAGATCAGCTCAGCGCTGTCGATCGCCCGGTAGCCCAACTTCTTCAGCTTTTTGCCTACTGTGAAGCCGTCACCCTTTTCGCACAAAAACAGGCTCATACCTTTGTGAGCAGGGGAAACGGTAGGGTCGGTTTTGGTCAAGACGGCCAGGCAATTGCCCTTGATGCCGTTGGTGATCCAGGTCTTGGTGCCATTGATGACGTAGTCGTCGCCGTCCCGCCGCGCAACGGTTCTAATCCCCTGAAGATCGGTCCCGGCATCAGGTTCGGTCAGGCCAACTCCACCTCTCAGCTCGCCGGTGGCGAACCGCGGCAGGAATCGCTCTTTCTGCTCTGCGGTGCCCGCACGCTGAACGCAACTCGCCATGATCAAATGAGAATTGAACACGCCTGTAGGCGCCATCCACACTTCACATATTCTGGATACGATACGTGCATAGGTGGTTGCACTCAAACCCAGGCCGCCATATTCCTGTGATATAGTCGCGCCAAACAAGCCCAGTTCTTTCATTTGCTCGACCAGCTCGACAGGGTACTCGTCCGCCTGATCAAAATGCCTCGCTATGGGCCTGACGTCCTTCTCTACCCAACGATCGATAGTATCCAGAATCTGCGCTTCCAGTTCCGCGTATTCCTGGGTGTTAAAATCGGTGTTTTTCATGAAATGGCCCCCGTCGTTACGTTCACGTCAGAGCGCTTAGGCACCAGCATGGAGCGCTCGAACACACACACTGGTTTACCGTCCTGATTGCGACCCGTCGTTTTTACGGTGACCACGCCAGCATTCGGCCGTGACTTGGACTCACGCTTGCCAAGAACCTCCGACTCGGCATACAGGGTATCGCCGGGGAAAACCGGTGCCACCAGCGCGATTTCTTTCCAGCCGAGGTTGGCAATGGCCTTTTCACTCACGTCGGAGACGCTCATTCCGACCAGAATGGCGACGGTCAGCGGGCTGCAGATCAATGGTTTTCCGAATTCGGTTCCCTTGGCATACTCCTCGTCAAAATGCAGGGGATGGGTGTTCATGGTCAACAGGGTAAACCACGCATTATCATGCTGAGTTACCGTACGCCCGGGGTGGTGTTCGTATACATCTCCTACCGTGAAGTCTTCATACAAGCGACCGCTTGCCCTACGGTAGCGATTCGGCCCAAGCTGCTCGTCCTGTCTCACACCCATTATTTCCTCCTCACGCTTGATTGTGGCCCCAAATGTACGGACAATAGTATCCAATTAAGTTGGTTGGGATGCAAGCATGTTGAACGTTGCCGGTAGCGATGTCGGGAAAAGTCCCCGTTACAAAGTCATCGCCGAAGAACTTCTAGGCGCGATCCGCAGCGGAAAATTCGCCGTTGGGACGCGCATGCCGGGCGAACTCGATCTGATGAAGACCTACCGCGTCAGCCGCCACACTATTCGCGGCGCGCTTCGGGTACTTGAAGAAGTGCGACTGATCGAGCGCCGCCAGGGAATAGGCACAATCATTGTGGCCAGCGAAACTCAGGCGTCTTACGCCCAGTTGGTGAAGGAGCCCTCCGAACTTTTCAGCTACCCCGAGGACAGCCGGCTACGCGTCATCGACCGATTCGAAGACGTCAAACTGAACAGGGCACTGGCCCGCGAGCTCAAGTGTCCTACCAGCAGTCACTGGAGCTGCGTCTCAGGTCTTCGAACATTCGTAGAGACGGCGCTACCCATTTGTTGGGTGAATGTCTACATTCTGCCTGAGTATGCCGGCGTTATTGACAAAATCGGCGCAACGTCTACCCCCGTTTATCGGCTTATCGCCGATTCCTACGGTGAAGAGGTGCAAAAGATACAAGTCGAAATATATGCAAGCATTCTGAGTGAGCGAGTCGCCGGATTTCTGAATGTTGAACCAGGTTCCGCGTCCCTGAAAGTGTGCCGTCGATATTTCGGCAAGAATGGCCGAATATTCGAAGCCTCTTTGTCAGAACATGCTGCGGCCAATTTCAATTACTCCTTCGAATTCACTCGCGGCTGGCAGTCCGCTGATGGCTGGACGTGGGGTTGAGCATGAATACAGCTGCTGACATCAGAACAATCAGAAGCTTTTTGTTCACGCCCGGCAACCACCCGCGAAAAGTCGAAAAGGTCTTTGGCGCCTCGGCCGATGCCGTCATACTTGACCTTGAAGACGCGGTCCCGGTAGCCGAAAAAGTTGCCACTCGCGCCGGTGTCACAGCAGCGATGCAGAACCCGCGGAGCTGTCTGGGCTACATCCGCGTGAATTCTCTGGAAACCGGGTACTGCGAGGAAGACATAAGGGCGGTGGTCGGGCCGTGGCTTGATGGCATCGTTATTCCCAAAGTGGAATCCGCAGCTAGCCTGCTGGCAATTGACGAGCTTATCAGTACTGCTGAGCGTAAAGCCGGGATGGCACCCGGCGGCATTGACCTGATGCCAATTATCGAGACTGCTCGCGGTGTAGAGTGCGCGACTGAGATCGCCAGTGCCGTTTCCAGAGTAAAACGCCTGTCTTTTGGCGGCGGTGATTATACCCTGGACCTGGACTACATCTGGAGCGAAGACGAAGAGGTACTGAACTACGCTAGAGCGCGCATTAGCCATGCCACTCGAATGGCGAATATTGATCCACCTATTGACACCGTCGTATTGCAAATAAGGGATGATGAAAGATTCCGCGCCTCGGCTGCTCGCGGCAAAAGATTCGGCTTCGCTGGCAAGCTTTGCATTCACCCCAGTCAGGTGCCACTCTGTAATGAAGTATTTACCCCGAGTGCTGAGGAGATTGCGCACGCGGAAGCTATTGTCGCGGCGTTTGAGGCGGCTGAAAACAGTGGCTCTGTATCCATTCAACTTGATGGCTATTTCATTGATTACCCGGTGGTATACAAGGCTCAGCGTATTCTCGCGCTAGCCAGGAAATTCCCGCAATAAAAAAAGGGGCGCCAACAGGCGCCCCACCTCAGTACTGCCGTATCACGCTACTTTATTTTTGCGCTTCGCGGCCGACTTGCCTGTGACGGCTTTCGCCTGCTTGGCTTTCTTGGCCTTCTTGGGTGCCAGATCAACCAGCTTGGTGGCCCAGGTTTGAAACTCCGGCTGACGCGGTGGCTGCAGCCCGGTCTCCTTAAAGCAGCGGGCCTTGAGTTCGTCGATGGTGCCTCCACGATCAAAGACAGGGGGCTTGCCTCGAGCTTTGGACAATTTTTCCCGCAAACTGGCAGTTTTCTTTTCGTTAACGGACAAATCATCCTCAAGGACAACGCCGTAACGCTCCGCTCCCTTGCGCGTAACCAGACCGGCCTTGACGTCAAATGCAACGCGCTCGGCAGGGCGCTTGAACGGATCGCCACAGCCACCGCCACCCCAGGTATTGAAGTGCAGAATATCACCGGCGTTCACTTCGATCAGATCGCATTTGGAAGGAAGTTTTTCTATGGTGCCGTCTGTTCGGTGCAATAGTTTCTCGGACCTACGGCCCGGAAGACCGCCATTCACACCCCAGGGATAGGTCAGCCAGCGATCATCGTGCACTGAAATTGTGCCGGGCTCGAGGAAGCAGTATGCCATACGCAACCCGTTGCCGCCTCGATGCAGTCCTGGGCCTCCACTATCAGGTATGGTCTCATAGAGTTCTATGCGTAACGGGAAGTAACTCTCCAGAAACTCATTGGGGACGTTGGTAAAACTGGGCCAAAGCGAATGTCCGTCGGGGCCGTCCCCTGTCGGCTTGCCGGGTATGCCCCCAAAGCCGATTGAGTAGAGCTGGTACCAGTCGCCATTCTTGTCGTAGCCCGAATACATGAAGTGCGGACTATCGGAGAAGCCGGCTCCTGCAAGAAGGTCTGGGCTGCCCTGACCGAGAAGTCCGGCGAGCACGTCAAAAATACGGCCCAGGGCGTGAGTGCGACATGAAAGTGCCGCGGGCTGCTTCGGTTTCAGCAGCGTGCCGAAAGGAATTCTGACCTCCATTAGGTCATAGAAGCCATCGTTGAACATGATTTGCGGATCAAAAATCATGATCATGTACACACCGCAAAACATTTTGAACATTTCTTCGTTCAGCAGGAAGTTGATAGAGCTGATCGACTGCGGATCGGTACCTGCAAAGTCGAAAATGACCTTGTCACCCTCACGCCACATTGCACACTTGATCTTATACGGCCCCATACCCAGGCCGTCGTCACAGATGTAGTCCTCAAAGACCATCTTCTTGGTGGACACAGTTCTTTTGATGAGCTTCGACATGGCCAGCTTGTTGCGTTCAAGCAATTCGTCCAGGGCAGAGTAGAAATGGTCATCTCCGAACCGATTGGCAATTTCGATTACCCGCTTTTCCGCCGTCCTGATAGCCGCGACTAGTGCATTGAAGTCGCTTCGGTTCCAGTGAGGCAAGCGGCAGTTGTGCAATATCAGGTTGAGCAGGTCTTCCTGCAATTCATCGTTCCTGAATATCTTGGTAGGCGGTATGCGAATACCCTCCTCAAAAATCTCACGGGCATCGGTCGGCAAGCTTCCAGGCACCTTGCCACCGACGTCGGTCATATGACCAAACATCGCCGCATAGGCAATCAGGCGCCCGTTCTTGAAGATCGGCCGCAGCAGCAACCAATCGTTTACGTGACTGATGGCGCCGTTGCAGGAGTAGGGGTCTGTAGTCAGGAAAAGATCACCCTCCTCTATGGTGCCGTCGTAAGCCTCTTTGAAACCATGGATGAAGCTTCCGAACTGGCCGACGACCATCTTGCCGTCGCGGTTCGCAATCATGGGAAATTCGTCATGCTGCTCCCGTATACCAGGAGACATGGCGGTTCTGAACAGCACCGTATCCATCTCGTATCTCGCGTTCATCATCGCATTTTCGATGATGTCGAGCGTAATGGGATCGATGTCCTTATGCTTGAACTTGGTAGTATTGGTCTCAACGATGGTTGCTGGCATGTGCTCTGCTCCTCGTCAGTTACGCTTGTGGCGTAATCAGAATATTTCCGAAAGTATCTACCTTGCCGATATGCCCTGGCAAAATAACTGTGGTCGAATCCATTTCCAACAAGACAGCTGGCCCGGGGATTTCGTTACCAGCGCGCAGCTCTGACCGTTTGTACAGAGTGGCCTGCAGATCCTTGTGGTCCATGTAAACACTGGACTTACCGATAATGGACGCCTTGTTCGGTGTGCGGGACCCCTGAGCCACCTTTTGAGGTTCAATATCTGCGGAGCGCCCCTGCGCAACCGCGCGCAGGTTCACAATTTCCTTGTCGCTCTCAAGAGCGAAGGTGAACAGCTGCTTGTGCATCTCTTCAAACTGGTCACCGATGACGTCCAGACCTTGTGACCGTAGTGCATCCAATTCAAAGTCTACAGTCAATAGCAGCCCCTGTCCGTGGTAACGAATATCTGCCTGGTAGGTAAGGCTGCGCTCGTTTTCCGGCACTCCTTCCTTCTCGATCGTTTTTTCCGCTTGCGCTGCCAGCTTCTCGAACATCTGAGCTACCTGAGCGGCGGTTGTCTGACTGAATCGACGAATGAAGGTGCGGGAAGCTTCATCGCGCACCCGTGTCGTGGCGTCTCCATACGCACACAATACACCCGGGCCTGGCGGGACAATAACCGGCCAGCTATTCATCAGTTTCCCGAGTGCGTTGGCATGCAGGGGACCCGCGCCACCAAAGCCAATAAGAGCGAATTCGCGGGGGTCATAGCCCTGCTCAACCGAAACCAGACGCAGGGCGCCATACATATTTTCATTGACGATATCGACGATGCCGGCGGCGGCACGCTTGATGGAAATTCCCAGAGCCTTGGCAATGGGCCGAATCGCGTCCTCGGCGAGATCCTTGCGAATCTCCATGTCACCCCCAAGCCGCACCTCTGTTGGCAGGTAACCCAGTACTACGTTCGCATCGGTCACCGTTGGCAGGGTACCGCCCTTGTTATAGGCAGCAGGACCCGGTTCAGCGCCAGCACTTTCTGGCCCGACACGAAGCGCGCCGGTCAGCTCCGGCACGTGAGCGATTGAGCCACCCCCTGCACCCACAGTTCGAACGTCCACGGAAGATGCACGGACTGTAACGTCACCAACGGTGGTTTCTCGACGCAATTGCGCTTTGCCGTCCTGAACCAGCGCGACATCGGTGGACGTGCCCCCCATGTCGAAGGTTAGCAGGTCCTTGAATCCGGCCTGCTTCGCTACCCAGACCGCACCGGCAACGCCGCCCGCAGGACCGCTCATCAGCAGGTTCACAGGTAGTGACTCGGCCACCTTCGCTGAAGCCATGCCTCCGTCGGAGCGCAGGATATGCAGTTTGACCCCGCCCATTTCCTTGCTGAGCTTGCGCTGCAGATTCTGTACATACTTTGAGACCCGGGGGCGCACGTAGGAGTTTGCAACGGTTGTTATGGCACGCTCGTACTCTTGCATCTCCGGTACAACATCGTAGGAGATCGAGATGGGAATTCCCGGCAACACCTCTTTCGCTATCTTGGCAACTTCCTTCTCATTGCTGCCGTTTGCGTAGGAGTTGATGAGACATACTGTGAGTGCCTCGATATTTTCCTTTTTCAGGCTTTCCAGTGACTGCTTCAACGCCTTCTTGTTGAGGGGGCGAACTACCTTTCCATCTGCACCCATTCGCTCATCCGCCTCGATTGTGCAGGACAGTGGCGCAAGCGCATCGCTCTTGTTGTAAATGACCCAGCCGCCCAGGCCACCTGGCACATAGGATCGCGCGATCTGCAGAACCTGACGAAACCCCTTGGTCGTCACCAGACCCACCTTGGCCCCGGTGTTGGTCAGAATGGTGTTGGTGGCAACCGTGGTGCCGTGCATAACCTGCGAGATCTTGCCGGGATCGACGTTGGCGATTTCGCATACACGCTTGATACCATTGAGCACACCAATGGAGGAATCATCCGGTGTGCTGGGCACTTTTGCGGTGAAAACTTTCCCCGAATCCTCGTCAACCAATAAGAGGTCAGTAAACGTTCCCCCTACGTCGACTCCTAGGCGATAAGACATATTGCACCTCTCTTTGGCAGTTATCATTCCCAAAGTCCAACCGTCAATTGACCGGACATTTGACGCTTAATCTTCTATGACTGTAGAATGCAATAATTGCCCGGATGATGCAAGCATTGCTGCCAGAGTGGGCAATTGAGCCTCAGGACCGCCAATAACCGTCTCTTTCAAGGAGCGACCATCTCATGAACCTACCACTGCAGGGCATTCGCGTCCTGGCAATCGAACAATTCGGCGCCGGGCCCTATGGATCCATGTATCTGGCTGATCTCGGTGCAGAGGTGATCAAGATAGAAAGCCGCGAAAGTGGCGGAGACCCGGCCCGTCAAACCGGTGCGGTCTTGCTGGGAGAGGACGATAGTACCTACTTCCAGGCATTCAATCTGAACAAAAAGAGTGTCACTCTGAACCTGAAAAGTCAGGAAGGGACTGCATTATTCCATGAGCTTGTGAAGACCGCTGACGTGGTCTGGAACAATCTCAGAGGCAATCAGCCCGCAAAGCTTGGCCTGGACTATGCGAGCCTGAAATCTATTAAGGACGATATCATCTGTACCCATATCTCGGCCTACGGAAGAGACAATGATCGCGCAGACTGGCCCGGATATGACTATCTCATGCAGTCCGAATGCGGTTTTCTCGAGCTTACGGGTGACCCGGATTCACCACCAACACGATTTGGGCTGTCAATGATTGATTTCATGACCGGCACTGTTGCGGGAATGGGATGTCTGGCGGCGTTGATAGGACGGGCTAGCCAGGGCGGGCGTGACGTCGATATAAGCTTGTTCGATGTGGCACTACACCAGTTAAGCTACCCCGGAACCTGGTATATGAACCACGGTATTCTCACTGAACGCCTGCCGCGCAGTTCGCACCCATCACAAACTCCGGTGCAGTTGGTCAAGACAGCGGATGGCTGGATATTCGTCATGTGCATGACCGAAAAGTTCTGGGGATTGCTGGTAGATATCATTGGCCATCCTGAATTGGCTCAGGACTCACGCTTTGCGAACATGCGAGATCGCGCAATAAACAGAGATCTCCTCACCCCGATACTGGATCAGATATTCGAGGGGGATGACACAGCGAATTGGCTGGAAAAATTGCAGACCTACGTGCCGGTGGCGCCGGTCTACGATCTACCCGCCGCTTTGGATAGTCCTTTTGTTGATAAGGTCAAGATGCGCGCCACCATTCCACATCGCGACGGTGAACTGCAGGTGCTGAGAAATCCAATCCGCCTTGACCAGGAACGCCTCGCGATTTCCCCCGGCCGGGGACTGGGGGAGGACAATGATGCGCTGCTAGGTGAAGAACTCGGCCACGGAGGGGCATTGGACGATTTAAGGGCACGCGGGATTATCTAGGATGCCGTGCGCCCGTCGGTTTACCGTCAGCCCAAGCTAGTGCTGGTCCAGAAAGTCGTGGAGGATTTTACAGAAGGCGATTTTTTCGTCCTTGCCCGCGACCACATGGGCCACATCGCCCATGGTCACTCCCACCGCATTGGGCAGACCTTCTTCCAGAGGGGTCGTGGTGCGAGGCCCAGTGATGACGTCCTGCCCCGCATGAATAACCAGCGTCGGGGCACCGATATCCTTCAGGTGAGGCCTTATGTCGTGACTGTTACAGGCCTCAATGAATCGTAAATGAGCGGTCAACCTATTCTCAAGCACTCCCCATACGCGCCCGCTGCCCAATAACTTGTGTCGGTTGGCAATATAATAGTCGGGCCGGAATGAATACACCGCAACGAGTTCCTGAAACGCAAGGAAGCCGGCTTTCTCATGCATGACCCCCAACGCGTTGAGCTGATCGCGCATGCAATCGTCGGAGTACGTCCAGCAACCCATGTTCACCATACAGCGCACCAGATCCGGTCGCTTTAAAGCTACCCATTGACCGATACAGGCACCGATACCGACGAGGCCGACAAAATAAACACTGGTCATACCGAGGTGGTCCAGCAGGCCGATGATATCGTCGGCATGTAATTCTGTGGTTGGAGCAACGCTCAAATCGTCATCAGATTCACCGATGCCACGATAGTCCACCAAAAGCACTGAATACTTGTCGGTCATGCCGCGCGCGAGAAAATGCTCCCGGCCGTGACAGAAGGTGTCCCAACCCCCGATGTAGACTGCGGGCGGGCCATCGCCATGGACTTCGTAATACATGGTGTGGTTGTTAATTGTTGCAGTTGGCATCGTGGATCCTCAGTTGGCCTTGGGAAAATGTGTTTCAAAGTGAGCAATGACATCAGCCAGCGTAGTGACATCGGCATAGCGTCGACCTACGTCTCGCAGGTTGCTCCGATGCGCATCTTCGTTCTGGTCGCCGCAGCAATCTTCAGGAACGATGGTCCGAAAGCCATAGGAGAAAGAGTCCACGATAGACGCACGCACACATCCGGATGTAGTGCACCCGGTGATAATGGTGGTGTCGATGCAGTGCTTTGTCAGCCATGTCACCACTGGGGTCTGGAAGAAAATCGAAGGGGCGGTTTTGGTAAATTGAAAAATGTAATCGGGGTCGGAAATTCTCGGATCGAACTCTGTGCAAGGATGCCCGTGAAAGAACGTGCCGTCATATAGCGACGCTATTTTCCAGTAGGCCATGTCAGCAGCGCTTTGCCAGGCAACATTGCAGGATGCGACTGGAATCCCGCGCTGGCGGGCTTCCGCCACCAGGACTGCGGTGTTGTCCACGGCCCGCTGCACATGTGAGGACCTGCCCAGCGGGTACGACGCGTCAGTAAAACCTTTTTGAAAATCGACTATCAATACAGCCGGGCGATCACCATAACCAATAGGCTTTTGCCCATAGCCTGCTTTTTCAAATTCATCCATATCCAGTAGTCCCGGGAACAATGATGTTGATGACGTGAACTCCTATTTGATCTAAAATGTCCGAACATTTCAAGTTTATTAGCGCTTATTTTAATGCTATCCAGGCCAAGGAATACTCCACATGCGCCCCACTTTTGTCGACTCGTTCAGCCAATCCGTCTCACTAAGCGCGGCAGATACAGCCCTGCTGATAATCGATATGCAGAACGCTACCGGCAACCGTCTGATGGGGCTGGGAAGGATACTGGCTGAGCAAGGAACACTTGAGGACGCGAACTATCGATTTGATCGTATCGAACAGGTGTTGATTCCGAACATTTCGAGGCTTGCTGACTGCGTCAGATCCGTCGGCGCCAAGGTAATTTACATAACCTATGGATCCAATATGCCCGATGCCAGTGACGTCCCAAGGCATATTGCCGGCATCGTTAAGGCAACGAACAATATTGTGGGCCAGCCCGAACATGAGATTGTGGCGGCACTGAAACCTAGTCCGGAGGATCTGGTGGTTAACAAAACAACCCAGGGCGCCTTCCGGTCTACCGGTCTCGACTCGCATCTGAAGGCGATGGGTATCAAATCGGTTGTGTGTGTGGGAGTATCGACAAATAACTGCGTAGCGATGACTGCGATGGAGGCCTGCGATGCCCAGTACAGCGTGGTCATCGTAAGCGACGGCACCGGCACAGACAGTGAAGATATGCAGGAGGCCACATTGAGCATGTTGCAGCGCCTATGGTCGCGAGTGATGACTACCGATGAAGTAATTGCCGAGCTTGGAGCAGAGTGACGCGAAACCTATGGATGGGCTCTCTGTTTGTTCTGGTCGGCTCTATCATGCTGGCTGCCAAGGGGATTTTTGCCAAGCAGCTATATAGCCTGGGAGTTGACTATGAGACCGTAGCGGCGGCGCGTTCCGTACTGGCTGTGCCAGGATTTCTGGTCATCGCGTTCCTGTCTGGGTCCTTTCGCCGCGATGTTCACTTAAAACTTTCGCATGCGGCAACAGCAATAGCCGCAGGCTTCCTATGCTATTACCTCGGCGCCCTCTCGAACTTCTATGCCCTAACACTCATTGATGCGAGTGTGGAGCGGTCCCTTCTTTATACCTACCCCGCAATTGTCGTAATGTTGGCTGTCCTGCTGGGTTTCGAGCCCTTAAGGCGTTCCACTGTGGCGGCGCTGGTGACAACCTTTGTCGGTATCATCCTGGTGGTGGGAATTGACAGCACGGAGTTGCTCAGCGCCAATATTGAAGGTGCGCTCTGGGTCTTTTTCTGCGCCCTGACAATAGCAATTTATTTTTTGATCAGTGCGCGATTGACCCCTGAAATAGGCAGCACGCTTTTCACTCTTCTGGCCATGGGCGCCGCGGGTGGTGCTTTCGCAGTGCACTACCAGCTCCGCCACGGGTGGCTTGATCTTGCACTGTCGGCCGAGGCGTGGGCGTGGTTGGGCGCGCTGGTAATGATTGCAACGATAATCCCGCTTTCGCTGATGGCAGAGGGTGTGCGCCGCATTGGCTCACAGCGAGCAGCATTTGCCAGTACTGTAGGCCCACCAGCAGCGGCCATAATGGCAGTGCTTTTTCTGGGCGAACAGATTTCGGCGTTACAACTGGTGGGTATCGCCATTGTTGTCGGTTCGATTGTCTATCTTGAGGTTGTGGCCCGGACACAAAATAAAAAGGCCGGGGCATTGCCCCGGCCTTTTTAGCTCTGACAACTAGAACATGAATTGAATTTCGACCCCGGCAGTGCGCGCGTTACCGGGCGTCACAAAACCGCCACCAAACTCGGGAGCCAGAATTACCTCGCCTACGTACTCTTCGTCAAACAGGTTGCGGGCGAAAGCAGTCACCCGCCAGTTGTCGCTGCCAATGCCGAGGCGAAGATTAGTGATTCCATAGCCATCAACCTTGGTGTTGGCGAAGCTCGTTCCCAGACCACCGAACAGCACGGCCGGGACTTCAAGCGGCAGCCCCTCGAAATCTCCTGCCCGGGGCTGATCGAGATCACTACCCTGCACGACATGATAGAAGATATCGCCCTGGTAGGCGTACTCCAGTCTCGCCAGAAGATCGAGGTTTCCAGCTACTTTTCGGTTCCATGTGAGCGCCAGATTTGCAGTGAATTCAGCGAGGTTGGGGACTTCATTGCCGGCTACGTAAGGGCGAACACTCATTTTATCAATTTCGCCATCAATGTTGCTGTAGCCTGCGTCAAGGCGCAATGAGTCGCTCATCTGCCAAGAAGCGCCCAGCTCAAATCCCTGAATGGTGACCTCGTCAATCGCCGAAACCACACGCAGCAAACCAAAGGGTCCGACATAAAATTCGAAGAACTGCATGTCGTCGACTTCGGTGTGGAACACGGCGCCGTTCAGCTGCAGAGCGCCATCGAGAACAGTCGAGCTGAAACCAAGCTCAAACGCACTTGACGTTTCCTCCTCGTAAATTTCAGGTGGCGCAATGGGCAAGCCGTCTGGGTTCACCAGGAACAGCTCAATAATTTCGGTGCCACCCAGGTTGTTGAATCCTCCCGTCTTGAACCCGACACCCCAGCTACCGAACACTGTGGTGTTATCGCTAACATCGTAGGTGAGGCTGATCTTGGGCTGCACGGCATCAAAGGTCGCCTTACGATCGGCAACCGAGGCGCTTACCTCGCCTGTATTCAGGTCGATAAAGGCGGGGTTCCAGGGAGTACCATTGAGAGGCTCACCGTTGAACGTGCAGCCACCCTCAAAGAACGTCCCGCAATAGTCAATATTGGTAGAAAGATTCCCGTCCAAGGGGCTTGGCACCTGGTTTTTGACCTCACGTTCCTCACGGTCATAGCGAGCGGCAATCGACAGTTCCATACGATCACTGATGTCGTAGTTTACTGAACCAAATACCGCATAAACGTCAGTGGTGAAGTCATCCAGCACCAGGGCATCAGTCAACTCGTTGACGAAACTCTCGGGCAGGTTCGGGCGTCCGTCGTCCTCAAGTTGCGCAACCCCTACCGTCCGTTCGATATTCAGGTAATAAGCTCCCACCTGCCAACGCAGGGCACCGTCCCCCGATGACGTCAGCTGTACCTGCGCGCTGAAATCCTCCTGGTTGCGCTCCTGCCACTGATAACCATCACAGGTTGTCGGGCTGTAAGGAGGGAAGAAGGGATCACCAGCCGGGGTAAACCCGGCAATATTGAAAGTCGGCTGTTGCATGGGGGTCGCGTCTCCAAGCAGAAGAGACCGTGCCGCTGCGGACTCCTGGCAATGTGCCTTGCCGTTGTAGAATCCAAAAGCGCCGGAGGTACCATCGGCGATGAAACTTTGCTCCTGGTCAGAGTAAAGTGCCCAGGCGGTCAGGGTGCCGATTCCCAGTTCCTTGTCCACCTTTATTGAAAACTCCACGGTCTCCTGCTTGTTTTCAGGATCGACATTGGGTGAGTACACCCACTCAAAGTCGTTCACATCGATGGACGCGGCTGCCGGGTCCACCCCGAATGCCTGCAAGCCGTCCAGTGCGCCGACAAAAAACGGTAATTGGAAAGCTGCGTTGAAGGCGATAGCACCAGCCTCTACCTCCGAGTACCGCAACTTGGTGTCGATGCTGAGGGTATCGCTGGGATCGAACACCAGTCGACCGGCAATCCCGGTCTCTTCGAAATTGTTCACTACATTATCATTGAAAAACACGTTTTCCGAAAAGCCGTCAGTCGAACGATGGTCCACGGTCAGGCGACCAGCCACATTCTCACCCAGCGGGCCAGCGATGGTGCCCATTGCGGTATAGGTACCATGTTCAGCGACAGAAAGTTTTACCTCTCCTTCAACTTCATCTGTGGGCCTGCTGGTCGACATGATCACCGCGCCACCGGCGGCGGAGCGACCGTAGAGCGCGCCCTGAGGGCCCTTGAGCACCTCGATTTGCGTCAGATCAGGATATTCACGGTTGAAGGCGGAAGGGTTCGTGTAGAGAATGCCATCGACAATGAATGCGAAGTTGGTCTCGCCGTCACGCGCGCCGGAAATGCCGCGAATACTCAGCGAGGAATCGCCCACCTCCACAGTGTTGACCAAAGTTACGCCCGGGGTCATGTAGACAAAGTCCTCGGCGCGCTGCACACCCATATTTTCGATCTGGCCTTCCGAAAACGCGGTAATTGTCGAAGGCACATCCTGCAGTGATTCGGCACGCGCACGTGCCGTCACCACGATCTCTTCCAACTGCGCATGAGCATTGTTTGCAACCGTGAGCGATCCAACCGCTGGTAAGGCCACTAACACGGACAGGTACATAGGTTTTAGCTGGCTTTTGATCATCGTAATCCCCTAAATAACTTGACAATACTTCAAATCCCACCCTGACTATGCTCACAATATTTTATAAAATCAAGCACAATGTACGTACATTCGTCAATTTTTAGCAACAGATGGCATCGAAGCCATCCCGTCTAAATGACGCCCCTGGTTCGCAGAACATCGAGCTCGTCCGGCGAACAACCGAGATCCGCCAGGATGGTGTCGGTATGCTCGCCAACTTCCGCAAGACCGAATTGCACACGACCCGGCTCGTTGAGAAATTTGATTGGCAGGCCCATGTGATCGTTACCCTGATCGTCCCGTATCCGCATTTTCCGGGCCCAAACGTGCTCCGTGTCCCAGGCCTCGTCAAGGGTCATCACCGGCATCCAGCAAATATCCCTGCCTTCAAACCAGGCCTCCCATTCCGATCGGTTTCGCTGCCTGAAGGTCTCTCTCAGAAACGAGATAGCCTCGTGATGTGCCTGCCCCGCAGGCCCTGTCACTACCTGGACAAAATCTGGTCGCCCGAGGCCATTGAACAATTCCTCAACAAATTTGTGCTCACCGCCACCCAGAGCAATATGGTTGCCATCGGCAAGTTCATAGATATTAAGCATGGCATTCCCTCCATGCGTGCGCTCCTGCAGCCGATCGGGTGCCTGCCCTCCGCCAAAAACAGGACCGAGAATATTGGGGGACGCATTCAGGACTGACTCGAACATGCTGATATCGATGTAGTCTCCAACGCCTGAAGTGTGGCGGCGATAAAGCGCCATCATGATGCCACCGAAGGCCAGGTGCGAGGACAGCATGTCGGAGATGGCAACGCCGATGATCGCAGGGCCCGTTTCACCCTCCGGCGACCGGGTCAGATCCAGAACTCCCGCGGCGGCCACGGCAGCCGTATCATGCGCGGGCCGGTCCCGCCAGGGCCCATCCTGCCCGAAAGCAGATAGTGAGCAATAAACAATGCCGGGATTGATGGCGCGAATCACCTCGTAGTCAATGCCCAATCTTTTCATCACTCCGGGTCGGAAGCTCTCGATAAACACATCGGCACTTGCAGCCAGTGACAGGAGCAACTCTTTCGCCCGCGGGCTTTTGAGATTCAGGGTCAGACTTTCCTTGCCACGTTGCGTGTTGCGAAACATGACTGTGCTATCGCCCTGGGTCCAGGGAAAGAACTGGCTGGAGCGCGTCGGTTCCGGAGCAGCAGGATTCTCGACTTTGATCACGCGCGCTCCATGGTCTGCCATCATCAACGACACCGCAGGCCCGGGCAGGAAAAGCGACAGGTCGATAACGGTGATACCTTCCAATTTCATTGCCATTGTTCCTTACATGTTGCGTTGCAGCGGCGACTCCAGCATCGGAGCATGCTTAGTGCTCAGTGCTGTCGATGCTGTTTGGCCAGCCAGGGCTTGAGCCAGGGCTTGGCGCGGCCACCGGGGGCGGTACCGGTCAGGGTTTCCGCCAGGTCGGAGGCGGCGAGCAATTGCTCCTGGTCGACGCCGGTGGAGAATCCCAGCTGTTCCAGCAACATCACCACATCTTCCGTGGCGACATTGCCACTCGCACCGGGGGCAAACGGGCAGCCACCCAGGCCGGCGATAGAGGCGTCGAAGTAGCGGATGCCGGACTCTACCGCAGCGTAGACATTGGCGAGGCCCAGGGCACGGGTGTCGTGAAAATGGCAGCCCAGCCGCTCCCCACCGTGGCGGTCCACCAGGGTGCGGGTGAGGTCGCGCACCTGCTGCGGGTTAGCCGCGCCAATGGTGTCTGCCACGACCAGACGATCCACGCCCAACTCCAGGAAGCGGCCGGCGACCTCCACCACCAGCCCCGGGTCAACCGGGCCATCAAAGGGGCACTGGAAAGAGACAGCGATGGTTGCGATAACAGCAACGCCGTCCTCGCGGGCCCGCGTAAGGATGTCCTCAGTGATCGCGTCCGCATCCTCGCGCCCCATATTGACGTTTTTCCGGGCCATTCCCTCGCTGCCGTAGAGAACCATCACCACGGCCTTGGTGCCCGCATCCCGGGCCAGTTCGTAGCCGCGCAGGTTCGGGATCAGGGCGCTGTAGTGGCCGCTGGCCAGACCGTTCAGGCCCGCAACCACGGTGTCGGTACCGGCCATCGCCGGTACTGCCCTTGGGGACACAAAGCTGCCTACCTCGATGTGCTGGAGACCCGACGCGCGAATGGCCGCGATTAATTGCAAGCGCTGTACCGGGTCCAGCGTCCGCGGCTGGTTCTGCAGGCCATCCCGTGGCCCGACATCGTTGACGATAGCTGTTTGGGCCATCAGGCTATTACTCCCTGTGCTCGCATGTTCTCGATCTCGGTCTCAGCAATCCCCAGCAGATCCGATAGCACCTCGCTTGTGTGTTGACCCAGCAGCGGGGCCGGGGTGAAGGACTCCTCTCCGGTACGGGACAGTTTGACCGGATTGCCTGGCCCGCGGGTGCTGCTGCCGTCAGGGTGCCTGAGTTCCACCACCATCTTTCTGTGCAATACCTGCGGGTCCGATAACGCTGAGCTGAAACTGTTTACCGGAGCACAGGGTATGCGCTTGGCCTCCAACTGGGCAATCCAATAATCGCAGCTGTTGCCCGCCAGCACCGCATTCAACTTCCCATTGATGAATTCACGATCAGCAAACCGCCCCGGCTGTCCGTCATACTTCGGGTCATCAAATTCAGGGATGTCGACCAGGGTCTTCAGGTTCTGCCAGAAATTATCGGTGATTACGGCGATGACAATGAAGCCGTCCGCGCAGGTAAAAGTGTCGTAGGGCACGTGGACGAAGTGGGCATTGCCGATCGGGTGGGGATCCTCGCCCGAAAGAAAGTACATGGTGGCCATGTAGTTGAGCATGGATATCTGGCAGTCGAGCATGGAAATATCCACGTGCTGGCCCCGGCCGCTACGCTCGCGCTCATAGAGAGCGGCGAGGATGCCCATAACGCCGAACATGCCGCCACCGAGATCGCCGATGGGAATGCCCGCCCGCACCGGATGCTCGCGATCGGGACCGGTGATGGACATGCCCCCGCCGGTGGCCTGGGCAACCTGGTCGAAAGCCGGGCGCTGGTAGTTGGGGCCATCGGAGCCGAAACCGGAAACAGTACAGGTGATGATGCGGGGATTGATTACGCTCAAGGTTTCGTAGTCGATTCCCAGGCGCTCGGGCACACCGGCGCCAAAGTTGCTGAGTACAATATCCGACTGTCCTACCAGTTGATAAAACAGCTGCAGGCCGGCGTCGCTCTTGAGATCGATCGCCACGCTTTTTTTATTGCGGTTGAGAGTTATGTAGTACGCGCCCATACCACTCAGGGAATTTCTGGGATCAGTGGCCAGCAGCTTGCGAGTGCCCTCCCCGCCCAAAGGCTCAACTTTGATGGTCTCTGCGCCAAGGTCGGCGAGGATCATGCCGCCGTAGGGCCCGGAGAGCATGTGGGTGAGGTCAAGGATACGCACCCCTGCCAGTGACTTGTTCAATACGCTGTCTCCTTACTCGCTAGGGACTTCCAACTGAATATGGTAAAGCAGGTGTTGTGCCAACTGGCCTCTGATCTCGAGAGGCTCAAGCGCCGGGAATTTTTATAATATTTTTCAATGCCTTAACTGGCGCAAGCGATACGGATGGCTGCGGGGAGCAACGCCGCCCGAAGAAAAACTATTTCAATATGAAATAATCTGACCCATACTGAAACATAATTATGAAACAACTCGTCGGGGATTGTGGCGGCGGAGTCCGGCGCAAAATTTGAAGGAGAAGGCCCCATGGACTGGCAACTCGTCCAACACTATCGCCCCAATATTCTGGTGGTTGGATTCCGGAAGTTCAGCCAGTTGGTGAGCGTGGTCAGCCCCGAATTCACCACCCAGGCCCACATCGAAGTTCTAGATTTCGTATTGGAGAAAGATGTCACGATCGAGGATATCCTGCAGTACCAGCACGCCGACGTCATCGTCAGCGCTGGATCCAACAGCGCCTACCTGAAGCAGCGCATTGAGCTACCGGTGCTGGCGCTGGAGGTGAGTGACCGCGATGTCCTCAAGGCAGTTACCACCGCTGCAGCTCTGGACAACCCCGTCATGCTGATCAGCAGCGGGGATCACGCGGACACGCTGGCGGTACTGCAGCCGCTGCTGGGCGCGCGGGTGGTTCAGTCTCGCTACGCAACCCCGGACGAGGCGCGGCGGCTGGTCTACCTCGCCGCCAAGCAGGACTACCGAATGATCATCGGCTCCAGCTATGTGTGCTCACTGGCGGAGCAGGAAAACATCCGCAGCCTGCTGCTGTACTCCCGTGAATCCTGCCGCAGGCTGTTGCAGCAAGCGATTGTCGCTGGCATTGCGCACTGGCGCAGCCAGATAGCGGAGAAAGCCGAGCGCGCAGGACAGCTTTGCAATGGCCTGGCGGTGCTGGTTGCAAATGCGGCGGGGGAAATGATCGCCTGCAACCACTCCCGGCTGGCGTGGCTGGGGCTCACGGACGCGGGCGCGATTCGCCGCGCCTCCACGGATATTCTGAACAGCCTTGGTCAGGCCGAAGTCCCGGAGTCGGCCCATCCGCTCCTCATCGATGGCCGCCACTACCGGGTTAAACGGCAGCCGCTTACCCCGGAACAGCCCGCGGACGGCTATGTCTACGTGCTGCAACAGGCGCCGCAGAGTGTAGACCTGGGGAACGCCGGCAACACCACCCCGCGCGCCAACAGTCGGCAGCTACGGTATGGATCCAGGGCCATGGCGCACATAGACGCCCTGACAAGCAGCTATGCCCGCACCGGCGCAACAGTGCTGATCACCGGCGAAACTGGCACCGGCAAGGAACTCATTGCCAGGGAGATTCACCGGCGAGGTCCTTACAGCGCCGGCGAATTCATCGCTATCAACTGCGGCGCCATCCCCGATGAACTGTTCGAGAGCGAGCTGTTTGGCTATGCCGATGGCGCCTTCACGACCTCCCTGAAGGGCGGACGTACGGGGCTGTTGGCAGCAGCCCAGGACGGCGTATTCTTCCTCGACGAGATCAGCGAACTGCCGCTCAAGCAGCAGGCCAAGATCCTGCGGGTGATCCAGGAGCGCACCTTGCGGCCGCTGGGCAGCAACCGGGAAATAAACCTGAACCTCAAGTTTGTCTGCGCCTCGAACCGGGACCTCGCGCAGCTGGTCGCAGAAGGCCGCTTCCGGCAGGATCTGTTCTACCGCCTGAATGTGCTCACCCTGCATATCCCGCCGCTGCACAGCCGCCGCGCGGACATTCTCCCCATTGCCCGCTGGATGCTGAACGAGCAGGCCAGGCGCTACGGCGTGGAGGTCCCTGTGGAGGAAGTGCTGGAGAGCCTGGCGGCGCCACTGCGGCGCCACTCCTGGCCAGGCAATGTGCGGGAAATGGAGAACATCATGGAGCGTATCACCGCGGCTCTGGTTGGCGACGGCGCCGCGAGTCTACCCCAACGCCTGCCGCAGCTGGCTCCGGAGCTGTACCGTTACGAGAGCGCCAGCCCGCAATTGGGCCCCACCGCCGCTGAGCCCGCTCCCTTGCGCAAGGCGGAAATGACTCTGATTCTGGAGGCGCTGGATCGCTTCGGCGGCAACCGGGCACGCACCGCCGCGTATCTCGGCATAAGCACCACCACCCTGTGGCGGCGGCTGCGAAGCAGCCGTGGCTGAAGACGACCACCCGCCCCGCTATTTGCCGGGCTCGCGCAGGCGAGCGATAGCTTCGCGCTGGGTGTCCATGAAGTGGGTCCGGTCCGGCACTTTGATAGCTCCGTTATCCGGGTCCAGTAGCGTATTCGGGGGATGGACAACGCGGTCACTATAGGTAGACGCGAACAGGTCCAGACGCTGTCGCGCCAGGAGATTGCCCATAGCCGGTGTAGCTCGCGCCCGCCGTAGAGCCGCAACGTCCAGCTCTGCACAGCCCACCATGGATTCACCTGGCCCCGCCTCCGCCAAGAGCCGACCTTTGTAGTCCACAACCTGGGAATGCCCGTCCGTGGAGGCCTCGGGAAACGCTATCCCGGCGATGCCGGCGCTATTGGCGGAGACCAGGTAGGCCATGTTTTCGAGGGCTCGGGCCTGCTTGGCGATATTCTTGGGCGTAGCCAATGGGCTGCCCACCTCGCTGGAGGAGTGGCAAATGACCTCCGCCCCCCGCAAGGCGAGGGCACGGCTGATCTCCGGATAGAGAATTTCCTCTGAGGCAACACAGGCCAGCTTGCCGAGCTCAGTGTCGGCGACCGGGAACAGAGACTCCTCACCGTATACCTCGACATAGCGCTCGAGCACATCGTGGGGCGTGGGCGAGAACATGGAGAGCAGACGCCGGTAGCGCAGCACGCGCTCGCCCGTGTCCGCAAGAATAAAACTGGTCTGGAAATACAGGCCCGGGAAGTGCGGGTCGAGCTCGTAGACATTGCCAGAGAGGTAGACATTGTGCGCCCGCGCTACCTGCGCCAGGGCCTGGTATTCGGGGCCATTCTCCTCGATGCAGGCGAGCTCAATCCAGGCGGAAACAGACTCGCCCATGGGGAAACCGGTCATGAAGTATTCCGGCAGTACCACCAGCCTGATCTCCTGGCCGGCAAAAGTGCGCAAGAACCCCTTGCTGCCGCGGATAAGCCCGTCACAGCGGGCGATGGTCTGCAGCATCTGGCGGCGTGCCTCACTGACGTCGTTGCAGCCATTGACCGCATCACAGCGCATCTGCAGTGCCAGCGCCGCATAGGGTGCAATACTCATGGCGCGTTCTCCAGCACTTCTCGCTCCAGCCCCTCAAGCAACATAACACGAAAGGTGCCGGTTCCCTCGCGCAGGCGCTTGAGTTCCCGGTATTCGGGAGAGTGCCAGAAGCGGCGGGCCGTGTCGCGGTCGGGCCAGCGGTGCAGCACCAGCCGGACGCCACCCCAATCCCCTTCCAGAGACTCCGCCTCTCCGCCGAGCACAAGATACTCGCCACCGTATTCCGCCACCAGCGCCGGCACCGCTCTCGCATAGGCCGCAAACCCCTGAGGCTGCTCAATTTCTGCCTCGACCACCATATAGGCTGCCATCACCACTCCTTATAAGTTATATTTCCATACTTATAGATCATATTATATAGTACTGGGGAAAGCTGCATTCTCGGGCAACAAGCCTAACCAATAAGAGGACTGATCATGCATATTCGCCAACTTCTCGCAGCCGGGCTCGGCGCCCTGCTCGTCTGCTCCGCCAGCGCTGAACAGATAGACCCCAATACAGCCGACGGCTACATCCAGCTGAACCGCAAGGTGCAGTGTTCCCTCAAGGACAACGATCCCCAGGTATTCCAGTGGTTCGGGCGCGCCTATGCCCGGGTGCCCGGGGAACGCGACAAGCTTGTCTTCAACCTCGACGGCATGAACATCCGCCAGTGCCTGGAAGTCAGTGACCCGCAGCTGGGCAAGGGTTACAGACTGGTGTCCCGGGAGATCATGCTGTATCTCGATCCGGAGACCAACGAGGTCATGCGCACCTTCGAGAATCCCTGGACCGGTGCCAGCAACGAGGTGATTCACGTCGCCAATGATCCAGTCAACCACACCAGCTACGGCAGGACACCCAGCGGAGAAGAGCGCACATTCAATCTCGAAGACATGAACGGCCAATACCTTATGCGCATGGAGATACCGCTGTTCTACACCAACCCACTCGCCGGGGATTATCAGCAGTACGTTGGCGGCACTTACCACGCGACCGAGATTTTCGACTTCAACGGCAGCACCGCTGCACTGCTGGATCCGGCCATCGATGTCGAGTATCCCGTCGTATCCTGGGTCCGGATCTCGCAGTGGCTGCCCTGGATGGAGATGGGTAACCGCAGTGGCCTGCTGTACTTCAACGCCATGGGTCGCAAGCTGGAAAGCTATGACCAACTCTCGGAGCTGATGAAGAACGAGATCGCCACCAACTATCCGGAGTACACCAGCCCACCCGCGGGCGATGACCCGCGCCGCAACGAGACCTCCTGGACCTATATGAAGAAGATCATCGACGGTCGCAAATCCGAGTAATCCCCTTGCGTCCCGGGCCCGGCAACGGGCCCTGTTAGCGGAGAACACACAATGCACACACCTTTCCTGAGTGCCTTGCTGGCCGTCGCGCTCTGGCTGCCCTTAGCGGCAGCGGCGGCGCCCGTGGCGGAAGACCAGCGAACTGCAATCGACCTGCGTCGCACCACCCTGGTGGTAAACGATGTCGAGGCGTCACTGGCCTTCTATCGTGACGCGCTGGGGATGCGGGTCATCTACGACAACATGGTGAACACCCCCGCCGGGGCCAGCAACGAAGATGCGGAACGGGTGCGGCGGCTGGTGTTTCTGCGCGCCAACGACGACTACGTCGGCATTGTCGGACTGCTGCAGTACGTGCGCCCCGAGGTCGAGAAAGTGGACCTCACGGACGCCGCTTTCAAGCGTGGCACCGTAGTCCTGGTATTCAACAGCGATGAGCTGGAAACGAGCTTTGCCAAAGCGACTACCCTCGAGGGAGTCACGGTACTGAGCGAGCCCTCCCTGGTATCCTACCCTTCCTACGATGGTAGCAGCGAGATCCGGGTCATGGTCAGCGTGGTGCAGGATCCCGACGGCTTTGTGGTTGAGCTTAATCAGCTCCAGGATCCCTTGCACTGATATCCACGCCCCCCGCACCCAGGCGCGGCATGGGCACCCGCCCGCGGGCGACAATCGTGGCCTTTTCTTCGGTATAAAACTCCGCGCACTGCCGCGGACCATCGCGGCCCATGCCCGACTGCTTGAAGCCGCCGAAAGGCGCCCGTAGATCGCGCGCCAGCGGAGTGTTGACCCACACTGTGCCCACCTCCAGGCGCTGCTGAGCGGCGAGGGTGCGTTGCAGCGAATCGGTCCAGACATAGGCAACCAGGCCAAATTCACTGTCATTGGCGATACTGAACGCCTCTTCGCCCCGGTCGAACAGCTGTATGGTGGCGACCGGCCCAAACACTTCCCGCTGACAGATAGGCAGGGCATTGGACTCTACCTGCAACACTGTCGGCTGCAGAAAGTAGCCAGCGCCCAGTTCGGGCAGGCCTGCGCCGCCCACCAGCAGCCGCGCCCCATCGGCCAGGGCACCGGCAATGTGCTCCTGCACCCGCTGCAAGTGGGCGGCAAACGCCAGCGGCCCCATTTCCGAGTCCGGGTCCATCGGATCGCCCACGCGAATATGGCGCGCACGCTCGACAAAGGCCGGTATGAAGCGATCGGCAATGCCGCGCTGCACCAGGATGCGCGAGCCGGCGATACAGATCTGGCCGTTATTGGCGAATATGTTGATAAGTGAACCGTCCAGCGCCTGCTCGAGATCGGCGTCGTCAAAGACTATATTCGCCGACTTGCCGCCGAGCTCCAGATGCAGAGGCACCAGCCTGGGCGCAGCGGCCGCCATGATTGCGCGAGCCGTGGCCGTCCCGCCGGTGAAAGCGATGCGGTCGATATCCGGGTGCGCCACCAGTGCCGCACCGGTCACCGCACCCGGCCCGTTAACCACGTTGATTACGCCCGGCGGAAGGCCTGCCTGTTCCAGCAAATCCACCATATAGCCAATTGACAGTGGCGTGTATTCGGAAGGCTTGAGCACACAGCTGTTACCAAAAGCGATGCAGGAGGCGAGCTGCATGGAAGCCAGCGCCAGCGGCGCGTTCCAGGGCGCCAGCAGGGCCGCGACCCCCGCGGGCTGGCGGGTGACAGTGGTCAGGTAGCCGGGCATCTGCTCAAAGCTCTCGCCCGCCTGCTGACCAATGAATTCAGCGAAGAAACCGAAATTCTCCGCCGCCCGTGGCACCTGACGCGACTGCAGATGCACCATCGGCAGCCCCGCAGCCAGGCATTCGAGGAAGGCCAGGGTCGCGCTGTGCTCCTGCAACAGCTGCTGGCCCTTGCGCAGAACCCGCTGGCGCTCGGCAACGGCCATTCCCGCCCAGACACCGCTGGCAAAACTGGCGCGGGCAGCGGCGACCGCGCGCCCGACCTCGGCAGCATCCGCTACCTGCAACTGCGTCACCACTTCCGCGGTCCCGGGATACGTGATCGGCAGGGTAGCGGCAGCAGTGTCTGGCGGTACCAGCGCGCCGTCGATACGACTGGTAACCGGGTCTGGAATCGCGCAGGGAGCACGGGCCAGGAGTTGCTGTAGTGATTCCATATAGCCTCCGGTAATCAGTCGATACTGCGTTCACGCTCCAGGGAACGCAACATTGAGGAGTCCATCAGGTAATCGAGCTGGCGCCCGGGATTATCGGCGGTGGCCTGCAGCTCCCGCCAGATTTCAGCCCGCCGCGCCGGATCGGTCTCCCGGTGGCGAGCATAATTGCGGGCCGACAGTCGCTGCACTTCCTCCAGCGCGATGGTTCGCCGGCGACGATCGTAACGCTGCAGATGGGCCGGGTCCTTTCCCGCCAGCACCGGGAGCAGGTGCTCAACCAGGCACTGGGCATCGTGGATGCCGCTGTTCATCCCCATACCGCCGGCCGGGCTGTTAAGATGTGCGGCATCGCCGGCAAACAGCACCCGGCCGACGACGAATGAGTCCAGGCAGCGTTGCTGCAAGGTGTAGTAATTGCGCTGCAACAATTCATAGGGCCGGGCGGCAGGGAACAGCGCCTGCAGCTGTGCCTGCGCAGCCTCCGGCGCCAGCGCCTCGGCGATGGACTGGTCTGGCCGGGGTGAATAGGACAAACGCCACAGGTCGCGCAACTGCATCAGGCTATAGTGGGCGCTGTCAGTCCAGACGTAGTTCACGCCGAGCAGATCCGGCCACTGGTCCTGAAAGGGGTGCCTGACCACCAGGGTGATCGAGGTCTTGGGAAACTGCATGCCCTCGAAGGCCAATCCCAGCTGTTTACGCACCGTACTGCGACCCCCGTCACAGGCCAGCAGCCAGCGGCAGCGGACTCGCTCACTCTCTCGGTCGGATCCAAGCGCTACTTCTACGTCTGCCTCGCCCGGCTGCACGCCGACCAGTTCGCAGCCGAACTGAATCGTGAACAGGGGGCTGCTCTGCAGCCTGGCTAGCAGCAGGCGGGTGAGGCGAAACTGCTCGCACTGGAGGCGAAACGGAAAGCCCGTGCATTCGGCCAGCACTCCCATGTCAAAAACCGCGCGCTGCTGCGAGCCGTGTACCAGATACTGCCAGCGCGACACCACCGTGCCCTCTTCCAGCAGCGGCCGGGCCAGTCCCAGGCGGTCAATGATTTCCAGGGTTGCCGGATGGAACGTGGAGGCGCGCATATCCTCCGGCAGGTCCCGTTCACGTTCCACCACTCGCACCGGCACGCCCGCTTGCACCAGCAGCGCAGCCGCAGTCAGTCCTACCGGGCCGGCACCGACAACAAGCACCGGTATTGGTCTAGCGCCTGGTCCTAACATGCTCGCGCCCCCGCTGCTGCCGGGCCGGCCATGTGCGCTCCACGCTCCAACCCGTATAATCCAATCCAGTCCATGCTTGACCCACACACTTTTTGGGACAATAGTCTACAAAAATACACTCGACTCACGACACCATGCCCGAATACGGACGCAAAGGCAGCATTGGCATCGCCACGCCACAAGCCAACCCGACGGTTGAACCAGAGCTGCGCCTCCTGCTGCCGGCGGGGGTGGGCATGCACAGCACCCGCCTCGTGAGCAGCGGCGAACCGCAACAGCGCTTCATTGACTACATCGAGCAACTGCCCGCGGCTCTTGCCAGCTTCGACACCCTGGCCCTCAATGTCCTGGGCTTTGCCTGTACTGCCTCCAGCTATCTCCTGCCCAGGGGTCGGGAGCAGAAACTGCTCAAGGACCTGCAGAGCGCGGGCGGCGTACCGGTCTGCACTGCGGCGGAGGCCATCCACGCAGCGCTCAAGGTCTTGGGCGCGCGCCGCATCGCTCTCGCCTGCCCCTACCCGGCGTGGCTGCTCAGCCATGCGCTGGACTACTGGAGCGACGCCGGCTACGAGATCCTGCGCGCCGATAGCCTGCAGCCAAATGCAAGCGATACCCGCAGTATCTACCAGCTTGATAGCAGCACGGCGATACCTTTCCTCAGCGCGCGCTGGCGCAAGGTCGAAGCCGATGTGCTGGTCATAACCGGCACCGGAATGCCCGGGCTGCGCAGCATTGTCGCCCTCCAGGCCCTGACCGGAAAACCGGTCCTGACCTCGAATCTCTGTCTCGCCTGGCACTGCCTGCAGCGCGCCGGCATCAGCCCGGGGGAGCGCGCTCCGGACCAACAGTTCCCCCTGCTGTCGGGCTGGCAGGAGGATCTTGCGAGGCTCTGACTGCGTGCGCGGGTAGTCGCCAGAGCAACAGGATCGCCAGGGCCACGCAGAATGGCAGCAGGCGCTCGGCGATGTCCCCGGGGGTGTCAGGCAGGAGTGACAGCGCAACCGCCAGGCCGAAGCCGCTGCCAATGGAGAGCAGCACGCCCAGCGGAGCGACGCGCAGGCCCGCGAGACGTACAAACACCAGCGGTCCAAAAGCCGAACCCAGTGCAATCCAGGCGAACAAGACCCGGCTGAAAATCTGCTGTGGTAGATAAATGGCCACCAGCACCGCCAATACGACCAGGACTACGATGGTGAGCCTGCTCACCAGCATCATGCGCGCCGGGTGACGCTCACCCAGGCCGAGGTCGTGGGCGATTACACTCCCCGCTACCAACAGCTGGCTGTCGGCAGTGGACATGATCGCCGAAAGTACCGCCGCCAGCAGGATGGCGCCCAATACCGGGGGGAACAGGCTCTCGGTGAGCACGAAAAAAATAGTTTCCGGGTTGGCGACATCGCGCTCGAGAATATGGCCCACGAGCCCCAGGAAACACATGCCGAGGAACACCACCAGATACCAGGCGATAGTGATATGCCGGGCCTGGCGCAGCGCGCGTTCATCCCGCAGCGCCATGAAGCGCACCAGCAGGTGCGGCTGGCCAAAAGTGCCCATGCCAATGGCGAGACCACCCACCACTGTTCCCAGGGCCAGCAGCCCACTGTTGCCGGCGGTCAGGCTCAACTGCTGCGGCGAGCTGACCTCCAGCAGGCCCTGCCAGAACCCGGCCGGTCCGCCCACGGCGACCAGCGCCGCCAGCGGCAACAGCACGGCGGTGACTGCCATCAACAGCCCCTGCAGGGTGTCCGTGACGCTGACCGCCCAGAAACCGCCCAACAGGGTGTAGACCATGATGATGGCGCCGCCGATGGCAATACTCTGGCTCATGGAGAGATCAAAGGTAGTGGCGAAAGTATTGCCGGCGCCCTGGAATTGGGCAGCGATGTAGAGCAGAAACGAGACCAGCACGATCATCGATGCCGTCCACAAAATCAGGCTACGCAGCCGGCCACTGCTGTCGTGGAGGATAAGATCAGTCAGGGTCATGTGGTCGTGCTGGCGACTGAAGTGCCACAGGCGCGGACCGATCCAGTACCATGCCACCAGCATGCCGAGAATGGACCCCGCCACCAGCCACAGGGCAGACACCCCGACTACGTAGGCGAGCCCGCTCATGCCCAGCAGGGTCCAGGCCGACGAGGCACTGGAGGAGTAGCTGATCGCAGCGACCAGCGGGCCGAGACCGCGACCGCCCAGGAAAAAGTCGTCAGCATCCCGGGTGCGGCGTGACGCCCAGAATCCGATGCCGATCAGCAGCGCCTTGTATACAACGAGGGTGATCACGACGATCGTCGCCTTGTCCATCAACTAGCCCCGTGATTTGAAAATTGAAAAGCCGGCATGGCTACAAAAGCACATGCCGGCTCTGCCTCACCGTGGCTACACCACTAGAAGCGCGCGGTGAAGGTGGCTCCGAAGTAGGTGTCTCGCCGCGTGGTGGCGACGAAGTTCCGTTTTAGGCTGTCGCCCGCATCTGCATAGCGGAGAATAAACGGCACCGCGTCCTCTCCGGTCAGGTTCTTGCCCCAGATGCTGATAGCGTATTTATCGTTCTCGAGGCCAAAACGCGCGTTCATCGTGCCGATGTCACCGGTCTCGGCGAGGTTCAGCACCTGAGCGAAGCGGCTCTCTTCATAGGAGTAGTTTGCCCCCAGGTACCACTCCCAGCCATTCCCCAGCGCCTGCCGATACTCAGCATCAACGAAGGCGGTATTCCGTGATGTGCGGGGAATCTGCTTACCGCGAATGGAACCCAGCGCAACGGTATCCACCGAACACGCAGCGCCCTCAAACTGTACGCCAGTGGAACAGTTGGTCAGGCCATCATCGGCGATGTCGTTAAGCAGGCCCTGATTGAGATCGAAACCATTGGTGAACTCCGGATCCACGTAGGCATAATTCGCAGTCAGGGACAGCCCCGGCAGTGCCTCGGGTCGGTAGTACATGGACAATTCCAGTCCGGTAAGATCCGCATCACCGGCGTTGACCGTTGCCGAAGTGATCTCGCCAGCGCCCTGGACGTTCTGGGTCAGCTGATAGCCCTCGAGCTCGTTGTAGAAAAAGGCCGTATTGAAAACCATCTGGCCGTCCAGGAGCACGCTCTTGGTACCAATTTCGAATGACCGAAGATCTTCTTCCTCGAAATCAGGCACCCCGGCATCAATTGCGGCTGCCGAGTTGAAGCCACCCGGCTTGGTTCCCTCTGCGACCAGGAAATAGATCATGTTGTTGTCGTTGATCTTCCAGTCCAGGGTGACGCGAGGAGTAAAGGAGCTGAAAGTGTCGGAGATGGCGGTGAAGTTCGTGACTTCCTGCCCCAGGCGCTGGCTGATCGATTGCTGCGAAACCTTCTCCTCCTGATACCGACCCTCGACCGTAAGGGTGACAGCATCGGTCAGGTCATAGGACAGCAGGGCATAGGCCGCCCGGTTCTCCAACTCGCCACTGCTGCGATTGCGCAGGGGCGCCTCCAGCATTCCCACCGGGGTGACAGGGAAGGCCACCAGGCAGATCGGATTGGCGGCGCAGATGGCGGCCTCCGCCGCGAGTGCAGCACCGACCCCCGCACCCGCCAGCGCCGCAGCGTTCGCTGGCGGATCGCGAGTGTCACGGGTGCTGCTGCGCTCGTCGAAGTAATACAGACCCAGGCTGCTGCGGAGGCGATCGCCGTCGAAATCAAAGCGGATTTCCTGGGAGAAGTCCTCGCTGGCAGTGTCAAAGGAGAAGGTAAAGTCAAGCGGCGGGCCGGCGACCAGCCCGAAAGGCGCGGGAGGCGCGCCCAGCGGGAAACGGGCGAATATGGGAGTCTGGAACGACGTTGGACCGTAATCAGCTTCCGTGACCTGGCTGCCATCGCGCTGGTTGTAGCCGGTGGTGGAGGTCAGTGACCACTGCTCGTTCAGGGTGTAGCGGATATTCAGGCTTACCTGGGTCTGCTCGGCTTTATCACCTGCTTCTGGAGCCTGCACGCGGTAGTCCGAGGTGATCGGCTGGGCCTCAAGAATGCCGCAATAGTACCTGCCGGCCCCCCGATAGTAGGAACCGTTGTCGAAGAAGCAGTTGTTGGCACTGGCGGCCTGCCGGAACAAAGCAGGCTGGCCGTCATCCAGCTCCGAGTAGTAGGCACGCAGGCGGACATCGAGATCCGCGGTCGGAGTGAAGCGCAACAGTCCTGACACCGACTGGGACTCCTGCTCCCCGATCGGAGCACCGTCGAATTCGCTTCTGAATGGCGCACCACGCTCAAAGTAGCGACCGGCCAGGCTGCCGGAGAGCAGGCCGGGGATTATCGGGCCTCGCACCGAGCCGCTGATTTCATACTGTTCGTCCTCGGCCACTTCAGCACGAATATTGCCGCTGACGGTATCTCCGGGATCCTTGGTGATCATGTTGATGGCGCCGGCGTAGGTATTGCGGCCGTAGAGTGCGCTTTGGGGACCCTTGACCACCTCGACCCGTTCGACGTCGTTGAGATCGTAGTCGGCGATGGAACCCGTGATGTACACCCCGTCGATGAAGTAGGCCACACCCGAATCATTGAGGATGTTGGCCTGACCGCGAATGACAGGCCGGTTGGCGGTGCGCGAGAAGTCGTTGTCAAAGATCAGCCCCGGCGTCACCTTGGCTATATCGTCGAGGTCCTTCAGATTGAGGTTCTCCATCATGTCCGCGGTCAGCGCGGATACCGCTACCGGGATATCCTGCACGCTTTCCTGCCGCTTGCGCGCAGTGACCAGAACCTCTTCAAGGAGACGTGCCCCCTCTTCCTGGGCAAGCGTGGGCTGAGTCGAAAGCGCAAGCCCTGTTGCCAGAGAAGCCAGGAGCACCCGGCCAGCCAATATTTTTTTCTTGAAATTCATAAGGTTATTACTCCCCGCTAAACTGTTGCCGGCCTCAGGGTGAAGTCCATAGCGCCCCGAGTATCATTATTCTCACAACAAAGTTAGCATATCGTTATATACATATATTATTAGAATCTTAGTAACTATTTACATTCCTCCCAGGAGTCAGCGGTCAGAGCGGACGTGCTGGCCCCGCCTTGCCGCGAGTTGTCATTATCTTATACCATTATGTCATTTAGAGCGCATTCACATCAGCGAGGTGCAGAGTCGTGAGGCAACTGGACGTTATCAACCCGCGCAATGGGCGGGTTGACTGCCACATCGACTGCCTGGACGCTGGCGCCGTGGCGGCCAGGGTCCGCGAGCTGCGAAGGGCTCAGGCGGTCTGGCGGGACGCTGGTGTCGACTACCGATGCGAGCAGCTGCAACAGTGGCGAGAAGCCATAGCCGCCAATCGCAACGCTATTGGCGAGGCCCTGTGCGTCGATACAGGGCGGCGCCTCTTCGCTCATTTCGAAGTACAGAAAATCCTCGATCTCATTGATCACTGGACCACCAGGGCGCCGGCACTCCTGGCCACACCGGAGGAGGCGGCATCAGGCCTGCTACCGAGTGTGCGCTACCGTCACGAGCTGGTTCCCTACCAGCTGGTGGGGATCATCAGCCCCTGGAACGTGCCGCTGATCCTGGCTCTGATCGACGCCATACCGGCACTGCTGGCTGGCTGCGCGGTGCTGTTAAAGCCCAGTGAGGTAACACCACGTTTTGCAGTACCCCTGAGAGCTTCACTGGAAGGTATTGCGGGCCTCGCGGATGTGGTCGGCATAGTCACCGGTGATGCCGAAACAGGCATTGCCATGATCGATGAAGTAGATGCGATCTGCTTTACCGGGAGCGTTGCCACGGGCCGCAAGGTCGGCGCCCAGGCCGCGGCGAGGTTCATGCCGGCCTTCCTTGAACTGGGGGGCAAGGACCCGGCAATCGTCATGCCGGGAGCCGATCTCGACAATGCCGCTCGAGCGATTATTCGCAGCGCCGTCGGCATGACCGGGCAGGCCTGTCAGTCACTGGAGCGTATATATGTGCACGAGACGATTCACGACCAGCTGCTGGCGACCCTGCTACAGCACCTGGAAACGGTGACAATCAACTGGCCAGACATGAGCCGGGGCCAGATCGGCCCACTGATTTTTGCCAGCCAGGGCGACACCGTTCAGCGGCAGATTGACGACGCTGTCGCCCGCGGCGCCACCATACATTGTGGCGGACGCATCGAATATCATGATGGCGGCAGCTGGTACCCGCCCACCGTGCTGACTGGAGTCAGCCACGACATGGCGGTGATGCGCGAAGAGACCTTTGGCCCCCTGATTCCAATCATGCCTTTTGCAACCGAGGAGGAGGCTCTGCGGCTGGCAAACGACTCCGAGTTCGGGCTCTCCGCCGCGGTATTCTCTGCCTCCGATGAGGAGTCCGAGCGCATTGCCCGGGCACTCAACGTCGGTGCCGTGAGCATCAACGACGCCAGCCTGACTGCGCTGGTCAACGATGTGGAAAAAAATTCGTTCTGCTACTCGGGGCTGGGCGGTTCACGCATGGGAGACAGTGGACTTAGCCGATTTCTGCGGAAAAGGGCCCTGCTGCGCCAGACTGTTCCGGCGGCCCCCATCGACATCTTCGATGAGAGTGGCATGTCACCTTGATAGCCCGTTTTGCCTGGCACCAATTACAAACACCTCATCGGCAATAGGCTGGTTGACTTCGTAGTGCTGCCAGTCAATATCGCTGGTCATGCGCCCATTATAGTAGAGGCGTACCCGCGTTGGCTGCGTGAACTGCGGATCCTGGTGTAATTCGAAATCCGAGTATATGCGCTCATGCCAGCCCCTGGGCGTATCAAAGCCGACCTTGCGAATGGCAAACCCATCCCGCTCGACCCAGAACACGGTCTCATGGCCATCGGGGTCAGTCACCGCGACAACATACGATGCATGACCTTCAACCTGGTCGTCGGCGAGCCGGGCCAGGGTGAATCCTTCATCGAGAGCGAAGCGGATGATGCCAAAGCCGAAGGCAGCGGACCACTCCCTGGTTGCTTCAGCTTCTTCAACAAGACCGTTCTGGTCATAGGAACGCACCCCATCGAAGGCGATCTGGAACAAGACCTGCCCATTGGTCAGCGCGTCAATGCGCACTTTGCCTGAGGCCTCCCGGGCAGACTCGTTCCACGCCGGAAACTCACGCCACATCGCGTAATCCTCAACCACAGTTGCAGCATCCAGTCGACCATCGCGATACATGACCGCACTACCCTTGAGTAGAAGCGACTCCGGGCGCACCCAGGCGGCGCCGCCCGCCGCCCGATGCGCTGCTGCCACAATGTCGACTGCTTCGAGTGGCTCAGCCGGGCCTTCGGCCCAGGCAAAGGCAAAGGCCAAGAGGGCGATCAAGCCAATGAAAAGTCGCTGTATCCGTAAGCCCATGGAATGTCCTCGGGTTCTACCCCGCTTCTACGGACGTTTCTAAAAGGGCCGAGCACTCAAGATCGCGCTTGGCCACTCTTCGCCGCTTCCGCGGGTTGTGAAAACGTTCAATATAGTCGAACACATCAGACCTGGCGATATCCCGTGTGC
>JBGTGB010000057.1:0-2552 GCA_041746975.1 Haliea sp. | reverse complement strand
CGGCCGCCTTGCGGGTAAAGGTAATCGCCAATACCTGTTCGGGCTGCACGACCCGGGACAGCAACGCCAGGTAGCGCTGGATCAGCAGCTCGGTCTTCCCGGAGCCCGCGGGCGCGCTGACGCAGAAGCTGCACGCGGCATCCAGCGCTCGCTCACGCTGCCAGGCGTCGCTGATCGTCATGTGCCAGCCGCCTCGATGCGGCACAGGGCCTGCAGACCGCAGTAGCGACAGCTGTTTGCGGATCTGGGGTCCACCGTCGCCTCTCCGCGCACAAATGCTGCGGCCAGCGCCGCCAGCGACTGACGCCAATGCGCCAGTACTGCGTCCCAGTCCGCACAGGGATGCTGACCGCGAGTGCGGGCCGCGATATCGGTGGTAATCCCCGGAGCGGACTCAACCCGCGCCAGGCCGGCGAACTGACAGCTCCGCTCGCGCACAGTGGCAAAAGCAACGCCGGCCGGCGACGGTTCCGCGGCAAGCGCATACAGCGGCAACTGCGGTTGCTGCGGCCGCTCGCCGAACCAGTCGCCGGACCCGGCCGCGCCCGACTTGTAGTCGATCAACAGGGTGGAGCCATCCTCCAGCTCGTCGATGCGGTCTATCCGCAGGGACAGCGTCAGGCCTTGCAGCTGCAGATTACTCGCGGCTTCGCGCGCCAGCACCCGGAAGGGAGCTCGCTCCCGCTCACAGTGCAACCACTCGGCCAGCAAGCGCTGCAGGCGCAATCCCTCCAGGCGTATGCAGGCCCGACCTGCAGCCCGCTGCCGTGCCACGGGAACCGCAGTCAAAGCCGCGGCCACCGCCCTTTGCAGACAATCCGCTTCCGCACCTGCCGGGAGCTGCCTGAGCGTGGCCTGGTCGCCCAGCTCACCCCAGAGGTGAAACAGCGCACTGTGGAGCAACTCGCCACGGTCCGCGGCAGTCAGCCCCGGCTGCGGTTCCGGCAGTACCTGCACTTGCAGCCGGCGCCGGGCAAAGGCGCGAAAGGGGCACTGGGACTGGTCTTCAAGAATGGCGCTGCCACCCCGCAGATGCGCGCTTTCCGCCGTGCTTAGCGGAGGCGCCAATGCATTCTGATCCGGCGGGTGCCCGGAAGTGGCCAGCTGGGTGAGCCAGGCGGTCTTCAGCGCCGCCGCGGGCTGGTCGGGCGCCGCTAGGAAGCCCTGCAGCAAGGGGCTCGGCAGCTCGGGAACGCCGTCGCGGTTGGCGGCGTAACTGGCGTGAAGGACGGTGGTGGCCTGCCGATAGCGGTTCATCAGTGCTTCGGTAAACGTCCACTCCCTTTCCGCGCTGGCGTGGGGCATGCCGCGTTCGCGCTGCAGTTGCAGGGGGATAAACGGGTGCGGTCGCGCCGGCGCAGGCCAACGGCTGGCCTGCATCCCGCACAACCAGAGTCGGTCGAACTGCAAACCCGCCGCTTCCAGCGGACCCAGCACCTGTACCGAGCTATCTTCGGTCTCGGGCTGGAAACTGGCCTCCACCGCCAGCCGCCGTAACAGCTGCAAGGCTTCCCCGAAGCGCAGGGCCGGCACTACCAGGTCGAAACCGGCATAGTCCCGCAGCAGTCTCTGCCACTGTCCCAACTGCTGGTATTCCAGTGAGTCCAGCCCGGATCCGGGCCAGCCCCAGAGCGCCAGCAGGCCTTCCACACGGGCCACCCAGACCGATGGAGGGTGGCGGCCGCCAATCAGAGCCGGCGTCGCGCTGGCTTCCAGTGGTGGCGCTAGAGCTGAATCCGCGCCGCCGGTGGCCAACTCCCGCTGCAACTGCGTCAGGGTCAGACGCTCGAGCCGGGATTCAAAGCAGCGGGTCAACCATGTCGCAGCATTGGCCCCCGCCAGAGACGGCGCGAGAAAACGCGACTGCAGCAGCAGGGCCAATGAAGTTGGGCCTATGCCCTCCGCGGGCAGCGCCAGCACCTGAAGTGCGTCACGCACCAAGGGAACCTGTGCCAGAGGCTGGCCGGCGGAAAAGTTGACCGGCAAGCTCTGGTAACGCCGGTCCAGACATTCAAACTCCCGGCGTAGCAGATAATCCAGCGTGGCCCGTTCGCCCGCGCTGTCGGGCACGACTATACCGACGCGTGAATCCGGCTCTCTCGCTACCAGCTGCGCCGCCCAGTGTGCAACTGCGGCGAGTTCGCTGCGGCTGTCCTCGCAGCGCAGGAGCTCACGGCGTCCAGCTAACCCAGCTGCTGGTTCCAGGTATCGCACAGAGGAGCCCAGCCGCTGCAGGCAGCGTTCATACAAGGGGGGCAAGGCATCCACAGCAAGAAGCGCCAGAGGGGAACGCGTCTCCTTCGTGTCCAGCGCGGGCAGCGCGACAATCGCATCCGACAAGGTCGCCAGACCACTGCGGGCAAGACGGATATTGAACGCATCGACCCAGCGCAGGAAAGTGCCGCAGTCTTCATCCAGACTGAAAAGCTGCCGTACCTGGGGCGAATCCAGGTCGACGTCCCAGCGCAGCAGCGTGTCTCGGGCCCGGGCTGCCAGCCGGGCCGCGGCACCCGGCTGCAGCAGGTCGTAGTGTCCGGCCCGCACCTGGTCCG